>NZ_CP011304.1:1841805-2148356 GCF_000981785.2 Microcystis aeruginosa NIES-2549 | reverse complement strand
TGTCGTCTTTGGTGGCGGGGAATCTGTGTGGGGTAGCACTTATCCAGCCACGTCACCCTTTGATTTAAACAGCTTAAGTAATAATCAATCTAATGCTTCTACGGGTAACTCGAATACCAGCGGCTTTGTAATTACCGGTTTACCTGGTTCTCAAGCCGGAATTTCCCTGAGTGGTGGTGGGGACGTAAATGGCGATGGCTTTAGCGACTTTATCATCGGTGCGCCGGGGGATAGCGATAATCTGACCTACACAATCTTTGGTAGTGACTTTAATGACACTGTAAATCAAACTGGTACGGTCGGCGATGATATCATGATTGGCACGGCAACGGGTGAAAGTTTCCTAGCCGGGGAAGGAGATGATCAAATTTATACTAACGGCGGTATTGACGTAGTTTACGCCGGACCCGGAGATGATTTTGTTACTGTCAATGATACCTATTTCCTTCGTTTAGATGGTGGTACTGGTACAAACGTTTTAAGATTTGAGGGTTATAACGGGCAAGATTGGGATTTAACCACTCTTTCCCCCGGTAGTCGTTTACGCAATTTTGAGATTTTAGTCACCGAAAATTATGGTGCAAATACCCTTACCCTCAATTCTCTAACCGTCACGCAACTTTCTGATAACAACACTGTCACGGTGGTAATGGATGCCGATGACACCCTTAATCTCAGTAGCGATTTTAGTCTGAACGGTACAGTCTATCAATATAATCAGAAGTTCGATCAATATACCTCCAATACCTCCGCCGCCACGGTTTTACTTAATCGCATTGTGCAAACAGGTACAACTAATGTTATCACCGTCAAGACAAATGCTTCCAAAACAAACATCCCCACACCTAACTCGACTTTAGAAGTAGCCTCTGTTAGTGCAGAAACCATGACATCCTATAGTGTCGATGAATCAGGTGATAGCACGGCTCGAAGTTTTGCTAGTTCGGTATTTAGTCCTACTGCCAGTAATCCTAATGCCTCGACTCGCCTATTCGTGTCTAATTCTAAAGGCAATGAAGCCGATGGAAAGGTAGAATTTACCATCCAACGCACAGGGGATTTAGACAAATACGTCTGGGTAGGTTACTTGACCCAGGATGGGGATGCCAAGGCTGGCGATCGCTATACGCCTGTTGCAGGCCAGGCAGTATTTGCCCCCGGGGAAACCACCCTCACCGTTACCGTACCCATTCCCGATAATAGTGAATACGTTGGCACTCGCAAATTTGGGTTAGCGGTTACCCTAGAAGGGGAAAGCAGCGATCCAAACCTAGTACCCGATGCCTGGCAAGCGGCGATCGCCACCGGGAATGAGCAGATCCGACGCTGGAAAAGCATTACGGGAACAGAGGGGAATTCCGTTCTGTTTGACATCACCACGACCAATAGTACAGAGGGGATAGCCACCTTGGATCTGGATTTAGATGGTCTGGTGGTGCCTCTGATTTGGAATCCCGCCACGGATAGCTATGTGAACATTCCCTCCGCAGAAGTTAACGGAATCAGCCAAGCGCAAGATGTTGACGGGAATGGTTTGAACGATTTATATCGTATGCAGTTCCAAGATGGTGGACTCTTCGATGGCGATGAAGTGGTTAATGGCCTGGTGGCACTGGACTTTATTGTCAATGATGTTAATGAAAATCCTAGTAATCAAGCTCCAACAAATTTAGCATTAAGTGCGACCACAGTAAATGAAAATGTTCCTGTTAATACAGTAATTGGAACATTTTCCAGTACAGACCCCGATACTGGCAATACCTTTACCTATAGTTTAGTTACAGGAACAGGAGACACAGATAATACTGCCTTCTCGATTGTAGGGAATCAATTACAGATTAATAATTCCCCCGATTTTGAAACCAAGAATAGTTACAGTATTCGGGTAAAAACCACAGACCAAGGGGGACTAAGTTTTGAGAAAACCTTGACAATTACTGTCAATGATGTTAATGAAAATCCTAGTAATCAAGCTCCGACGGATTTAGCATTAAGTGCCACTACAGTAGATGAAAATGTTCCTGTTAACACAGTAATTGGAACATTTTCTAGCACAGACCCCGATACTGGTAATAACTTTACCTATAGTTTGATAGCAGGAACAGGAGATACAGATAATACTGCCTTCTCGATTGTAGGGAATCAATTACAGATTAATAATTCCCCCGATTTTGAAACCAAGAATAGTTACAGTATTCGGGTAAAAACCACCGACCAAGGGGGACTAAGTTTTGAGAAAACCTTGACAATTACTGTCAATGATGTTAATGAAAATCCTAGTAATCAAGCTCCGACGGATTTAGCATTAAGTGCCACTACAGTAGATGAAAATGTTCCTGTTAACACAGTAATTGGAACATTTTCTAGCACAGACCCCGATACTGGTAATAACTTTACCTATAGTTTGATAGCAGGAACAGGAGATACAGATAATACTGCCTTCTCGATTGTAGGGAATCAATTACAGATTAATAATTCCCCCGATTTTGAAACCCAAAATAGTTACAGTATTCGGGTAAAAACCACAGACCAAGGGGGACTAAGTTTTGAGAAAACCTTGACAATTACTGTCAATGATGTTAATGAAACTCCCGGTAATCAAGCTCCAACAAATTTAGCATTAAGTGCCACTACAGTAAATGAAAATGTCCCTGTTAACACAGTAATTGGAACATTTTCTAGCACAGACCCCGATACTGGTAATAACTTTACCTATAGTTTAATAGCAGGAACAGGAGATACAGATAATACTGCCTTCTCGATTGTAGGGAATCAATTACAGATTAATAATTCCCCCGATTTTGAAACCAAGAATAGTTACAGTATTCGGGTAAAAACCACCGATCAAGGGGGACTAAGTTTTGAGAAAACCTTGACAATTACTGTCAATGATGTTAATGAAACTCCCGGTAATCAAGCTCCCACAGCCCTAATTTTCCAAAATGCTGTCACCGAGTTAGCTGAAAATGTCGATGTCACACCAGAATTTAAAGTCGCCGATCTCCTGATTGAAGATGATGGTTTAGGAACCAATAATCTCTTCCTCACGGGACGGGATAGGGAGCGCTTCTTAATTCAGAATTCGGCTCTTTTCTATGTCGGTTTTACTCCTAATTTTGAAGCTCAAAACAGTTACGAAGTCACCGTCAATGTCGATGATACAACCGTTGGTGTCACCCCCGATCTCACCCAAACCTTAACTTTAAACATCACCGATGTCAACGAAGCTCCCACAGCCCTAATTCTTGCTAATAGCACCAATACGATCGCTGAAAATACCGATACCAGTCAAGGTGTCAAAGTTGCCGATATTCAGATCAGCGATGATGCCTTGGGGACCAATAGCCTTTCTTTGTTGGGCAGTGATCAGAGCAGTTTCCAGATTCGTGGCCGGGAATTATTCTTCATCGGTAAGGCTGATTTTGAAGCCCAATCCCTCTATAATCTGACGGTGGCGGTAACGGATACCACCCTCAACCCGGCTCCCAATGCCACGCCAGACGCAACGGTTAATTTCACCCTAGAAATTACCAATCTACCCGACCAAGACGTTAATCCCCAGGCCCTTGAATTTAAAAATACGGGCAATGGACAGGGTTCTCTGGTTTTCAACTTCAGTAACTTGCCCAGTAGCATACAGGTGACAGCCATTGAGGAGGGACTCCAACAGACGGGAGCCTTCTTCAATAACGTTGTCGGTCTCTATCCAGTGGCGGATGACAACGGAGCCGTTTTTGACAGCCTCGATTTAGATGGAGATGGCAACGTGACAGAGTTAATTCAACCCGGTCAAGCGGGTTATGCGCGTAGTGCCTTAAGTCAAGCAGTGAATAACTTCATTTTGCGGGCCAGTGGAGAAGGGGCAAACCAAAGCACCACCGCCGCTGAATTTAACGAAGGGGATGTGTTGTTGGAAGGAGGGCGACGCTACGCACCCTTTGTGATTGCCAATGGGGGCAATCTGGGAGAAAGTCTGCAAGGGAGTATTCAGGCATTTTTGACCAAGAATCCCGATAATGTGGCGGCTACCCTAGAAAACTATATGAGTCATGAGGTGGCCTATTTCTCCTTTGGCTCGGCAAATCCCGATGGGGCGGAACATTTACGGTCAAGGGGGAATAATATCTTTGGCTTTGAGGATTTACCGGGGAACTTACCCAATATCAGCGATAACGATTTTAATGATGGGATTTTGGCGTTTAATTTTATTGCTTAACCCCAGTTCGGGTTAAACGGAGGGGGATAAGGCCCATTCCATTATTGCACTGCCTGACCGCTAGAGGTGGCCAGGGCCGCCGCACCCCCTTCTAAAGCCGCGATCCGCTTCTCGAAGACATCGGTGGTCGGGTTCATGATCCTGGTGTAGATGTTACCGAACTCTTCTAGGGCAAACAGTCGCGCCCCGTGGTCGGCATCGTTGAAAACGTAGGAGGTGGTTTGATAGATGGGAACGGCGCGGGCGTTGGTTCCGGGGGCAGGTTCCTGGCCGGCTTGTACTTGCAGCGTCTCGAAACGGTAACGGTCAGACATGGGCGCTGGGCGCTCAGGGAGGGAAATAAAGGATAAATTCCTCGATCTGTGCGATCGAGGAAAAAGGGTGATTAAATTACCTCATTAGGGGATGGAATGGGTACAGTAGGCTTATCCGTTTACTGTATTTAGGGTTCTACCATAGCCATTTCTGCGAGTCAATTTATCGAGATATCCTTTATACAAAATATCTTTTATGCCGAAACTAGATTGTGTTAAGGTAATTGCTATAAAAGAAAGTACCAGCTAGACTGGTGGAATGAGAATGTACCATTTAAGACAAGGTAAATTTTGTGATAATTGTTTCTGGATAATCTCGATCGCTTTCTTAGATAAATAAATGCTTTTTGGGTCAACAACTAACGAGATGCTCGTTTTAATTCATGATTACTAAAACATTTAATTGGCGAATATGATAACTATAAATACACAATCATTTCCAGAACTTTCCCCAGCCAAAACGAAAAATAACGAGACTAAATCTGACTTTATCTAAATAATATAGGACAAAATTTACCTTTATTTCTAGTTGCTAAAATTATTAAAATAGATAAAATTAGCCATTTTATTGATTTGTAATCCCATCCAATAAACTATCTTTATTATCAATTAAAATGCTCAAAATTCGCCTTTTAGCTAGACCAAGTAATCTCTTTTTTTTGTTATTAATTTTGGCGATTATTTTTAATCCTTTTGTGATTGTCAATGCGGGAGAAAGAGGGGTTTTAATGGTTTTTGGTCAAGTACAGGAGAAAATACTTAATGAGGGCATTCACGGGATTATTCCGGTTGTTAACACGGTAAAAAAACTAAGTGTGAGAATTCAAAAACAACAGATAGCGGCCGAAGCTTCCTCCAAAGACCTACAGGAAGTATTCACAGATGTGGCACTGAATTGGCATATTTTAGCATCAGAAGTTAATACTATTTTTCAACAAATTGGCGATGAAACGGCTGTCATTGAACGAGTGATCGATCCAGCAGTGGAGGAAATTCTCAAGGCAGTTATGGCTAAATATACCGCCGAAGAATTAATTACTAAACGGGAGGAGGTGAAAGGGGAAGTGGATATTCGTTTGAGCGAAAGACTGAAAAATTATCATATCGGTGTCGATGATATTTCTTTGGTTCATGTCAATTTTTCCGATCGCTTTACCGATGCGGTGGAAGCCAAACAAATTGCCGAACAGGAGGCCAAAAAAGCCGGTTTTATGGTGCTGAAAGCTCTGAAAGAATCGGAAGTGAAAATCAATCTGGCTCAAGGAGAGGCGGAAGCTCATCGCATTCTCCAAGATTCCTTAAGTCCAGAAGTTTTACAGAACAAAGCGATCGAAAAATGGGACGGTAAACTCCCCCTATTTATGGATGATAATCTGCTTAAGTCCCTTGAATTGGTTAAAGATAAGCGAAAAACTAGATGATAAAAACAATTTATTAAAACCATAAGAAAGAATACTTGATTTTATTGAACTTGACTGCGAGGAACTCCTATATGCTGTTTAAATCCCGAAAGACAAAGCAGAAATTTGACCCCGATTACTGGCGAGATCATTCGGCCAACGAACGCACCTATCTGTCTTGGATGCGCGCCTCCATCGCTTTGATGGGTTTTGGTCTGGTCATTTTGCGTTTACGGACGGCATCTTCTACCGCCCTAGGATTGGGGTGGTTGTTGGGTTTTGTCTTCGCTATGGTGGGATTATTAACCGTTGTCATCGCCACGCGCCGGTATTTTCTCATCCGGCGAGCGATCGATAGTAATAGCTACGAACCTGCTCGAGTCTGGATTATTTGCTTTAGTATAGCGATCGCTTGTCTCGGGTCAGGAATTCTCTATTTTGTCGCCACCAGTCCCGATAACGGTGGAGTGGAAAGCATCGGTTTCGATTAAAACCCCATCCTCGGGCGCATCGGGATGGGGAGAAAATTGCTCGATACAGGCGGTAAAATCCAGATAACTACTTAGAATTACCCATTTTCCAGCCTTTCCCAGGAAGGGGCGAAAGGTGGACAAATCAAAGGACAGGCGCGCCAATGACTGTGGACAGGGACTCCCAAGCGTTGACAATAGCCGTTTCCTCTCCCCTGAAACTTATAAAACCGACAGTAACGACAGGTGGAGGAACAACTGGCAACTTTCGGGAGAGGATTTCCCGTGGTTTCGATCGCTGTTAGTTTTGGGGATAGGGTGGAAATGGTGTCTAGCAAGGAAGTCTCCAAGGCTAACGGGGTTCACTAGCGACTCTTACCGTACCTAGTCCCAAATTATGTCACAGTCGCCCATCCTCCCGGAGTATAACGGTTGACACGCTCCTAAAAAATTGAGAAAATCCCTTGCTGCCAGAACTATTCCACCACAACACGCTTAGAAAAGCCCCAACTTAACGAGATCGCCACCATCATCAATACCATCCACTCTGGCGGTAAATAGGTGGGTTGACAAGCTTTTAATAACAGTCTTCCCCCTACCGCTAAAACCGTCAGATAGGCCGCATCTTGTAGGTAAACAAACTCAGCCAACCACCTGACAAATAAACCGGTCAAAAATCGTAGGGCTAACATTCCCAAAATACCACCAGTCAGGAGAATCCAGAATCGATCGGTTAGGGCGATCGCTGTGGTGACACTATCGAGGGAAAAAGCCAGATCCGTAAAAGCAATCAGAACAATAACACGGCCAAAAGATTCTATGGCGAGATTAGTGGCAAAATTTTGGTCTTCTATTTCTATATTCAAAAATTTCTGCCAAAAATGCTTACCCGCTAACCAGAGCAGATAAATAGCACCCAGTACCTCCACCTGCCAGAATTTAACTGTCCAACTGGCACTCACTAACATGGCAACTCTTAACACAAATGCCGCCGCTAATCCCCAGTTTAAAGCCTGGCGTTGTTGTCTGGGGTCGGGAAGTTCTCGCACTAAAGCGGCCAGGGCGACGGCATTATCGGCCGATAGAATGGTTTCTAAGACTGCCAGGGTGAGAATAGTGCCGCAAGTGGTTAGAGAGAGATTTTCAGCGATATCGAGAATTTGAGGGGACATATAATTATATTTTCACTCCTATCACTGTGTCGAGACAGATTAATCCTTCTACGGTTCTTTGTCATTCTGCTGTCGGTATAAATCCAAGGTCAAGTTTTTGACCTTGGGATCGATCGCAAGATTTGTGACCACACTGCCATCGAAATGAACGAGGGGTATTATGGTGGCGGCGGTTTTATTTTCTGGTTGACTTAGTAAAGATGTACTGTCGGCGATCGAGATTCTTGCTTGTAACTCGTCTAGTTTGCGGTGCAGTAATTCGATGCTTTCCGCAGTGCGTAGATTGACTAGATGATTTTGGGCTGCCTGTTCCCTATCCTCGTCCGATTGTCGGTTTTGGCTCATTAACACCACAGGTGCAGTGTAGGCCGAGGCAAAGGAAAAAACTAGATTTAACAGGATAAAGGGGGATTGATCCCAGTGGGGCATTCCGGGGATAGTATTGGCCCCTACCCATCCCGTCAGTACGATGGTCTGACCGATGAGAAACCCCCAAGAACCCACTTTTGCCGCCATCGCATCGGCGAGTTTTTGCCCGAAGGTCAAATTTGAACTATTTTGACTTTTATAGGCTTTCTTTGGGCTAATATCGCTCTTAGCATTAATTTTTATCTGGCGATCGAGGTTAGTTGGTCTAGGCTGAGATAGAGTCATGGTTCTTCCTCTCCTTAACTAGGATTTTGGCTGGACACTATTATCTTAGGTAAGGGATAAAGATAAAAGCAAATATTCTTAATTGTTGTTTTAATAAACAAAAGTGATGAAAGGGCGAGGGAGTTTCCCAGCTTTGCATAAAGGGAATTTATGGATTTGAAAACAAAGAATATTTGTTTTTATTAAAGCCATTGCCTAGAGTGAAAAGAGAGACTGAAAAAGATCACTCAAGGAGATCAAAAACGATGAAACCAATTACAGGCCCCCTCACTCGATCGCTACTGACAGCCTTCTGTCTATTGCTACTCACAGTTTTTTCTTGCTTCCAGCCTGCCATCGCTAGGGCCGTTACCACCACTGACGGCGCACCGGCAAAAATTACTCTGATCGAGCCGGCTGCCGCTGGGGATAATCTGCAAAAACTACAGGCAACTAACGCCTGTGTCGGTTGTGACTTTAACGGCATTAGCCTCAAAGATTTAAACTTGTCCTGGGCCAATTTAGAAGGAGCAAACCTCAGCCAAGCGGATCTAGAAAGAACAAACCTACAGGGTGCTAACCTCAAAGGGACTGATCTCGGGGGAGCCGACCTCGGCAAAACTCTCCTAGCGGGGGCCGATTTAAGCGGGGCCAATCTCTTAGGTGCAGATTTAGAAAAAGCCAACCTGCAAGGGGCAAACTTAACCAACGCCAATCTCCAAAAAGCTGACTTAGAGAAGGCCAATCTCACTAATGCTCGCTTAGATGGTGCTAACCTACAAGATGCGGACGGTGAAGGAGTGATCGGTGTCGATCCCAATCAGTTTAAAAGTTAAGACAGGAGCCTAGTCTCGTAAAATAGCCAACGACAGAGGCTATCCCTCGCTAATGCCTTAAAACTCGGTGACTATTGGTTAACTTCGATTTTATGCCCAGTTTTTTCGTCTCGAGTAAAATAGGAATGAATTCCAGAATTTAACCAAGAGTCTTTAAGTTTAGCGATAATCTCAGTTTTAGAGGGTTTATTCGGGTAAATATTGCAAAGAGCGTGAGCATACAAGTCAGAGCGCACCAAATCGGAACCCTGCTAAGATTTATTGATTTTATCTCGTTCGGCCGAAGTGTCCCCAGAAATTTGATAGGAATAAACCTGAAATTTTCTTGGCTGATATTGTGATCACCCTTAACATAGGGCTTGCTGAATAAATCTAAAAACCTTGTTGGATAAGGCTTTTAGACTTTTTTGACCTCAAAAAGTGCCGACCATTGGAGGGATCGGGGGTAAAATTCAGGTACTTTTTCCCTGAAAATTAGGTAACTGACTACCTCAAAATCGGTAAAACCCTACACCCCACACCCCACACCCCACACCCTGCCCCCACCAACAAACTTTTTCAGCAGACCCTAACATAGGGTTTACCGTTGACCAAGAATCTCTCGATAGGATAGGGTGTCAGAGTTTGGTTGTCAGTCGTTTGATCGCTGTTCCATCAAGCTTTTTTTTGATTGGGGTCTCTCCTCGGAAAAATTTGCTACAATGTAGGGGAATGTTTAGTATTTGGTAAAAATAACCATAAATGCCGCCGTGTTTACAACTGTTCAACCCGCAAATCGATCGAGCTTACCTGATGACCTATTTACAGCAATTAAAGAGCTTAAACGGGAATTAAACGCTGTTATTCTGGCTCACTACTATCAAAATTCTGACATACAGGATATAGCTGATTATATTGGTGATTCTCTAGGTTTATCCCAGCAGGCTGCCCAAACCCCAGCAGATGTAATCGTATTTGCGGGGGTTCACTTCATGGGAGAGACAGCTAAAATCTTAAATCCGGATAAGTTGGTATTGCTGCCGGATTTAGATGCGGGATGTTCTTTAGCTGATAGTTGTCATCCTCAAGATTTTGCTCGTTTTAAAGCCCAATATCCCGATCATATCGTGATTTCCTATATCAATTGCAGTGCAGAAATTAAAGCCATGAGTGATATTATCTGCACCAGTTCCAATGCAGTCAAAATAGTTAATCAAATCCCTGTCAATCAACCGATTATCTTCGCTCCTGATCGCAATTTAGGCCGTTACGTCAGTCAGCAAACTGGTAGAGATTTAGTTCTCTGGCAGGGTAGTTGTATTGTCCATGAAACTTTTTCCGAACGCAAGATAATAGAATTAAAAGTCGCCCATCCAGAAGCAAAAATTATCGCCCATCCTGAGTGTGAATCATCGGTTTTACGCCATGCCGATTATATTGGTTCTACGACGGCACTATTAAATTATTCTCTAAAAAGTTCTGAAAAAACCTTTATTGTCGTCACAGAACCCGGGATTATTCACCAGATGCAAAAATCGGCCCCAGAGAAAGTATTTATCCCCGCACCAGCTTTAAATAACTGTGCTTGTAATGAGTGTCCCTACATGAGACTGAACACTCTCGAAAAGTTGTATCTCTGTATGCGAGATAAAACTCCAGAAATTACTATTTCTGAAGATTTAAGAGTTAAGGCACTGTTGCCGATTCAAAGAATGTTAGAAATGTCTTAATCAGTTATCAGTTATCAGTTATCAGTTATCAGTTATCAGTTCATGAGACATATCCAAAAATTATAACTCAATCAGAGCTTGTTTTGATAGCTTGTACTAATGATTAATTCGATGCTAAAATGTATATCTATTATTGCTAATTCAATTTAACTGAAAAAATCTGGGGACATTAAAATCATTTTTATTTGGGTAAGTTGCTTGTCTAGACAAAATTTTAGTCTTGAGATAATATTAATTCGAGGTCAACTGATTACTGATTACTGTTCACTGAAATGCTGAAGATAAATTTTTTCGTTGTGTTTGATCGATTGAAAAAAATCGACAATAGGACGGGGATAATTAACCCCTAAAATCACCCCATAACGCTTTTGTTCCTCTGGGAATAATTTATAGGGTTCGTGAATTTTATCGCCTTTTATTAGGGCTAATTCCGGCAACCAGTGACGTAAATAATCACCTTTGGGATCATAATCTTTTGACTGTTTAGGGATATTAAAATAACGAAATCCTCGTGCATCATTGCCGACACCAGCAGTATAATTCCAATTACCCCAATTACTACAGACATCATAATCAATTAATAATGACTCGAACCATTCTGCTCCCATACGCCAATCAATACCGAGATTTTTGGTCAGAAAACTAGCGACATTTTGCCGGCCACGATTCGACATAAATCCTGTAGCAGCTAACTCTCTCATATTAGCATCTACAAGGGGATAACCAGTTTTTCCCTCACACCAGAGATTAAATCTTTCCCAATCTTCTAACCAAGGTAAATTAAGTTCTTGCAACCCAGATTTATAGAAAATTTTATTACCGTGTTTACTGCAAATAAATCGGAAAAAATCTCGCCATAATAATTCAAAAATCAGCCAATAGGTAGAGTCATTTTTTACTCTTGTTTGCTCATATTTTTGTACTTCCTCATAGATATAACGGGGGGAAAGACAGCCAAAACTTAACCAAGCTGAGAATTTTGAGGAATAATTAGTCCCTAACATTTCATTCCTGGTTTCCTTATAGGTTTTTAAGGAATCACTATCCCAAATATATTCTTTAACCCGTGATTTTCCTGCCATTTCACCCCCTTGAAACGACAAAACACCTCCCTGGTCTAAAATTGGTTCTGTTAAGCCCAAATCGTTTAAAATCGGAAGATTTCCCAAATCTATTTTAGGTAATTTTGTCAACTTTTTCGGCGTGGGATAAGTTGTTCTTATTTCCCAATGACGTTCTACTTGTTTACGAAAATTAGTAAATAATTCCGGCAGTTGATTAAGGGTAAAAGGTAAATCATCAGGATGACATAAAGTGGCTGTCCAAAAAGTTTTTATCTGCACGGGAACCCCAGATAAAGCCTTATTTAAAGCTTTATCTACCACTAATTCCTCGGCTGTCACCTCTTGATGATAATAAACCTTGGCTATCTGTAATTGTTGAACTAATTGCGGTATAATTTCTTCTGGTTTTCCCCGTCGGATAATTAAATTACCGCCTAAACTTTCCAGAGATTGTCGTAAATCTGCTACGCTTTCTAATAAAAATTTAGCCCGGAACTTGCCAGTTTTTGGAAACCCGTAGGAAGTAAGACCAAATTGACGCTCATCAAAACAATAGAAGGGAATTATCTCTAATTGTTCTTGAACAGCTTGATAAATTGCCTCGTGATCGTGAACCCGCAGATCATTGCGATACCAGATTAAAACCCGCATTTAAGTAGTTAGGTGTTAAAAACCATCAGACACCCCCCTTATTAAGGGGGGATTAAGGGGGGATATATCTTCAATTTAATTATCTTTTGCCGTAGTAATAGCCATAGTAACGATAATTGTGGTCTTTCCGACTAACATTATTAGCCACTAAACCTAACACGGAAATCTGGGATAATCTCAGATCTTCGAGTAGATTTTTCAGCACAAAGCGATCAGTTTTGCCCAGTTTGGTGACGAGAATCAGGCCGGTGGCCATGGCGGCGAGAATTTTTGCATCGGCAAAAGCGGCGATCGGTGGTAGATCGTAGATAATTAGATCGAAAACGTCGTCTTGCTGTAATTGCGAGATCATCTCCTGCATTCTCTGGGAAGAAAGCAAGCGGGTTGGATCTGGGGGAATTGAACCGGCGGTAAGAATCGATAAACTCCCGAAATTCTTCTCGTAGCGGGGTAGGGATTGAATTGCTTTGTTCCAATCGAGATTCTCGGCGAGGACATTACTAAGTCCGTGGTCGTTATCGAGATTAAGTCGATGGTGAATCTGGGGTCGTCGCAGGTCGGCATCCACCAATAAGACTTTTTGTCCCATACGAGCGGCCGCCTTAGCGATATTTATTGCCATGGTGGTTTTACCATCTCCCGGTGATACAGAACTAATCACGAGGGACTTGAGGGGGGAATCGGAACCGAGGAGGCGAATATTGGTATTAAGAGTGTGGAAAGCTTCCGAGAAGGGGGAGAAATTATAGTAGGAGGGGTTTTCGTTGGCTGATTTTAGGGTAGTATTAGGGATAGTAATTTTGCGAGCGCCGACTGTTAACTGGGGTAGGGCGGCGGTCACTTTGTCGATCGTACCGAGGTCTTTTTGCCAGGGAATTGCGCCTAAAAGGGGTAGTTTGGTATCTTCTTTTAGTTCATCTGCACTATGATGAACGGGGTCTAATCTTTCGGCTAAAAAGGCTGCCCCCAGTCCTAGTAACAGGCCACCAATAACCCCTAAAGCCAGATTTCGCGTGGGTTTAGGGGAAACGAACTCTTCCCCTACTTCTGGGGGGGAAATTAGTTGCCAAGGCACCACTTGTTGTGCCACCTGTAGCTGTAATTTTTGTTGTTCCTCCAGAAAACCGCCGAGACTGGTGGTGGCGATTTCCAATTCTCGCTGCAAATCCGTATAGCGACGGGCCAAAACCGCAAGATTTTTGACCGAGGCTTTCTGCTGTTCCAGGGCCCGGGCAAGGGATTCTACCTTAATTTCTAGGGTTTGGCGACTGTTAGCGGCTTCCACCAATTGTTGGGTTAATTCTACCCGCAAAGCGCTCTGAGATACCAAAGCCGGGGAATTACCCACTGTCTGGGGCAGTTTTTCCCCTAGGGTTCTCTGGGCCTCTTTTTGCAGTAGGGGCAGTAAATTAGCCCGTTTTTCCTCTAGTGTGGCGATTATCGGGCTATCTTTGGCGAAAACTGCCGATTGTTCGGCCAGTTCCACTTCCACTTCCTGCAGCTGCTTGAGCAAATCTTGATAACCGGGAGATTCACTGAGATAGGTGGCGATAATTGCCTGATTAGGGGCTAATCCCACCTGTTGTTGTAAAGCTTGATAGCGAGAGTTAATTTCGTTAAGGGCAACTTGGGCTGCCTGATACTCTTGTTCAGTAGCGGTTAATTGTTGTGATAAACGAGTCGCCTCTTTATCGGGATCCAGGAAATTGTATTGCTGCCGGAATTGCTGCATTTGTTTTTGTAGAGAATTAACTCGTTCCCGCAGCACGGGCAATTGAGCGTTAACAAAGTCTAAGCCTTGATTAATTTCGGTCTTCCGTTCCTGAGAACTATATTTGAGGTAATGACGGGCTAAATTATCTAAAACCAGCTTGATTTTTTCTGGTTCCGCATCTTGATAGGAAATTTCTAAAACTTTCGTCTCTTTTAATTGAGTAATTTTGAGATCAGATTTGCCAGTTTTACTAATTAAATCACTGTAGGTAAAGTCGGGATACTTAGGGGTTATTTTACTAAGGATGGGGTTAAGGAGTTGAGGACTGGTTAAAACGGCGATTTGGGTATCATAATCGATGTCTTCACCCCCCAACTGAGGTAGGATATCTTGGGTTGCCAGTCTGGAAGAACTTTTATTTTCCTCGATGGGTTGACCGATGAGCAGCAGGAATCTACCTTGATAGATAGGGGTTTTTGAAAAAGTCCAAACAGCGAGCGCTCCTGTCACCCCTAGGGTGATGCCAGCGATTAACCACCAGCGATGCTTGATGACGGAAAGGAATTGACGCAGGTTGAGTTCCTCTTCTTCTTGCGTCGGGGAGGGGATAAAAGCCGGTTGGGCAAAAACTGGCAGATTTGCTTGACTTTGGGTTTTTAAAGCCCCATTTTGTTGGTTGTTCATCATTAGTCAAATAGTCAAGGGATAACTGTATTAAAAGATTTTCCGGTGGCAATCTGGCTCGATTTGTCACCGCTCAATCATAACACCGTGCTACAATGATAACCCTAGTTTTTCCAGTAATTACCAAATAAGGTGCGTTTAACCTAGTCAATGCCACTGGCTGCTTGACATACCCCTAACGGTTACAAATCATCTGCTATCCCGCCAATGGCAAGAATTATCTGCTGTTACAATAAGCTAAACCGCCATAACCACCATCACACGAGAGCCTAAATGACAATCCCATTAGCACCTCGCCTCTCTGATACTTTACCCCCCATTACCTGGGAGAAATTGCCAGCGGATTTTGTCCTCCCTGATGAACCAGTGGAAAGCACCCTACAACCCCTCCTCGCGGCGGCTTTGCGAGAATCTTTAGAATTAGCCAGTTTAATTGTGGAAGCGAGTCTTATTGCTTCTAATTTTGGCATTTGCGCCACCGTTGGCGGTAAGACAGTAGTAAAAGCTCCCGATTGGGTTTATGTACCCGCAGTAGCACCTATCCGAGAAGGAGAAATTCCCCGCAGCTACACGCCTCATGCAGAAGGGGAAGTACCAGCAATTGTCATGGAATTCATCTCAGAAACGGAGGGAGGGGAGTATTCTATCAATCCCCACTATCCCTATGGCAAGTGGTATTTCTACGAGCGAATCTTACAAGTGCCTGTCTATATTATTTTTCAACCACAAACAGGAGAATTAGAAGTTTATCGCTTAGTAGCAGGGAAGTATGAGTTACAGAAAGCTGATGAAAATTATCGTTACTGGCTGGCAGAAATTGGTTTATTTTTAGGAGTATGGCAGGGGAAAAAAGCAGCAGTAACGGCTCATTGGTTGCGCTGGTGGGATCAATCAGTTAATTTACTATTGTGGGGTAGTGAACGGATTGAACAGGAGCGGAAAAGAGTCGAACAAGCCGAACGGAAGGTAGAGCGCATGGCGGCACAGCTGAAGGCCATAGGAATTGACTTGGGGGCTGAATAAGAAATCTAGAAAATGGTCGAGTTAAGAGCATCGGTGGTATAGTGTCAATGTCTATGAAGTCGAGGTGGAATGTTCGATAAACTGACGGGGATCACTCAGAAACTGGGTCCAGGATTGCGTAAAATTCTCGGTAACGTCGGCTGGCTGTTTGTCGAGCGCATCCTGACCATGATACTAGCCTTTTTCGTCGGAATCTGGGTTATTAGATATTTAGGGTCAGAAAATTTTGGCAAACTAAGTTATACTACTAGCTTCGTTGCTCTTTTTAGTGCGATCTCTCAATTGGGTTTGAATGCCATCGTCGTCCGCAATATTGTCCATAAAGAAAAGGCTGCCCCAGAGATTTTGGGTACTGCTTTTGTGCTAAAGTTGATAGCCAGTTTATTGACAATTATTATAACTGGTATAGCCATCTGGACGTTTGATGCCGATCCTAACGTTCGCTGGATGACCTTAATTATTTCCTTTAGCTTAATGTTCAGTGCTTTTGACGTGATCGAGTTTTGGTTTCAATCACAGGTACTTTCAGGAGTCCTAGCTATACTGAGAAGCGTCCAGTTAATTTTGAGTTCCCTGATCAAACTTTCATTTATTGCCTTCAAGTTGTCGTTAATGGCTTTTGTCTGGTTAATTCTGGCAGAGCAGGTTGTGAAGGTGCTGGGAATGCTCTGGGTTTATTTTAAGCATCACCAATCTATATGGCAATGGAGAGTCAATTGGTCGAAAGGGTTAGAAATGCTGCGAGATTCATGGCCGCTGATCCTATCGGGTGTCATGATCACGATTTACATGAAGATTGACCAAATAATGCTCGGTAATATGGCAAATGCTCAAGCAGTGGGAAACTATGCGGCGGCGGTCAGGTTCTCAGAAATTTGGTATTTTATTCCTGTGGCAGTTTGTTCTTCTGTCTTTCCTGCAATCCTGCGGGCGAAGCAGAGGAGTAGAGAGGAATATTATGCTAGACTACAACAATTGTACGATCTCATGGCTTGGATGGCACTGGCCATTGCAGTTCCCATGACTTTTGCTTCAGTTCCTTTGTTGACAAATTTGCTCGGTAAGGACTATGCTGAAGCTGGTCAAATTCTAGCATGGCACATCTGGGCCGGTCCTTTCGTCTTTTTGGGGGTGGCTCGCAGTAACTGGTTAATGGCTGAAAATTTCACCCGGTTTAGTTTTTTGACGACTTCATTAGGAGCGATTGTCAATGTCTGGTTGAATTTCTTGCTTATTCCCCCCTACAGCGGTGTGGGAGCGGCGATAGCAACCGTGCTATCCTATGCAGTAGCTTCTCATATTAGCTGTCTCCTTTATCCTCCTATGTTCAAGCCTGGTTTGATGTTAACTAAAGCTTTGTTTATACCATTTCGTTTTGAGCAAAATCTAAATTATTTTAATAAAATAAAGCGAACTCTAATATAGTCTTGAAATTAAAACAACTAATGCTATGAAACAAACAATCAGAAACTTTTTAGTATGGATTTTAGCAAGACCTTTTTTTTATAGCTTCAATGTCAGGCTATATTTGTTGGTGCTAAATTTTCTAGGAATTTTGAATTGGAAGAATGATAAAATAAGTGGCGAGTATTCTTTTATTACCAAACTGACAAAAAATTTTCAACCAGGTTCAGTCGTACTTGACATCGGAGCAAATGTTGGCAATTATTCTAACTTAATCAAACAACTTAACTCAGGAGTTATGATTTATGCGTTTGAGCCGCATCCGAAGACTTTTAAAATACTTCAAGAGAATGCCATTAAAAATAAGTATAAGGCTTTGAATTTAGGTTGCGGTAAAAGTAAATCGAAATTGGAACTATATGATTATAAAAATCAAGATGGCTCATCTCATGCTTCTCTGTATAGAGGTGCTATCAATGAGATTCGCCAGTGTGATTCAGTTGCACATTTAGTGGATGTTATTGATTTAGATAGCTTTTTGTCTGAGCAGAATATACAAAAAGTAAAATTGCTGAAAATTGACGTTGAGGGGAATGAATACAGTGTCCTTGAGGGCTTGAAGGAATCTCTTAAAAAAGGTATGATTGAGATTATACACTTTGAGTTTAATGAAATGAACGTTTTTAGCAGAACTTTCTTTAAGGATTTCTTCGATTTATTGGAAGAATATCGACTTTTTAGAATGTTACCGAATCATCTCTTGCCATTAGATACATACTCTCCTATCTTTTGTGAAATATTTGCCTATCAAAATATAGTTGCCCTACATAAAAATAAAAAATAAAAACTATCGATTCAACGTATAGCTAGGATATAAAAAATTATGGATTGGTTTGAAGATACTGCAATTTTTATCTTTTTGATTCCTACAGTTGTTTTTATCTGTGTATTTTTATCTTATCTAAAATTCAAAAGGCTGGCTAATCCTATTACTTTCATGACTATTTGGTGGGGAGGTTGGCTTTTTATAGCAAATCTGAGTCTTACAGGAATATATAATACCAGGTGTTCACACACAATCACTGATAATTTTGATGCTCTTAGCATATACATTAGGAGCTTTAATTGTTGTTAAAACAAATAACAAATACAAAAAGAACATTCTTTTCGATAAAAGTATTTCTATAAATATCAATTTTCATAAACAATTCAAATCAATATTAAATGTATCATATCCAATTTTGTTAATATTTGTTTTGCCTTTTTTTGTAAAAGCAATATATTTGTTGCGAACATCTTCAGCACTTGAACTACAAAGCTACAGATCAAAGATTTTTAGTACATCTGATAAAGCGAGTATTCTATATGGAAGTTCTCAAGTAGAATTATTTTACGTTATCTTCTTATATTCCTTGATTCTATTATGTTTAATTATATCTTCAATATTTTTATATGTCTATGGAAATAGATTATATATTTTACTAAGTACCTTCTTAAATTTTTGTAAGTCAGTTATGACATTAGGTAGGTTTGAGCTGTATTTTATTTTTTTCTTTTTGGTTATCTTGGGATTTTTGTTTAATAAAAAAATATCCGACCAACTAAATTCAACTCTTGCATTATTGCGGATAAAATCCAGAGCTGGGAAAAGATTATTATTTTATCTGTTATTTATATTAGCAATTATTTTGCTTTCGGTTGCTATAATTTCTGTTGTAAGAATATCCAGTAAAGGAAGTAAAGCTTCTTACTATGAAGTTTTTTATGATTTTATTATATGGTATCATACTTGTGGTTTTGTTTTATTAGATAAACAATTAGAAGATCCTTATTCGATACTATCTCAAAATATGACTTATGGTTTGTCTACTTTTAGCAGTTTGGAACGTATATTATTTTTGATAATCACTAGATTTGATAAAGACTTCTCAGGAATTTTTCCTTTGATAGGAGGGAAAGAACAATTAGTGTTATATTTACATGAATTTATGAATGACTTTCAAAAAATTGGTTCTGCCCCTGATAGATATGCTAATGCATTTTATACTATGGTTTATGATTTTTATATAGATGGCAGAGAGATAGGTGTATTTATTTTCTCATTTATTTTAGGTTATAGCGTTTCCTAAGCTAGTGAGGTACACCTATTTTCTTCCCTTTTGCCTTTTGCCTCTTGCCTTTTGCCTAAAACCCATAACTTTTGTACCTCAGCAGAGTGAAAAACGCTATATATAACTTCATTGTTTTATCAAGATTGGATCAAAAACAACAACTTGTATAGTCTGTCCTGGCTCTTGTTATTTTTGTATATATCTTTGATGTCAATATTTCAATCTCAGTTTTCTAGTATTCCTACCTGGGGTTTTATGTTATTATTGCTGTTGATTCAAAACTATAAGTATGTGTTTTCAAAGAAAATATAACTATGAAGAAATAAGAAATCAAAGCGATTATCCGCCAAGAAATGGCCGAAATTTTCCAATATAGGGAAATGCGCGACCATTACGACAGTAGTGTTGGTGCTTTGGCAGCGATATGGAGACTGCACTCGCAGGAATCTTTCCGCAATGCTCTGAAAGCAATGTTAGAAGAGTCTTTCGGAGTGCAGATGATTAATGTTACTGAACATGATGACGAAGTCTTTGGTAGGCTAGACCAGATAGAATTGGATTTGTGAATCAAAAATAGACTGTTGATAATTGGCGAAATCCAATCCTCCATGAGTAAATCAGATCTGTACACTTTCGATAAAAAAGTACAATTTTATCAGCATCGACACCAACAAGAATCCAGCCGCAAGATAGTTATTTCACTGATGCTAGATTTCAAGGCGCAGCAAATAGCTAAAAATAGAAGTTTATAGTTCTACAAGAGATGTAGAAGTCAGTTCATAAAAGGAAGGTTAAGGAAGATAAATAGTACAAAAAAAATTATCAGGTAATCGCTACTTGACAAAACCTACAATATTTGTTAACATCAGGCTTGGCTAAGTTATATCATTAATAAAACTGCGAGAAATGTCCAGTATTTTATATGATTCTGATTTTGACTTGTGGATTGAGCAGACAATTCAACAATTAAAAAATCGTCAATTTGAACAACTAGACGTTGAACACTTAATTGAGGAATTACAAGACTTGGGCAAGTCAGAAAAAAGAGCCTTAGAAAGTAACTTAATGGTTTTGTTGGCTCATTTACTCAAGCTCAAGATACAAGGCGATGCGCCTGAGACTATGACAGGCAGTTGGTATGATTCAATCAACGAACACCGGCAGCGAGTTCAAAAAAGCTTACGAGATACTCCATCTCTCAATCCCTATCTGTCCACAGCAGTTTCCTCAGTCTATCCAGACGCTCGCCAGCTGGCAATTAGAGATGGAAAAAAAGCTAAATTTGGCGTTCGCATACCATTAGAAAATGATTATCCAATCACCTGTCCTTTTTCAATTGAGCAGCTCTTGGATGATGATTTCTACTTAAATGAGTCCTAGCCTAGAATTATGATATAAGATATAGTAATCCCCTAAACCCTTGACAACAAGCAGCTGAACAGTGGAATTAAGCCCTTTGCCCGTTCACGACTCATTTAGAATTGCTATAGCCAGTCAATTAAAGTAACATTTGCCTGAAAGAGGGCAAAAAATCTAGGAAATCTAAATAACTAAACCCAAAATATAGGACAGAAATATGGAAACTCTGACGCTTAGTCAACCGATGCAATTAACTGCATTACCCACGCAAGATGAACTTCCCTGCGATGATGGAGTACCGATGGAAACTCAAAGGCATAAATGGCAGATGGATCTGTTAATAGACACTATATCCCCTTGGCTAGACCGACGAGAAGATGGTTATGCCAGTGGCAATATGTTCGTCTATTTCAGTACAGCACAACTTAAAAATCAAGACTTCAAAGGACCTGATTTTTTTGCCGTCTTAGGAGTACCAAAAGGGGAGCGAAAAAGTTGGGTTACTTGGGAGGAGGGAAAAGCCCCCGATGTAGTGATTGAACTACTCTCAGAAAGTACCTTCCAAATAGACAAAACCGAGAAAAAACAGATTTATCAAGATAAGTTACGAGTCCCTGAATATTTCTGGTACGATCCTTTTAACCCTGAAGATTTTGCCGAATTTGTCTTAGTTGATGGCCTATATGAACCACGGCAACCCAACGAGAAAGGATGGCTAATCAGTGGTCGTTTGGGATTAGCTTTAGTTCGTTGGCAGGGAGAATATAGAGGGGTAACAACCGTCTGGATTCGCTGGGCGACTTTAGATGGAATGCTGTTACCAACCCCGCGAGAGTTGGCTGAGGAAGCACAACAGAAAGCTGAGGAAGCACAACAGAAAGCTGAGGAGGCACAACGGAAAGCTGAGGAAGCCGCAGAAAAAGCCGAACGAATGGCGGCTAAACTCAGGGAATTGGGGATTAATCCCGAAAGTCTCTGACTTCGTCTGGGCGGATTTTGGTAATACCATTTTTCCCCATCCGTGGCAGGCATTCTACTCCCCTCTCCCAGAACGGTAGAAGGGTTGGGGCTGAGGGAAATTAACCATCTCTGCCATTACTTTAGAAAAATGGTATAAGACTTCCCCCTGATAAGCTTTATTTGGATTTAGTCAAAGAAGGAGATACTTAAGAGTTTAGACTGATTCTCGGCCTGCTCAACCGTTGCCTGGGACAGACTTGAGAATTGGTGCCGCTTTGGGTTGACAATTTGGTCGGGATAGTTCAAGATAACAGAAGTTAACAGTAAATCCGTCTATGGCTGACTTCCAACTGACCACTCCTGTTGCCTTCCTGATTTTCAATCGACCTGATACGACGGCGAGGGTATTTGAAGCCATTCGTCAGGCTAAACCACCTCAGTTATTAGTGGTTGCCGATGGTCCACGTCCCGATAGACCAGATGATATTGAAAAGTGTAAGGCGGCTCGTGCTATTATCGAGGGTGTGGATTGGGATTGTGAGGTATTGAGCAATTATTCTGATTTAAATTTAGGTTGTAAAAATCGGGTATCGAGTGGATTAGATTGGGTTTTTAGCCTGGTTGAGGAAGTGATTATTCTTGAAGATGATTGCTTACCACATCCTAGTTTTTTTCGCTTTTGCCAAGACTTGCTTGATTATTACCGAAATGATCAAAGAATTATGGCTATTTCAGGGGATAATTTTCAGTTTGACAGAAAGCGCACAGAGTACAGTTACTACTTTTCTCGCTATAACCACATTTGGGGTTGGGCAACTTGGAGGAGAGCGTGGCAATATTATGATGTTAAAATGAAGCTCTGGCAAGAAATTCGTGATGGTAACTGGCTTGAGTCCATTTTAGGAAAAACTCAGGCTGTCAAATACTGGACGAAGATTTTTCAAACTTATTATGATGGTAAAATTGATACTTGGGATTATCCTTGGAATTTTGCCTGTTGGATTCAGAATGGTCTAACTATCCTTCCTAATGTGAATTTAGTTAGTAATATTGGTTTTGGTGAAGATGCTACTCATACAAGCAGTAGTAAAAGTCGACTTGCAAATCTTGGCGTTCAAGAAATGAATTTTCCGTTAAAATGCCCTCCTTTTTTGATTAGAAATGAAGGGGCAGATAATTATACACAAAAAAATATATTTAATCCTAATTTGTTTCAACGTATTAAAAACAAATTAGGAAGAATAGCTAATTCATTGTGATTTTTTGTAAGATTTTGTAAGATACTTAATTAAGAATCGATAAATTTTCTACTAATTCTAACTATGAATATGCTAAACATACTCAAAAAATTAAAACAGACTTTTCGCGAATCGGCAAGAGTAAATGGCCAACTAGAAGAAATGAATCAAGCCATTGGAAGAATTGAAATTAGGCAACTTGAAAGAATTGACAGTAATGATATTTTGGCTAACGAATTCAAAGTCTTTTCACAAAATGGAGAAGATGGTATAATTCAGTTTTTTCTAAGAAAGCTAGTAATTAAAGAGAAAGTATTTATTGAATTTGGCGTAGAAAATTATCTGGAATCTAACACTAGATTTTTATTAAAAAATAATAATTGGTCAGGTTTGGTGTTAGATGGCAGCAAAGATAATATTAATTACATTAAAAATGATCCTATATATTGGAAGCATAATTTAACAGCAGTTCAAGCTTTTATAACCAAGGATAATATTAATGAGTTAATCACTAAAAGTGGTATTATAGGAGAAATAGGTTTACTGTCTATTGATATAGATGGGAATGACTATTGGATTTGGGAAGCTATTGATGTAATCAACCCAGCTATTGTTATTATTGAATATAACTTTAGATTTGGTAAGTATAAAGCTGTAACTATTCCTTATGATGAAAATTTTGTTCGGTCTAAAGCACACTATTCTACAATCTACTATGGAGCATCACTAAAAGCTCTTGTTCAATTAGGAAAGAAAAAAGGATATACTTTTGTTGGCTGTAATAGCACTGGATGTAATGCTTTCTTTGTCCGTACAGACTTAAAGCCAAGTGAAATCAAGGAATTAACAGTAGAAGAAGGCTATGTAGCTGGCAAATTTCGTGAATCTCGTAATAAAAGTGGCAAGTTAATATGCTTATCTCATCAAGAAGAACTACAAATATTATCATCACTGCCTTTAGTAGATGCACAATAAGTCTTGATGCAAACAGAATAGAAATAAAAGTAAAAACAGACAAATTAATGTAATGAAAATTTTCTACGATCATCAAGTTTTTACCTTCCAAAAATATGGGGGAGTTTCTCGGTATCTTTACGAGTTATCTACACGAATGGCAAACTTCGACGATTGTGAAGTAAAAATTCTGGCGGGTTTATATATAAATGAATATTTAAAGCATTGTCCTCCTAATTTGGTTAATGGATGGAAAAGACCATCAATACCTAAAACAACTAGGATTGTAGATTTTATCAACGCTCTAATATCTAAAGTCTGGATAAAATCTGATACTCCTGATATTCTTCATGAAACATACTACACTTTTAATAGCATTGCCGCTAATTCATCTAAAACTAAAAAAGTAATTACAGTATATGATATGATTCATGAAAAATTTGCTGATTCTGCACCTAAATCTGCTAACTTATTCCTGGTAAGACAAAAAGACTTTTCCTCTATTAAATTACAAGCAATTAAGAGGGCAGATCATGTTATATGTATTTCTAACAATACCAAGAAAGATTTAATAAATATTTTTGATATAGATCCTCAAAAAATAGCTGTGGTTTATCTTGGTTACTCTTTAAGTTCTGAGTCTTCAGTAACTTCTAAATTATGTAAGCAAAATTTCTATCATCCTTACATTCTCTATGTTGGACAGCGGGGATGGTACAAAAACTTTTCTCGATTAGTTAAAGCCTATGCCAGCCATTCTAGTCTTAATAGTAACTTCAATTTGTTATGTGCGGGAGGTAAGCGATTTTCTCAAGATGAACTTAATTTAATTCACTGTTTAGGACTAAGTGAAAATAAAATTCTACATATTAATGGTGACGATCAAACTTTGGCAAAATTATACAGTCAAGCATCTGCCTTTGTCTATCCTTCTCTATACGAAGGATTTGGCATACCAATCCTAGAAGCTATGTCATTTGGCTGTCCCGTTGTCTGTAGCCACACAAGTTCATTTCCAGAAGTGGCTGGTAATGCATCCGAATTTTTCGATCCCTATGATATAGAGAGTATTGCTAATGCGCTAGAAAAAGTATTATTTGATTCGGATTTAAAAAAAAAGCTTGTAGAATTAGGAAAGGCAAGGGTAAAGAATTTTTCTTGGGAAAAATGTGCAGAACAAACCCACTCAATCTACGCCTCACTACTTTAGCTTGATCGAGAAAGTTGCTAAAATATTCTAAGCTATTACGATCAAGAATTTTTACTTATAAAAATTATGAATAACCAAAGTTTGTATAGATTTTTCTAATAGCAGGTTTCTTATCCACTCATCACTAGCAGCAATCTTACGACCATATATACGCTTAATTAACTATCTGTCATGATCAAAAAAACAATTAAAAAACTCTCCAGAAGTTTAGGAATTGACCTAAAAAGATACAATGTCCAAACATCCGAAGCGGCGAAAATGCAGCGCTTGTTGGCCTATCACAATATTGACTTAGTATTCGATGTTGGCGCTAATATTGGGCAATATGCTAAATTACTGCGAGAATTAGGCTATTCGGGGAGGATAGTTTCCTTTGAACCACTGTCCAGTGCTTACTCTCAGTTAAAAGCTGTTAGTAAAAAAGACCCGCTCTGGGAAATTGCTCCCCAAACTGCCATCGGCAAGCAAGAAGGTGAAATTATCATCAATATTGCTGGTAATAGTTATAGTAGTTCAGCTTTGTCAATGCTGGATGCTCACTTAGAATCTGCACCCGAATCAGCTTACTCTGGTTCAGAAACAGTAAAATTGAGCAGGCTAGATACCATTGCCAAGGACTATATCAAAAGCGAAACTAAATCCATTTTCCTCAAAATAGACGTGCAATGATTGGAAAAGCAAGTGATAGAAGGGGCAACTGCAATTTTGCCTTTGGTTAAAGGCATTAAGCTTGAATTATCTTTAGTATCTCTCTACGAAGGTCAAGTCCTGTTTAAAGAAATGATTGATATCGTAGAAAAATTAGGTTACGAACTGTACGGTATTGAACCAGGGTTTACTGCCGAAAAAACTGGGAGGATGTTGCAGATGGATGGTATTTTCTTTAAACCAGATTAAAAATTTAATCTGGTAAAACATGAGCAAATTTATTTGTAGATATCCCTTCTTAAATAGTGCTACAGTATGTACACAATGCGTACACAACGAGAGAGACTATGGATTAAGTATGACATTGAGAAAATTGGGGTGCGAGAATTTCGGAGCGAACTCCCTAAATACCTATACGGTGAGACTCCCGTTGAGGTACTACGTCACGGTCATACTGTTGGGTTCTATTTCCCCGTTAAACAGGGGAGTAAAAGCGCAGATATCGCTGCCTTACAAGCGGTGGCCGCTCAATTTGAGTACCTATTAGGTCAAAAGGGAATTTCCGAGGACGATATTGTTCGTGAGTTTCGTCAGCTGTGTGAAGCGGACAGAACAAATCAGAGAAAGGATTTAGACGAGTGAGACTCAAATTCGTCGTTCTCGACGCTAATATTATCATAAGAAATAGACATCTCCAAAAATCTATACCCTAGTCCTAGCAATGGTATTCCTACTTGGTAATGGGATTTCTTATCCTTTTAGCTAAACAGCAACATTGCTCCTATGAAATTAGCCCCCATCCCAACAAAACAGTACATCGAGCAACGAGAAGAAGAATATTGGATTGAAGGAACTCGTATCTCCCTTGATTCAGTTGTCTATTCTTTCTTGAACGGAGAATCGCCCGAAAGCATTGCCCAAAATTTTCCACTCCTTTCCCTCGAACAGGTTTATGGCGCAATCGCTTTCTATCTGGCCAATCGAGAGCTTGTGGATGCCTATCTGAAAAAGGGTGAAGCCGAGTTTCAGCAACTACAACAGTCTTGTAGAGAAAAGAGTCCTTTGCTGTACCAAAAATTGAAGGCAGCTCAAGCCTATAATATGTGCTTAAAAAACTCTAATTTCCTAGAAGAAGGCTATAATTGCCATAACAGTGCGAAACGTTTAGGCATGAAATAGGGCTGAAATGCCTGAAATAACCGCCTAGTAAGGTCTTCAGTCCCCCGACTGAATCTAAGAGGTCAACCCAGACCAACCTTATAACTGTTTATATGTCCCGACGTTTAGTATCACCCGATACAAAATAGGCAAGGGGACTCAAGGTCAAAACACTTTGTAACAATTATTTACAATCGTTACAAAGGTGAGAGTAACGGCGATAGCCACCCCCAGTTTCAGAAGTCACAACCCTGAAATTGAAGCGGGGAACGGAAGGCTCCGAGGTGCAACCTAACACCAGCAGCGAGACCACTGCCAACAGCCCAGGATTAAGCGAAAGCTGAACGTCTGACATGAACCATCGTAACAATTAAGCAGTGAAATAAGGTTGACACACTGCGTTCAAAAGAACAAGGGGAATAAGTGAGGGACTTGATAAGCTACTCACACAGACCTTTTAAAGTACCCCGGTGGAAAAGACGAATCTAAAGGATTGAAAGCCCATATAAACGGAACGTGATAACCCCTTTCAGGCTCTGAGTATCGGTCGAAATACCCAGTAGTGAGAAGTGTAAGCGCAAGCCTTAAAGGGGGTGAGATGTAACCAAAAGCCAACGCTTGACGTTAATAGTCAAGATACGCTAACAGGTTACGGTTTGATTGTAAGGATAGAGTCTAGTAGGAGTCTATATGACGAAATCGAGAAAAGGTAAAGGGTTCGGGAAACCGAAAACCACTAAGACTACGAATGTATGGAAGGCTATCAATTGGGCGAAAGTCCAAAGATATGTCTTCAAGCTCCAAAAGAGGATATACCAAGCGGCTAAATCGGGACAGGATGCAAAGGTTAGAAGGTTGCAACGTCTATTGGTGAAATCGTACTACGCTCGTCTATTAGCGGTTCGCAAAGTAACCCAAGATAATCAAGGAAAGAAAACAGCAGGAGTTGATGGGAAGATAGTAATATCCCCAGAACAAAGGCTAAATCTAACCGAAGAAATTAAGGGAACACTTAAAGCAAAACCGTTAAGAAGGGTATGGATTCCTAAACCCGGCAGGGATGAAAAACGCCCATTAGGAATACCAACCATCAAAGACAGAGCTAGACAAGCGGTGATTAAATCGGCACTTGAACCAGAATGGGAAGCAAAAATGGAAGGAACCAGCTATGGTTTCCGACCCGGAAGGTCTGCCCATGACGCAATATCGAGGATATACCTCAGCATTAATAAGGGTAATTACTTTGTGTTAGATGCTGATATTGCCAAGTGTTTTGACCGAATTAATCACAACTTCCTACTGTCAAGAATTCATTGTCCCAGTGCCTTGAAAAGAGACATAAAACAATGGCTCAAAGCAGGAGTATTGGATAAAGGCGTATTTGAAGAAACAGAAACAGGGACACCACAAGGAGGGGTAATAAGTCCACTACTTGCTAACATCGCACTGGATGGAATGGCAAGATTAATCGAAACACTATTCCCCAAAAAGGGAAATGGTACAAATCAAGCTGTTTTAATAAGGTACGCCGATGATTTTGTGGTGATTTCACCTTCACTCGAAATCATTGAACAGTGCAAAACTGCTATCTCCGAATGGTTAAAACCGATAGGATTAGAACTCAAACCAGAAAAAACCAGAGTGTGTCATACACTCAAACCCATTGAATATAATGGAAAAACGGAAGAACCAGGATTTGACTTTCTAGGATTCAACATCAGACAATACCCAGCCGGAAAATATAAAGCGGGAAAAATATGTAAAGGAACACCCAAGACATTCCTAACACACATTAAACCTAGCCAAAAAGCAGTTAAAGCCCACACAGAAGCGATTAAAGGTGTAATCAAAAAACACAAAACCGCACCTCAATCAGCCCTGATTAGTCGACTAAACCCAATCATAAGAGGATGGGGGAACTACTATTCAGGAGTAGTATCTATGGATACTTTCACAAAACTAGACCATACAATCTGGTTGATGTTAAGGGCATGGACAGTATCAAGATGCAGAAAAGCGAACTACGAAAAGCTGAGAAATTACTTTAGACCGGGTACAGTTAAACTCAGCAATGGGAAAGAAAGACAAGAATCCTGGTTATTTCAAACCAAAGACGGTCTCCACTTATGGCAACATAATTGGATACCAATTGTCAGACATACCTTAGCACGCTCCGACGCATCACCATTCGACGGAAATTGGACCTACTGGGCAACCAGAAGAGGACAAGCAATCGACACACCGACAAGAGTAGCCAAACTACTTAAGAAGCAACAAGGCAAGTGTAACCGATGTGGGCAATACTTCACCCCATCGGACTTAATTGAAGTTGACCACATCCACCCTCTCAGCCTAGGCGGAAAGGATGAATATAAAAACCTTCAATTACTACACCGCCACTGTCATGATGAAAAATCAGCTTCAGATGGAAGCCTCGATATACCCACAAGACAAAGTATACAGGCAACCACAGAGAAGTCAAGCGGTATCCTTAACAAAGGAACAATCAAACTAGGAGCCGTGTGAGGTGAAAGTCTCAAGCACGGTTCTGAATGGGAGGGGAGGTCGGTGACGACCTTCTCGACCCCTAATTTTTGCCCCCGTCTCAATTCTAGGAGAATATCTACAGTAAAAAAAATCGAAAAATATTCAGCGTTGACTTAGTAGCTGTATCTAAACCTGGAAATTCTGCCACTATTTCCATTGTGATGACCTCACTGTCACTTAAGCTGGGAGCAAAACCCCGTTGACGAATGGGACGAGATGGAGTGATTTCTTTAATTAAGTGATCAATACAGCAGAATACGACAATAATAAACTCTTCTGTGTCAAACATGGCAGTTCACCTTACTCTTAAGAGCTACTACTTAGTTTCTCATAGTCCAAGGTGCGATTTTCTGATTTTCATTCTACCTTGTTTGAGTTAGCGATCGCTTTTTGTTAACTTCTCCAGTCAAAAAGTTGCACAGGGGGTAACTTTGGTATTTTGAGAAATCTGTGATGATACTCCCATTATTGATCCGGCTGTGCTATAATGTCCAAAGGATTATCAAAATGAACCCTCTAGGCTAAACCACCTGATAGAGGTTTTCAGGTGACAAAAACTCTCGATATAATTCAAATTTTAAAGTTACAATATGAACTATTTTGATATTAATGACTATGTATTGTGGAGATTGTATTTAGTATTTTTTATTGGTCTTTTTATCAATATAAATATTTTTAGAAGAAAGATTTATAGTGTTTTTGATCCTCTTTTGTATCATCTTGTATGGATTTCTTCAATGAATGCTGTTTGCTTCGAGTTATTATTGGAGTACAGCGACAATGCGTGGACATTTTTCTTCTGTCTAGTTTCTTTATATTATACATTCAATCTATTTGTTTTTTCTAAACAAAGAATAAGAGAAAATTCAATATTATTATTAGCCAAACAACCTAATTACTTTCACTACTTTTTACTAATTATTGCTTTTTTAATTTTGTTCTTTTCAGATTATATTAATAAGTGGAATTCCTTATTGAATAACGGACTATTTGCTTCGGTCATGTATAAATTTGAACTCTTGGACAGAGGGAGACCTTTATACGGAACTATTGCAATAATCATGTTATATCCAGTGTATGAGTATATTTCATTCTATGTTTGTTTTTTTGAAAAAAGAATGATCTTAAGAATATTAGTAATGTCTTTATTAGTACATAATTTAATAATTAATACTGTCACAGGAAGTAGGAGTGCAGCAATGAGTATGCTTCTTTCTTTGGGGTTTTTTTGTTTCTATTTCCGGAGATATATAAATCAAAAGAATACTAACAGATTGTTTAATAGGATGTTATTAATTGCCGCTCCTATGACAATACTTTCTCTAGTATTAGTAACAGCACTATATATGAGCAAAACTGGGGATATTAACTTGAATGATGGATGGTCGGTGATATTAAACAGAATTTTTGCAAATGCTGATGGCCTAGATTACTTTGTGAAATTGGATGGTGATAAGTTCATTGATACTTGGGGTTTTATCAAATATAACTTCGGAGTTTTCTTAAACCGTATTGGTGATAGTGATGAAAAAAATCAGAGCTTAGGATGGAAATTAATGGAATTAGCAGTGGGAAGAACATTAAGTTTTTCTCAGGGACCAAATTTCATGATACATCTCCAGTCACTTATGTTTTTCAGCCCCTTATTAGCTCCGATATATATTACTTTAACAACATTTTGCTTATTAAAAATAAGATACATGAAATCTAATAACTTATCAATAAAGGATATTTGGATTTATAGTATGGCAAGCAACTCTCTGAGCTTTTTTGTAGATTCTGAGTATTTTATATATCAAACCTTAATATCTTCAGTATTTTTCTTTATATCCTACTGTTTTTCGTTATGTTTAAATGAAAAAAAGAGAAAAACTTATGCTGAATGGTAGCTAGTCAATGTTTTAAGCTTTCATATACATTATCTCGAAGAAAAAACATATTATCTGTTCCCAAATATCAATCAATCACAGTTCAGGAAATAAAAAAAGTAGAAAACTATGTTTGATCCTGTTAGTTTAGTTACTGTTATCACTCCCAGTTACAACAGAGCTTGGATTATTTCCCAGTGTATAAATTCTATTAAGAAACAATCCTATACAAATTGGGAACATATAGTGGTAGATGCTGCTTCAAAGGACAATACTGTTGAGATACTGAGGAATGAGGAAACAAAATATAATCTCCGCTGGATATCTGAACAAGATGAAGGCATTTATGATGCTGTCAATAAAGGTATTAGCTTGGCCAACGGTGATATAATTGCCTATCTTAATACGGATGATTTTTATTTTCCCTACACCATAGAAACAGTTGTTGATGTCTTTAACAGCACTGATGCCGATATCGTTTACGGAGACTGGGTTAACTTATACTATCCGTCAGCAAATTTAGAGTTGCTACCTTGGATGAAATTGAGCAAATACGATCTACTGTCTGATTATAACCTACCACAGCCTACGGTTTTTATCAGAAGAAATGTATTTGAAAAAATTGGTAACTTTAACTTAGATTATACGCTAGTTGCTGATAATGAATTTTTTACTAGAGCCGCTCTAGCAGGGTTTAAACTTGTTAAAATTGAGGAAGTTCTAGCTGGACAAACAATTCATCAAAACAATTTACTAGCGGGTAACTCGAGTTCTAGAGTTACTGCGCTAGAAGAAGGGATAAAATATAGGCAATACTACCAAAAGCTTTATAAAATTTCATCCCTTTATTTATTATTGCTTAGACTGAAAAATAGGTTACTTTTTAGAATAAATGCTGATTTTAAAATTGTTCAGTTTTTCTTCAGCTATTCAGGAGAAAAGCCCCATTGCTTTCCAGAGTTTAGCAGTTATCTGAAGACTCAAAAAATCTCCTTTAGTAGAATAAAAATGATTAAGTATCTAATCATCAACCTACTATTTCAAGGCAGATACAATAAGAGCAGTCTAGTTTTTATTCAAATTTTAGATGGCTTTTTCGAGCCTAATCATGAAAATATTAACTATTAGTCTGTTAATTTGATTGAGAGAAATTAATTATGAAAATTTCAGTTTGCATGGCTACCTACAATGGCTCTAGATTTATAGAGAAGCAAATACAATCTATTCTTCCCCAGCTATCATATAATGATGAACTGGTAATAGTTGATGATTGTTCATCCGATCAAACGGTGAACTTGATTCATAAATTTACTGATTCTCGGATAAAATTATGGGAAAATACCAGAAACTTAGGAGCAATTAAAAACTTTGAAAAATCGATAACTAATGCTGAAGGGGATATAATTTTCCTCTGTGATCAAGATGATATTTGGTGTCCTGATAAAATCTCAGAATTTGTCAACATATTCACTCAACAAAAAGAAGTGACGTTAGTTATTAGTAATTTACAGGTGATTGATGAAGATGATAATTTAATTTACGATTCACAGTTAATAAGTGAATTTACTGCCGGGATGCTTCCTAATTTAATCAAACCGAGATTTCGTGGATGTGCCTTAGCTTTTAGGAGAGAAATGCTGAATTATTTTCTACCTTTTCCAAAAGATATACCAATGCACGATATGTGGATAGGATTGGTCAATGAAATTTATGGACAAACATTCTATATAGACAAACCATTGATTAAATATCGAAGACACAGTAATAATGTTACATCAGACCATCATGCTGCTATTATTAAAGTACTTAAGTGGAGATACTCTTTGTTTAAAAATTTAGCTATGGTAATTTTAAAAAAAACTTTTATCTGTTCTGGAAATACTCAGTTTAAATAAAAAGCATTACTATTAATACTTGGCGAATTGGAAAAAACAACTGAACTTTTCCCATCAAATTACTAAAAGTAGTAATTTAAGGAATCAAAACTAAAAACTAAATTTATCAGTACAAACCATGAAACTTAGTGCCTCCCTTGTCCTTTACAAAAATGACCCAGAGATAGTTATTCAAGCAATTAAATCTCTGTTCAGCACACCCATAGAAATTAATTTATCAGTAGTAGATAATTCTCCCACCGATGAATTCAAAAAAATATTCGATAATTTTCAGGGATACGATATAGATTATTACTTCAATAATGGTAATAACGTTGGTTTTGGTCAAGGACATAACCTAGCTATTACTGGGGCTAAAAATTATGATTATCATTTAGTTATCAATCCAGATGTTTATTTTGATAATAATGTGATCACTGAACTTATTCACTACCTCGATAAGCATCAAGATGTGGGATTGATTACTCCAAAAATATCTTACCCTAATGGGGACATCCAATACCTTTGTAAGCGTCAACCCACAGTTTTGACCTTATTTATTAGACGTTTTATACCAAAAAAAATGCAATTTCTTTTCAAAAAGAGATTGGACTGGTATGAAATGAGAGATATTAGCTATAACCAGATAATAGAAGTACCGATTATTAGTGGTTGTTTTATGCTATTTAACAGAAAATATTTAGATGATATTGGCTACTTTGATAAAAATATGTTTATGTATTTTGAAGATTATGATTTGACCCTTAGAATGTCTAAAAAATATAAAACCATACTTTATCCCCATGTGAATATTTATCATCATTGGGCAAGAGGAGCGCACAACTCGACTAAACTGGCTATAGTTTTTGCTCAATCTGCCGTGTATTTTTTCAATAAACATGGTTGGAAATTTTACTAAAATTAATTGAATAATTAATAATGAAAAACGTTTTAGTTACAGGTTCTACTGGCTTTATTGGCAGCCACTTACTGCCAACTTTACATCAACATAACTACCAGATAACAGCTGCAATTCGCCAGAAATTTGAGTTTCCCGCAGCCCTGTCAATTAAGACCGTTCAGGTGGGTGAAATTGATGATATGACCGATTGGCAAGAAGCATTGCTAGGCATTGATACCGTTATTCATCTAGCAGGACGCGCTCATATCCTTCATGAGACTATATCCAATCCAGAAGCAGCATTTATAAAAGTTAACACTAAGGGGACTATTAACCTAGTGAAGCAGTCGCTAAAAGCGGGAGTTAAGCACTTTATTTTTGTCAGTTCTATTCATGCTATGGCTGCCGAAAGTGATGATATTCTTAACGAAAATTCTCCCTGTCACCCCGATAGTCCCTATGGTCGTAGCAAATTGCAAGCAGAACAAGCTTTAATTGAACTAGCAAAAGATAGTAACATGATTTGGACGATCCTTCGTCCTACTCTAGTTTACGGACTAGGCAATCGCGCTAATATGGACCGCTTGATGAAACTAATTAAACGGGGATTACCTTTACCTTTTGGTGCGATCAAAAATCATCGTAGTTTTGTCTTTGTGGGTAACTTAGTTGCTGCCATTATTACCTGTTTAGATCATCCTAATGCCGCTAATCAAATTTTTTTAATTAGCGATAACCAAGCTGTTTCTACTCCCCAATTAATTCGACTCATTGCTCAACAAATTCAACAACCCTGTCGATTGCTGCCCGTCCCCACTACCTTACTTAGATTCTTAGGTTATCTGGGTGATAGAGTAGAATCCATCACAGGGAAAAATCTCCCTTTTAACAGCTATAATATCGATCGCTTGCTTGGTTCTCTTGCCGTTGACTCTAGCTATATTCAAAAAACCCTCGATTGGCAACCTCCCTTTACTTTAGAGCAAGGATTAGCCCAAACAATTCAGCCAGAAAATTAGTGATAAGCTCGTCAAAAAGGCTTCATAATTCAAGTTCCACTTTGACAAAATCGGCAGTTTTATAGAGAGAAAACCCTACTTTAGCGGCTATCATCTGCATAGCGCGATTATCCCTTAAAATTTCCCCTTCGATTCCCTCTAATCCTTCCTTTTTGCCAATAGTGACTAAACGCCGTAGTAATTCTGTACCAATACCCTGACCTTGATAGTCATCCCTAACTAATAGGTCAAATTCCGCCACATTAACGCCGTGCAGTTTATTTAAGCGTCCTATAGCGATAATTTCTGGCTCTTCCGTCTGATCGTTATTAATCTCTACCACTAAGCTCATTACTCGATCGTAGTCAATAAAACAAATGCGCGTAAGACGATCATAAGCGGTTTGGCGATCGAGATTGACAAGATGAAAATAACGATAATAAATGGTTTCTTCCGAGAGATAATGGTGAAATTGTCGCACTAAAGGCTCATCCGCTGCCCGAATCGGACGAATTAGCACCTTTAAGCCTCTTTTCGTCGTCCAAAGCCCTATATAATGTTCGGGATAGGGACGAATCGCCGGATGAGATAACTTTTCTGGGGGAGTAGTTGGAGGATGAAGAAGGATAGAAGCGGAAAGGGCGATTAATTGCTCTGAATCGGCAAAAAAAGGATTAATATCGATAGTTTTAATGCGAGGCTGTTCACTAACTAGGTGACTAAATCTAACGATTATTTGCTCCAAATTCGCTAAATTAAGCGATTTAAGCCCATTTAATCCCTGAAAAGCCCGATAAATCTTGGTTTTTTCTAAAAGTCGGCGAGCGAGATTAGTATTTAAAGGAGGTAGAGCGGTGGCGTAATCTTGAAAAATATCGACCAAACGGCCACCAGTGCCGAAAATTATCACCGGTCCGCACTGATCATCGTAATTAGAGCCGATAATTAACTCATATCCTCGATCGATCTCTAACATCGGTTGAATACTCACCCCGAGAAAATGCTCCCCACCCACTTGTGCGCTAACATTAGCTTCGATCGCTTGATACGCTTGCACCACTGCCCTAGGGGAAAAAAGCGGCCATTGTACCCCACCCACCGCACTTTTATGGATAATCGTCCTCGAATACAGTTTCATCACCACGGGATAACCGAGAGATTCAGCGAGATTAACTGCTTCTGCGGCACTTTCAGCAATTTTAGTGACAATAACAGGGATTCCATAAGCTTTGAGTATATCTAAAGACTCTGGCTCACTGAGAATTGTTCTATCCCCTGCTTGCTCGATAATCTGGCTCACTAAAACTAGATCGGAGCCATTTTCCCTGGAATTGGTTAAAATTGGCGTTTGATAAAGACCGCGCAGATTCTCTTCATATTTCCAGAGCAAATTAAACACCCGGGCTGCCGAATCGGGATAGCGATAGGTGGGGATACCCTGCTGATTTAATAACGCTACTGCCTCTGCAATGCCCTCTCCCCCCATCAAACTTGCTAAAATGGGTTTTGTGCTATTTTGAGCAATTAAAGCGATATTAAGGGCAATTTCTCGCAGATCGGTGTTAAAGCGAGGCGAGAGAATCATCAACACCGCGTCGGTATGTGCATCCGCTAAAGCGATCTCTAGGGCGCGAGCGTAGCTATCGGGATCGCTGCCGCGACGCAGATCGATGGGATTTCGTGGGACAATATCCGCGGGAACAAGAGGCGCTAGTTGTGCGATCGTTGCGGGGGTAAGGGTTGCCAGTTGTCCATCCTCCGCCAGTAAAGCCGAGGCCGCTAAAAGAGCGGGAGCAACACCATTGCTGATGATTGTCAAGCGTTTTCCCCGGGGAAATCGGGGAATTTTCGCTAAAACTTGCGTGATATTCAAGAGATCGGCCAGTCTTTGTACTTCCACAATGCCACAGCGAGCAAAGGCAGCGGAGAGAGTTAGCTGATCGCTGGTCAATTTGCCAGCATGGGAAAGAGAAGTGGGGTCAAAGTCGGTACTGTGGCGACTAATGGCGATAATTGGTTTATTTAGGGCAACTTCTCGGGCTGAGGACAGAAAAGAGCGGGCATTATTCAGGGATTCCAGGTAGATAACGATGCTTTTGGTTTGGGGATCGTCTCCCAAATAATAGAGTAATTCGCCCCAATCCACATCTAAAAGGACTCCGAGGGAGATAAAGTGACTAAAACCGACATTTTCGCTTAAACTCCAATCAAGCACGGCAGCAGCGATCGCCCCACTTTGACTAATCAGGGCAATTGAACCGGGTTTCGGCAGGATCGGGGAAAAGGTAGCGTTAAGATTTTGGCTGAGATTGCAGATTCCTGAGCTATGGGGACCGATAATGCGTAATTTTTGACCAGCGATCGCTTTAATTTCCCTGAGTAAATTTTCCCCTATCTGTCCAGTTTCCCGAAAACCCGTGGAGAGAATCAGGGCGCATTTAACCTGTTTTTCGACAGATTGGGCGATAATAGCGGGAATTTCGGGAGCAGGGGCGGTGATAATTACCAGATCGATCGCCGCCTGGATATCTGGTAAACTGCTATAGCTGGGAAGATCGAGCCAGTTTTCGGGGTGAGGATTAACTAGATAAAGGCGGTGCTGACCGGGATTATGATGGAGATTATTTAAAAGAGTGCGATCGAGTTGGGGATTTTGGCGATTAAATCCCACCACAGCGATGGTTTTTGGCTCAAAAAAGGCTCTTATGGTTTGATGTTCGCCACCACGATGATCTAAGATGGGATTTAACATAAGTGAGCTAAAAAAGCAGCTAACCCTTACTGTTGCACTGTTCGAGTATTCCAGCGTTCCCCGATCGACCTAGACCAATTCTAGCTGTTTAATCAGGGTTCGATCGGTGTAATTAATTTTGTCTAGGTAGGGTTGGCAATAAAACAGCCCTAGGCGATCAACATTTTCCCCAAGAAATCTAGTAAACTAACTGATGCTGTAAATATTTAGAGACAGACGATGGAACTGGAATATCCCGAGGATTTGAGATACCTAGAAACCCACGAATACGTCAGACTCGAAGGTGAAATCGCTACCTTGGGAATTAGTGCTTTTGCCGTCGATCAATTGGGTGATATCGTGTTTCTAGAATTGCCCGAATTGGGAGAGGCGCTGGAAGTAGGTAGTAGTTTCGGCACGATTGAATCGGTAAAAGCGGTAGAAGATCTTTATCCTCCCGTCTCGGGAACCGTAGTCGATCGCAATCAAGCGATGATTGACTCCCCCGAATTAATTGCCGATGATCCCCACGGGGAGGGTTGGTTATTAAAAGTGCGGGTAGAAAATCCCGATACTGCCTTGGCTGATACCCTCTCCGCTAGTGAATACCGCGCCCAAGTAGCAGGAGAAAGTTAACTAATATTAACAACACGGAGCCAGACCCTCACACTATCATAGGCATAGAAAGAATTAAAAATCCAGGAAGCGATCGAGTCTTCCTGATTTTTGTCTCTAAACCGTGCTGAGACGAAATTCTAGCCCGAATCGAGTGAGGTTTCACTATTTACCCAATCTATGCTAAATCCTAATCTCGCGGCGATCGAACTTTCCAAAGAGGAGGTTCAACGCTACTCTCGACACATTATTCTGCCCGAAGTGGGCTTAGAAGGTCAAAAAAAACTAAAAGCCGCCAGTGTTCTCTGCATCGGCACCGGGGGACTCGGTTCCCCGCTTTTACTCTATCTAGCGGCGGCTGGCATCGGTAGAATCGGTATTGTTGACTTCGATATCGTCGATAGTTCCAATCTGCAACGTCAAATTATTCACGGCACTTCTTGGGTAGGTAAACCGAAAATTGTTTCCGCTAAGGACAGAATTCTAGAAATTAACCCCTATTGTCAGGTGGATTTGTACGAAACCCGCATAAGTTCCGAAAATGCCCTTGACATTTTAGCCCCCTATGATGTAGTTATCGACGGGACCGATAATTTCCCCACCCGTTATCTGACTAATGATGCTTGTGTTCTTCTCGACAAACCCAACGTCTATGGCTCAATTTTCCGCTTTGAAGGACAAGCAACCGTTTTTAACTACCAAGGCGGTCCCAACTACCGCGATCTCTATCCCGAACCGCCACCACCGGGGATGGTTCCCTCCTGTGCCGAAGGCGGCGTTTTAGGGGTTTTACCCGGAGTAATCGGCACAATTCAAGCCACAGAAGCCATTAAAATTATCCTCGGCGCTCCGGATACCCTCAGTGGTCGTTTACTGCTTTACAATGCTTGGGAAATGAAATTCCGCGAGTTAAAATTGCGCCCGAATCCTATCCGTCCCGTTATTGAAAAACTAATTGATTACGAACAATTCTGCGGTATTCCGCAAGCAAAAGCACAAGAAGCAGCAGAACAGCAAAAAATGACAGAAATGACCGTAGTAGAGTTAAAAGCACTAATTGACAGCAATGCCAATGATTACATTCTCATCGATGTGCGTAATCCCAACGAGTACCAAATCGCTAAGATTCCCAACTCGGTATTAATTCCCCTACCCGATATCGAAAATGGTTCGGCAATTCCCAAAATTAAGGAATTAGTCAACGGTTATCGTCTTATCGCCCATTGTAAGATGGGGGGACGTTCCGCTAAAGCCCTCGCTATCCTCAAAGACGCAGGTATCGAAGGAATTAACGTCAAAGGTGGCATCAGCGCCTGGAGTCGCGAAGTCGATTCTTCTGTACCAGAATACTAATTTTGGTCCTTGGGTGTTGGGGGTTGGGGTTTTAGGGTTTTGGGGTATTAGTTGAATTTCCCCATTCCCTATCCCCCCATCTCCCTAGGGTTGATTCAAGGTAGGGTTGATTCATGAATCAACCCTACCCCATTCCCCATTCCCCCTTCTCTGTGTTCCCTGTTCCCCGTGAATCTGTTAAGATCGTGGCGAGTTAGCCTTAAAATCTTGGGTGTGAGCAAACAATGAAAAACCATATTAAAAAAATTGCTAGTTGGAGCGCGATCGCTGCTATTTCCCTTGGCTTAGTAGAAATGAACCGAACAGCGATCGCATTTGGCAAAAATAATCAATTTAGCGCCTGTATCAGTCAGATTGTCCGCACGGGAGTGAGTCCCGAAGATGCCGCCACCGCTTGTTCAGAAGCATTAATTCCTAAAGAATTATCCCGGTGTGTGGTGATGATTAAATCCAAAACCCCGATCGATGGTAATCTGGCTCTGCAAGCTTGTTTTCAAGTGCGTCGTCCCATCGACCTAGGGAATTGTGTGGTCGATATCCATCGCGCTGCCCCCTTGTTTGCCGCTAATTCCTCCAAACAAACAGAAACAGCCAAGGAACCCGATAAATTAGGGATTTCTAAACAGATTTTAGATTCCTGTCGTCAAAGTTTATTACCCGGTCGCTTTTCCGAGTGCGTTATCGCTGTCAGTCGTGATGTGGACAAAAATAATCCCTCCCAAGCTTTACAAACCTGTTTAAGTGCCGAGGATTTCCCCAGAGATCTATTCCCCAGTTATCCCCAAAATCAAGACCAGAGACTTTAATCAAGATTATTTCAACGAATGTGCCAGATTCCCTACCCCGACTCGTAGGGGGGTAGGGAAGGAATTAAAACCATGCCTTTAAGTTGGAATGAAATTAAAAATCGCGCCATCGCTTTTCAAAAAGAGTGGCAAGGAGAGACTTCAGAAAAGGCAGAATCTCAGTCTTTTTGGAATGAGTTTTTTCATGTCTTTGGCATTTCACGGCGTAGGGTAGCCAGTTTTGAGCAACCGATAAAAAAAGCCGATAATAAACAGGGTTTTATTGATTTACTCTGGAAAGGAACGATTTTAGTTGAGCATAAATCGAAGGGTAAAGATTTAGAAAAAGCCCCACAACAGGCTAAGGATTATTTTCCCAATTTAAAGGAACATGAGTTACCGCGTTATATTTTAGTCTCGGATTTTCAACGGTTTAAATTATATGATTTAGATTCGGGCAATCAATGGGAATTTGAATTAAGTAATTTTGTTGATAATGTTCATTTATTTGATTTTATTGCTGGTTACGAAAAGCGAGTTTATAAAGACGAAGATTCCGTCAATATTCAAGCAGCCGAGTTAATGGGAAAACTTCATGATTGCCTCAAAGAAATTGGTTATATGGGGCATGATTTAGAAGTTTATCTAGTGCGTTTATTATTTTGTTTATTTGCCGATGATACGGGTATTTTTAATCAGGGGATTTTCTGGGAATATATTGATATACATACCAAAGAAGATGGCAGTGATTTGGCGATGCACATCGCTTCTATTTTTCAGGTTTTGAATACACCAGAAGAAAAACGATTAAAAAATATCGATGAGAATTTAACTCAATTTCCCTACATAAATGGCAAGTTATTTGAGGAGTCATTACCCTTAGCGGCTTTTGATAGCAAGATGAGAGTCATGTTATTAGAAGCTTGTGCTTTTGATTGGGGAAAAATTTCCCCTGCTATTTTTGGCTCTATGTTTCAAGCGGTAATGAATCCAAAAGAGCGACGCAATTTAGGGGCGCATTATACCTCCGAGAAGAACATTCAAAAGGTGATTAAACCGTTATTTTTAGATGATTTACACAGAGAATTTGAGAAGATTAAAGGCCATCGCAATAAATTACTAGAATTTCACAAAAAGATTGCTAATTTATATTTTCTTGATCCTGCCTGTGGTTGCGGCAACTTTTTAATTATTACCTATCGGGAGTTACGCGATTTAGAGATTTTGGTATTACAGGAGTTAGATAAAACGGGGCAGTTAGTAACAGATATTAGTGCTATTATTCAGGTAGATGTTAATCAGTTTGCGGGTATTGAATACGATGAGTTTGCGGTGAGGGTGGCAGAGGTGGCGATGGGGTTAATTGATCATCAGATGAATATTAAAGTTAGTAATACTTTTGGTCAGTATTTTGTGCGTTTACCATTAAAGAAAGCGGCAAAGATTGTTAATGGAAATGCCTTGCGGATTGATTGGGAGGAAGTTATATCAAAAGAGAAGCTCAATTTTATTTTAGGAAATCCTCCTTTTGTGGGGAAACAGTTACAAAATGCCGACCAAAAGGCTGACATGAATCATGTTTTAGGGGACATTAAAGGAGCAGGTGTTTTAGATTATGTGACGGCATGGTATATTAAAGCGGCTGAATTTATTCAAAATAGTTTAATTCGTTGCGCTTTAGTTAGTACAAATTCTATTTCTCAGGGTGAACAAGTTGGGATTATTTGGCAAGAACTTTATCAAAAATATAAAATAAAAATTCATTTTGCCCATCGAACTTTTAGCTGGAGCAATGAAGCAAAAGGAAACGCCGCAGTTCATTGTGTTATTATTGGTTTTGGGCTAGAAGATATTGACAATAAACGTATTTTTGATTATGCTGATATTAAAGGAGAACCGACAGAAAGAAAGGTTAAAAATATTAATCCTTACCTAGTTGAGGGTAATGACTTAGTAATTTTAAGTAGAAGAAAAACCATTTCATCTGTTCCAGAAATAAACTTTGGAAGTATGCCAAATGATGGTGGGCATCTTATTCTTTTACAATCTGAAAAAGAAGAATTAGTTAAAAATGAACCTGATGCTGATAAATGGATAAGACGCTATACAGGAGCGCAAGAATTTATTAATGGTTATTCTCGTTATTGTCTTTGGCTTGCTGATATTCAACCTCAAGAATTAAAGAAGTCAAAAGAAATTTATAGAAGAGTTGAAGAAGTTAGAAAAGTGCGAAGTGAAAGCAATCGAAAAACCACTCAAGAATTATCTAAATTCCCAACTCTTTTTGGAGAAAATAGACAACCTGATACTAATTATTTACTTGTTCCCCGTGTCTCATCTGAAAGAAGAAAATATATTCCAATAGGTTTCTTTAGTCCAGATTATATTGCTAGTGATAGTTGTCTCTTTGTTGCCAATGCTGATTTATCTTTATTTGGTATTCTTACTTCAGAGATGCACATGGCATGGGTTAAATATGTTTGCGGAAGATTAAAAAGTGATTACCGTTATTCAAACACCATCGTTTATAATAATTTTCCCTTTCCAGAAAATATCACCGACAAACAAAAACAAACCGTCGAAACTTGCGCTCAAGCTGTGCTAGATACTAGGGCAAAATATCCTGATAGTAGCCTTGCGGATTTATACGATCATTTAACCATGCCTCCCGACTTGCTCAAAGCTCACCAAAAACTTGACAAAGCCGTTGATTTGTGTTATCGTCCCCAACTCTTTACCAGTGAATTAAATCGGATTGAATACCTCTTTGAACTCTATGAAAAATTAACCGCCCCTTTACTCCCTACCAGCAAACAAAAAGCCACGAGAAGAAAAAATTATCAATAACCAAAAATACTTGCTTGTGTGCCTTTTATTCAGTGAACAGTGAACAGTGGAAAAAACTGATATAATAAAAATGCTGGCCAAAGATATTTATCATGATAGCGTGAAAACTAAAGAGTATTTTGCTCTGTCAAGGATATTTCTGGTGCGAATACCATGAATATTTCTCGAATATCAGGGATAAGATTAAGAGAGTTGATAGACAATTTCTCCAGATTATCGAGGGGGAACATCTATTAACCCTCGGTCGGTTTTCAAACTATAATCAGGATTCTAACCTTTTGGTTCGTAAAAAACTATTAAAATAAGCTATATTTTACTGATATGGCTTGGGTAATTGATGTCAGTCTGGCGGGGTTTTTTAAATGGCTTTTAAAGGCATATTAATATCTTCTTAACTTAGGGATGCACAAATTCTCAGAAAGCTTTTAATGATTTTTTAATGTCAACTTTTCCCAAAAGGCTATATAATCAGATTCTCGTTGGTCGGCAAGGGCTAACATCAGGTTTTCTTGATGCCGGTGGCGGGGACGACGGGACGACTAGGGTGGCAAATTGATGATTTTTTATCTTGGAAGCACTGAAACTTAAAATCTTTCTATACTTCATCTAGCGATCGATAAAAGCTGATTAGCATATATAGTGATTCTCTACAGGCTAATCAATTCTCGGATTGTTTTTTCTTGATCGTGCCTAAGCTTATCGCAGCTGCAAAGGAGTTTTTTTCATGACAAAAGTAAGAGTCGCCATCAACGGATTCGGTCGTATCGGTCGCCTCGTTTTTAGGGCGGGTATCCAAAATCCTGATTTCGAGTTTGTTGGTATTAATGATCTGGTTCCCTCCGATAATATTGCCTATCTGCTCAAATACGACTCCACCCACGGACGTTTTCAGGGTACGGTAGAAGCAAAAGAAGATGGCATCGTCGTGGATGGTAAGTTTATCCCCTGTTACTCGATTAAAGACCCCGCCCAACTGCCCTGGGGTGCAACCGGGGCCGATTATGTGGTCGAGTCCACTGGTTTATTTACCACCGCCGAAGGGGCCGGAAAACACCTGGAAGCTGGGGCGAAACGGGTGGTTATCTCCGCACCCACCAAAGATCCCGACAAGATTCGTACCATTGTACTAGGCGTTAACGACAATGAGTACGATCCCGCTAAAGATATGATCGTCTCTAACGCTAGTTGTACCACCAATTGTTTAGCCCCGATCACCAAAGTTATTAACGATAACTTCGGACTAGCGGAAGGATTAATGACCACGGTACACTCGATGACCGCCACTCAACCCACCGTGGATGGTCCATCGAAAAAAGATTGGCGCGGTGGTCGCGGCGCTGGTCAAAATATTATCCCCTCCTCCACGGGAGCAGCCAAAGCAGTAACCCTAGTTATTCCTTCCCTAAAAGGCAAATTAACCGGTATGGCCTTCCGTGTGCCAACTCCCAACGTTTCGGCGGTGGATTTAACCTTTAAAACCGAAAAAGCCACCAGTTACGAGGAAATCTGCGCCGCTATGAAAGCCGCCAGCGAAGGTCCGATGAAAGGTATCCTCGGTTATACCGATGAGGAAGTGGTATCGAGTGACTTTATCACTGACCCCCGTTCCAGTATCTTTGATGCTAAAGCTGGCATTCAACTTAATGCCAATTTCTTTAAGGTCGTCTCTTGGTACGATAACGAGTGGGGTTATTCCTGCCGGATGTTAGACCTGATGAAAATGATGGCAGCTAAGGAAGCAACCCTAGTAACAGCCTAAATCAGTTATCAGTTATCAGTTATCAGTAACCAGTGAACAGTAAACAGTGAACAGTGAAAAGACAGCACTGTTAATGCCATTAGACATCTCCAAGAGTGAAACAAAATAGTTCTAGGGCTGAAATGTATGTCTTTGTCTATTTAATACTGCTCACTTAATAAGTAGGTGGGTGTTAAAAATTGTCAGATCCCCCCTTATCAAGGGGGGCAGGGGGGATCCCCCCACTTAATCCTCAAATCTGATCACTGATAACTGATAACTGATCACTGATAACTGATAAGATGAATCCAAAATTTAAAGATATTACCGCTTGGGAACAGGCACAATTATTAATGCAGCCGGCATTTATTCGGGTGCTGGATAATCTGCGTAAACAGTTAGAAAATTCCCTCTGGAAAGGAACTTATACAGAAATTCAAGATCCCTATCCCAGTTATCTGCTCTGTTTGACTTATCTCGATCGCTCCGTTACTGTAAATATTTGGGAACTTTGTTTTCAAGTCTGTTTTCTCGATTATCCCACCGATGAAGGAGAGAGCGTCACCATCGATACCAGTCTCCTCGATCCCACCGGTGAACTAGATTGGCAGAGTTTGGAAACGAAAACCGAGCGCATTATTAAGCAATTATTCGCTAATTTACCTCCATGAAAGCAGATTTAGAAACGATCAAGGCAGAGTATGCCGCTAATTTTCTGAAAGATTACCACAATGATCCCCAAAGTTTAGCATCCCAAACAATTTTAATCGATCGCTCCGATTGGGGTTTATTAGAATTAAAAGGCCAGGACCGACTGCGTTTTCTCCACAATCAAACCAGTAACGCGATTGATCGCCTGAAACCGGGTCAGGGTTGTGAGACAATTTTCCTTAACTCTACTGGTCGTACCCTCGATTTTGTCACAGTTTACGCTGGCGATGATTCCCTCCTCATCCTCGTTTCTCCCCAACGTCGTCAATTTTTACTGGAATTGATTGATCGCTATATTTTCCCCTTCGATAAGGTGGAAATTAGCGACTTAACCGATAATTTTGGCATTGTCACCCTAATCGGTACTGAAAGCGGGCAATACCTGCAAAAAATCGCCATTCCAGAGCAGATTTTAACGGGGGTGCAGCATAGTCATTATCTCCTTTCTCAACCCGCCCTGAGAGTAGCCGTCGGCACCGGCTTAGATCTGCCCGGATATACTTTAATCGTTGCCGCCACCGAAGCCGGTCCCCTCTGGGAAAATTTAATAAAAAATGGCGTTACTCCCGCAGATGAGCAGGTGTGGGAATACCTGAGAATCCATCAGGGCCGACCGGCAGTCGATCGAGAATTAACTGAAGATTATAACCCTTTAGAGGCCGGTTTATGGCGAGCGATTGTCTTTGATAAGGGCTGTTATATTGGTCAAGAAACTATCGCCCGTCTCAACACCTATAAAGGCGTAAAACAAAGACTTTGGGGCATAAAACTTAGCCAACCCGTCCCCAGCAATACCCCGATTATTTTAGAAGCGCAAAAAGTCGGTTTACTCACCAGTGTGCTGGAGGATTTTGGCTTGGGTTATGTGAAAACAAAAGCGGGAGGAGAGGGTTTGAAAGTACAAATCGGCGAGGCAACAGGAGAATTAATCCCTTTACCCTTCCTCTCTCACGAATACCCCTTTCAGTGAACAGTAATCAGTAAACAGTAAACAGTAATCAGTGAAAAGACAGTGGCAAACGGGTGCATCTCACATTTGCAGAAATACCGACAATCAGCAATTATCAGTGACTCTTAAATTAGTACAAAAATATGAACAATCGCGTGTAAGCATCCCACCGAAAAACTAATGCGCGGGGGGTTTGGGGGCGGCGCCACGCCCCCAACGGGGGGTTTGGGGGGTAGAACCCCCCAAAAGCTTGGATTGAGTGATAAAATCGAAAGTAACGCCCAATTTTAAAAGAGAGTTTCCCCTTAAAAATCCCAACTTCGTAGATTTACAAAAACGAGATACACCCGTAGAAAACTGCTATTTAATACTGATAACTGATAACTGAAAAACCCCCCTAACCCCAGCGACTAGCGATAGGCATTCGCCAACCAGTGCCAAAAGCGCGATCGCTAATTTTTAGGACCGGGGGAGCTTGTTTGCGCTTAAATTCGGCATTTTTAACTAATTTAATCACTTTCTGCACAATTTCAGCCTCAAAGCCGGCGGCGATAATTTGTTCGGCGGATTGATGGCGATCGATTAATAGTGCTAAAATAGCATCTAAAATCTCGTAGGGAGGTAAAGAATCTTGATCCTTCTGATTGGGTTTTAATTCAGCACTAGGAGCTTTATTAATCACATTAAGGGGAATAATTTCCCCGTGCCGATTTAACCAGCGACAGAGGGAATAAACGCGGGTTTTCGGCACATCAGCAATCACTGCTAAACCACCATTCATATCACCGTAAAGGGTGCAATATCCCACCGCCATTTCTGATTTATTGCCAGTGGATAATAGTAAATGACCGAATTTATTAGAGAGAGCCATTAATAAATTACCGCGAATGCGTGACTGAAGATTTTCTTCGGCAATACCGAAATCAGTCCCAGCGAAAAGACCATCTAAAAGTTGATCATAAGCGGTCATAATTTCTTGAATTGCTAACTTCTCACTTTTGATACCTAAATTATTAACTAAAGCCACTGCATCGCTAATGGAATGGTCGGAACTATAGGGAGAAGGCATCATCACAGCGAGAACATTTTCTTTACCTAATGCGTCGCTGGCAATAGCGGCAACTAAACTGGAATCAATGCCACCACTCAAGCCAAAAATTACCCGTTTAAAACCGCATTTCTGCACATAATCTCGCACTCCTAAGACTAAAGCTCGATAAATTTCCTCATCTTCATCGACGGGTAAAGGATGAATAACTGCGGGTAACAAATCTTGATTAAACTCGATCAATTCTAGGCTAGAAGTAAATGCCTGGGCGCGATAAATCACTTCTCCTTGTCGGTTAAAAGCAACGCTGTCACCATCAAAAATTAAATCATCATTACCTCCCACTTGATTGACATAAACTATCGGTAAATTATATCTAGTGGCACTATGGGATAATAAAGATTCTCGCAATTTTTGCTTACCGACACTGTAGGGAGAAGCGGAAAGATTAACGATTAAATCCACTCCTAAATTAGCTAAATCGGCGATGGGATTAACTGCGTATTGACGTTGACCCCAAAATTGTTCATCATTCCAAACATCTTCACAGATAGTTACACCGATTTTTACATTATTTTCTGTTAGTTGAAAATATTGACTTTCTTTCCCAGAAGCAAAGTAACGATCCTCATCAAAAACATCGTAGGTAGGCAATAAACGTTTAGTAAAAATTTGTTTAATTTCTTGACTTTTTAGCAAAGCTATGCTATTAAATAACGGCTTTTCTCCCCTGACCGTTGCCGAGGGATTTTTTTCGACAAAACCGACTAAGACGGCTAACTTTTCTGGTAATTGTTGGGACAATAATTGCAATTGTCGAGACATTTTCTCCACAAAACCCAGATTTAATAACAAGTCTCTAGGAGGATAACCACAGAGGGATAATTCCGGGGTTAAAAGTAATTCTGCTCCCTGATTAAATGCTGTTTGAGCAGCCTCTAAAATTCTTTGGGCATTTCCTTCGATATCTCCAACAATGGGATTTAATTGAGCGATAGCAATTCTCATATTTTTTCCTATTTAAACAAAAACTAAGGGTTGATCTTTAAAGGGAGCAAAAGCTTTTTCATCAAAGCGATATAAACTAGCAGGACGACCGGCACCACGAGAGACTTTTAAACCCATATCCTTGAGAAATCCTAATTTCAATAGCCGATTTCTGAAGTTAGAATAATCACTAAAATTTTTACCTAAAATTGTCTCATAAAATTGATAAAGATCATTTAAAGTAAATAATTCTGGTAAAACCTCAAAAGCGACGGGACTATATTCTACTTTATTGCGTAATCTTCGCCAGCCATATTCCAAAATTTGACCGTGATTAAAGGCTAAATCTGGCACTTTATCAATCATATACCAAGTGATATTATGATCCCGTTCAGTGATTAATTTTGCTTCTTCAAACCGCACTAAAGCGAAGTAACTCACCGATAGATAACGTTTCCCAAAACTCTCGGACGCTGCTGGGGAATCTCCCTCTGGACTGCCAAAAGTATATAACTGTTCCAGGTAGAGATTATTGACGCTAATTTTCTCGGCTAAAATTCGATAGGCTGCCGTTTCCAGTGACTCCCCATTTCTAACTAAAGTCCCGGGTAAACTCCAGTAATTACTAAAGGGTTCTTCCCGTCTTTTAATCAGAAGCACCAGCAGCCGGTTTAATTGGGTATCAACGGAAAAGATCACGTTATCAACTCCCACTTTAAAATCAGCTAGAGATTTATTAGCTAGGGTCTTTGGCGGTTTCATGCGTAAAGTTTTTGACCTTCGATATAATCTTTAATCGGTGCAGGAACAGCCTGTTTATCGCCTTTTTCTCGATAATCTGTTGAGGATACAGCCGGAGCAAATACATCGGCAATCAGACAATCACCCCCTAATGTTTGCAGTTGTTCAATATCATCTTGGTTAATAGGATAGCCTGGACGGGGAATCACGAGAATTTTGACTTTTTCTAGTAATTCTTGGCTACGATACCAGTGCCTAATTTGTCCAGCTAAATCAGAACCAATGACTAGGGTATATTCCTCCTGTTCTCCCCAAATTGTTTGCGCTTTTTCCACACTAATTAAGCTACGTCGATCGCTTAATTCTCGTCGCAGTTGTATATTATCCCTTGGGGGTTGAATATCCCGGATGAGCAAATTTAACATCCTCAGACGATGTTCGAGACTGGTTTGATGATTTTTAAAGGGATTATCGGCAGCCCAAACTGCAACAATATCGTACTGTTCCGATAACCATTTTAGTATGGCTTGATGACCGGCAGTAGGAGGATCGGCACTGGTTCCAAAAAGGGCAATTTTAAGCATAGGATTCAATTGCTTGCTCACTGAGGGATTAGTTTAAGTCTGCTCAAGCTTGGCAAAGATTAACTTCTCCCCATTATAGTTGATTTTACCAAAATAGGGCAAACCGATCAAATTCCCAGCTTTTCGCAGACTTCCTCTAACTTCATTCCCCCCTGACGACTTTTCGCCGTCAACAGCCTTTCCTTCATCACTTCACTACTTAACAAATAAGCCGTTTCCCGTTCAGACTCAATCTCTCGCCATAGATCAATAGGCACAACAGCAGCGATTGTTTCGCCATTTTCATCGGATAAACATTGAATACTGGCTTGGCTCATTTTTCCAGAACTTTATTGTTTTATTAACTGATGCTCACAAGGCGATCGCTCTTTCTATTCTGATTGAATAAAAAGCGATCGCTAAAAAGAAATTTCTCGGTCGTTTGTCACACAATCCTGAAGATATAAATCAATTAATTCCTGATAAGAAATTCCTTTTTCTTTTGCTTTTTTTTCAAAGAAATCAATGACATCAATCCTTAAAGGTAAAGTGACCTGCCGCTTGAGTTGTTGAGCAAAAGGATTAGGACGACTTTTCATATTAGCGAGATCATACTCTGATTTCATAAACAATAACCTCGATGAGGACAGTATAGTATTTTGTTTAAATTTAACGACTCAATTATAGTACATACAATCAAATTAACGATAGTTTGCTCTTAAAAAATTGTTCTCTCTCACCTCAGAAAAACTGCGATCGCTCTTTCTATTCTGTTTTGATAAAAAGCGATCGCTTCCCCACAATCCCTAAAAAATAACCATAAAATTAATTAATAGAATATCGGAGAAAGACAAAGATGATTATCGCTCAAGAAAAACCAACTATTGCGACAGTCACCAAAACCCCTGTCACTTTGGAAGCATATCGGGCGATCGCTGAAAATTCTCAGGAACGTTATGAATATTGCCATGGAGAAATGATTCTTATGCCTGGAGGAACCGCAACCCACAGCGCGATCGCGATCAATATCTCGGTTTTTTTGGGATTTTTATTGAGAGATAGGGATTTTCGTCTGTATAACAGCGATCTGCGGCTGTGGATTCCTGAATATAATTGTGGAACCTATACCGATCTCATGGTTGTTAACCATGAACCAGAATTTAACGGCGATCGCAAAGACGAAATTCTTAATCCTTTATTTATTGTAGAGGTGCTTTCCCCCGCCACGGAAGCAGATGATCGAGGTGATAAATTTAGAAAATATCGTTCCCTGCCAAGTTTTTGTGAATATCTGCTCGTTAGTCAAACTGAACCCTACATTGAGCAATATTTTAGACTCGCACAGAGCGATCGCTGGCAACTACAAACCTACGATCAACTTAGTCAAATAATCCCTCTGGAGAGTTTAAACGTTGAACTTCCCTTGCTAGAAATTTATCGTCGTGTTAGTTTTGCCGCAGCCTCATAAATCCCTTAATCCGATTAATACCCTTTCTATTTTGTTTGCATAAAAAGCGATCGCTCCACAGTTTAAACTCAAAAAACCGCCATCGACAAAGAAGCGGTAATGAATAGTTCATTAGAACTACTCAGGATAGTTAGGCAGAGAATGATATTGAAAAATGCCAAATATACTGCCGACACTGCCAATACTAAGAATACTGCCAACACTGCCAATACTAAGAATACTGCCAACACTGCCAATACTGAGCATACTGCCGATACTAACCAGACTTAAAATGCTGCTGGCACTAGCGAGACTTAAAATACTGCCAGCACTGCCTAAACTCAAGATACAGCGATAACTAGCTTTGCTCAGATAATTAAGACCAGAAATCATTTTAAATCGGGGAAAGATTGGGGAATAGTTAGGGAAGTATTTTGCCAAACCTGTTGTAAACGCATAGCCGGCATAGTTAGATAAAGAATATCACCTTGATCGAGAGTGATTTCCAGTAATTGCCAACCGTGGATAGTTTGACCTTGTTTTTCTAGGTAAAGTGGCACAAAATCGGCATTCATCGCCGCTTCCTTGATAATTTGACCCATAAAAGGATGATTAGGTGTGATTAATGTAGCCAAAGCAACCCAGAGGAGATCATCGGTCATGCCATTACCGAGAATTCTACCGCCCAAAGCGGCCGCGGCGAAGGAATAGGTAGCTAGATCCCGGGGACATAATACCGTATCAAAATCAAAAACCTCTTGAATCGATCGCCCGAATTGTTCCTGAGAGCAGCGTAAAACTAGATTAATTTTAGGAGCGATCGCTTTAGCAGTGAGGGCAATCTCCACATTAATCATATCCTCGTAAGTCACCACGATCAAAGATTCAGCGTTGTTAATATTAGCGGTTTCTAGGGTAGCCACTAGACGCGCATCCTCGATGATAACGGGGATTCCCCAGGAGCGCACGGAATGCAAAAATCGATTATTGGGGTCTGATTCAATCACCACCACTTCACAGCCTTGCTCGTGTAATTGTCGCACGATCCGGGTGCCGATACCTCCTAAACCACAGATAATGTGATGATTGCGGACGGGAATGCGGGTAGCATCCCAAAACTGCTTAAAGCGACTACCGAGAATAAAATCGTTGAGGAGAGCATAACAGATACCAATAACCCCCGCACCGACAATCATCATGACCACGGTAAAAATTTTGATACTATCGGGGGTAGATTCGGCCACTTTTTCGTTACCTCCGGCACCGGTAATCATCCCGACGGAGAAATAGAGGGAATCGACGAGGGAAATTTTTTGATTAACGCTGAGATAGGTAATGGTAGCAAGGGAAATCATCCCCAGGAGGGAAAGGGTGACAAGAATTACCGGTTGGACATAGTGCTGATAGGGACGGAGATTGAGTAGATTTCTCAGCCACTTTTGCAGTTTAAAACGCTGTTTTGCCTTAATTGTCGGTTTATTGCCGATAATGAGATGATCGCCAGTTTGGAGTTTTTTGCCTAAAAGAACTGCTGAAACCAGATCAATTTCGTCGTGAGCGGGGAGATAATAGATTAACATCCGGGCCGGATCGTCCCAAAGTTCGTAGAGGGGTAATCCCCACCAAGGATGATTTTCCTCGATAATTATCTCTTGAATTGGCCAAAGGCGATCGAATAGCTGTAATTGACCGATAGCTTTATTACCAAGGGCAGCAAAGGAAAAGATCGGAGCCGCTAGGGAAGCAACGCTCATGCTAACGTGAGCAGGGAGGGTTTGATCGAGTCTTTCTCCTAAAGTTTCGTTAAATAGTCGGTTAACTATCCGAATTTTTGGGTTAATTATCCTTGCACGGGTGAGAATTTCCAGATTGAGTGCGTCGTTATCGATGGCCAAAACTAGGGTTTCTGCATCCGGGAGACCAGCTTGCAGGAGAGTCTGAGGAGAGCAGGGATCGCCGATGATAATATCAGACTGGTATTCGCAGACCATTTGGCGATCGCTAATCGCCGCTACTGCCGCAGATTGTTGTTTGAGTAAACAAAAGATTTTATAACCCGTGCGACCTAATCCACAGACGATGATTTGCGGTTTCATTCGTCGAGCGCGTTTTTTGCTGATTAACCTTTCAGTTCTAGCGCAAAAACTAGGAAAAATCTGTAACTAAAGCTGCAATGCTGCTAATTTTTCCAATCAGGCTTTTAAAATGATAAAATAACCCTGATCATCGATTGAATCACCTAAGCCTTGACTCGCTTTCTTTGGGATAAATTTAGTAAAGATTACCTCGAAACTTTTCTTGCTTCTTCTGGTGACGTGAAAACTAGCCTTGACGTGACGGCAGAAACTCAAGAAATCGATGTGTATTTTCGACCGACTTCCCCAGAAATACCGCCCGAATTAGGCCTATTGGGCAAATTAGCTCAAACCCCTTGTTTATTGGAACCCTATCGCAATCCTGTCACGATTGAGGGAATTCTCGCTTGTTTATCTAAACTGTTGACTGTGCGGGAACAATTACAAAGAGAAGCTCACCGTCATCAACAACCCTTATTAGCAGAAAATATCCCTAGACTATGGATACTAACTCCTACTGCCAGTCAAAGAATTATAACTGCTTTTTCCGCTCTCAATCATCCAGATTGGGGAGAAGGGATTTACTTTTTACCTCCAGCATTAACCACAGCCATTATTGTCCTGCATCAATTACCCGAAACCCCTGAAACCCTTTGGTTAAGATTATTAGGCAGAGGAGGAACCAGAAGCAGAGCGATTGATGAATTAGAGGCCTTGTCTTCTAATCATCCCTTTAAATCAGCTTCCTTGAAATTATTATACAATTTGAGTAGGAACTTGCAAGCCTTACCCAAAAGAACCCAGGAGGAGAGGAAATTTATTATGCGTTTAGCCCCTTTATACGAACAAGATAGAGAAAAAGCTATTCAACAAGGAGAAGCTATCGGACTTCAAAAAGGTAGAATCGAAGGGATTCAACAAGGAGAAGCTATCGGACTTCAAAAAGGAGAAGCCAACCTAGTGCTACGCTTACTTAACCGACGTTTTGGTGAACTACCCCCGCATATCACCGAAACTATTCAAAAACTCTCAGTAGAAAAATTAGAAGACTTAGGAGAAGCATTACTAGACTTTGAGACTCAAGCTGACTTAATTAATTGGCTGAACTAATAAATAGGCTTTTAAAATGATAAAATAACCATCATTGATTTAATCACTTCAGCCTTGACTCGCTTTCTTTGGGATAAATTTAGTGAAAGACTACCTCGAAACCTTTCTCTCTTCTTCCGGTGACGTGAAAACTAGCCTTGATGTGACGGCAGAAACTCAAGAAATTAATGTGTATTTTCGGCCGACTTCCCCCAAAATACCGCCCGAATTAGGTTTATTGGGTCGATTAGCTCAAACCCCTTGTCTATTAGAACCCTATCGCAATCCAGTCACGATTGAGGGAATTCTCGCTTGTTTATCTAAACTGTTAACTGTGCGGGAACAATTACAAAGAGAAGCTCACCGTCATCAACAACCCTTATTAGCAGAAAATATTCCTAGACTATGGATACTAACTCCTACGGCCAGTCAAAGAATTATAACTGCTTTTTCCGCTCTCAATCATCCAGATTGGGGAGAAGGAATTTATTTTTTAGCCCCAGCATTAACCACAGCCATTATTGTCCTGCATCAATTACCTGAAACCCCTGAAACCCTTTGGTTAAGATTATTAGGCAGAGGAGGAACCAGAAGCAGAGCGATTGATGAATTAGAGGCCTTGTCTTCTAATCATCCCTTTAAATCAGCTTCCTTGAAATTATTATACAATTTGAGTAGGAACTTGCAAGCCTTACCCAAAAGAACCCAGGAGGAGAGGAAATTTATTATGCGTTTAGCCCCTTTATACGAACAGGATAGAGAAAAAGCTATTCAACTAGGAGAAGCTATCGGACTTCAAAAAGAAGCATCCAAGTTAGTGCTACGTCAACTAAAGCGACGTTTTGGTGAACTTCCCCCGCATATTACCGAAACTATCCAAAAACTCTCAGTAGAAAAATTAGAAGACTTAGGAGAAGCGTTGCTAGACTTTGAGAGTCAAGCTGACTTAATTAATTGGCTTAATCAAGCCTAAAATATTCGGGAAAGGTCATTTAAAACTCCTATATTTTTTTCTTGATTGCTCGGAAAATTGAGAGCTTTATTGAACGGGGCAAGGTCTTAGAAATTAATCACACCATCTCGATTAAAATCCTGGCGTTGCTGATTTGAGTTCTGAGTCTTCTTGGGTGAGATTTTTAAAACCTGCACCCCAACTAACTTTTGGATGCGATACACAGTTAGCATTCATACCTTGATTCAACAACGCCGAATAATCTTATACTAATCCTAATCACTTCTTATCTCTTGACAATGACCTTAAAAACCGATCACGGTAAAAGCCATCCTGTCGGTGCGACTGTATTAGCCGATGGTGTCAACTTCTCACTATTTTCTAAGTATGCCACTGCCATCGAATTATTATTATTTGATGATGCTAATTCTCCCGTACCTAGCCGGACTATTCTCCTCACCCCGCAAACAAACCGCACCTTTTTCTATTGGCATATTTTCGTTCACGGCATTGGAGTCGGTCAAGTGTATGCTTATCGAGTCTATGGTCCGGATAATCCGGCCCAGGGTCATCGCTTCGATCCTGATAAAGTAGTTCTCGATCCCTATGCGAAAGCGATTGTCGGTGCGGAAATTTATGATCGACAAGCTGCCAGCGAAAAAGGCGATAATTGTCATCGAGCTTTGCGGGGTCTGGTAGTGGATACGGGCTGCTATGATTGGGAAGATGACGAACCGCTACGCACTCCCTACTCTGCCAGTTTTATCTACGAAATGCACGTCGGTGGCTTTACTCGTAACCCGAATTCCGGTGTTAGCGAGGAAAAAAGAGGTACTTTTGCGGGATTAATCGAAAAAATACCCTATTTGAAAAACCTAGGCATTACTGCCGTGGAATTGTTACCGATTCATTACTTTGATCCCGCTGCCGCTATGCCGGGGTTAACTAACTATTGGGGTTATAGCACGATCGGCTTTTTTGCGCCCCATGCCGGCTACAGTAGCGATCGCTCACCGCTCGGTCCTTTGAATGAATTTCGCGATCTGGTGAAAGCGTTACACAAAGCGGGGATTGAAGTGATTCTCGATGTAGTTTTCAATCATACCGCCGAGGGGGACGAAATCGGGCCGACTCTTTCCTTGAAAGGTATCGATAATCGCACCTACTACATCCTCGATGCGGTCGATAAAAGCCTCTATAGCAACTATACCGGCTGTGGTAACACCCTCAAGGGCAGTCATCCGATTGTTGGCAAAATGATTCTCGATTGTTTGCGCTATTGGGTGTCGGAAATGCACGTCGATGGTTTTCGCTTTGACCTAGCGGCCGTATTATCGCGCAATGTGGACGGGGAACCGATCCTGCAAAAAGGTTATAACATGATCTGGGCGATCGAATCGGATCCAGTCTTAGCCGGGACAAAATTAATCGCCGAAGCTTGGGACGCGGCAGGATTGTATAGTGTCGGTCAATTTGTCGAATTTGCCGATTGGTTTTCCGAGTGGAATGGTCCTTTTCGCGATGATGTGCGCGCTTTTGTCCGGGGAGATACCGGCATAGTCAGGAAATTAGCGGCGCGGATTTTAGGAAGCCCCGACATATACCACAGACCTGACAACGATGTCAATAGAAGTATAAATTTTGTTACCTGTCACGATGGCTTTACCCTTAACGATCTAGTTTCCTACGACGAGAAACACAACGAGGCTAACGGCGAGAAGAATCGGGACGGTTGCAACGATAATTTTAGCTGGAATTGTGGGATAGAAGGGGAAACCAATAACGAGGCGATTAAAACCCTGCGACTGCAACAAATAAAAAATCTCTTAACGATCCTGTTCATTTCCCAAGGAACACCTATGCTGTTGATGGGAGACGAAGTGCGACGCACCCAAAAGGGCAACAATAACGCCTATTGTCAGGATAACCAGTTAAGTTGGTTCGATTGGAGTGCGGTAGAGCAAGAGTTCGATCTTTGGTGTTTCGTAAGGAGACTGATCGATTTTAATAAAAAATTAGCTCTTTTCCGTCAGGAAAAATTGCTAGAAGTCACCTATACCAGTCTCGAACCCCATCTGAGTTGGCATGGCGTACAGTTGAGTAAACCCGATTGGTCGGAAGATTCCCGCAGTTTAGCTTTTTCCCTGCGTTATCCCAAGGCCAACGAGTATTTACACATTATGCTGAACGCTTACTGGGAATCTCTCAACTTCCAGTTACCCCCCCTATTCCCAGAGGAAAAATGGCATCGCGTCATCGATACTGCTGGGCAATTGTCCGAGGCAGCCTGTGATTTAGATGCCGCCGCCGCTATTGAATCGGAAACCTATCGGGTGCAAGCGCGTTCGGCGGTAGTTTTAATCGTTAAACCAGTATAACAAGGGGAGAGATATTACCCGATCGAGCGATCTTGAATGCTTTAACTAATGAACAATGGCATCAATTCAATCGTCAAGTGAAAAAACGTTATTTATTTGCGGAGCAATAGCTGAAATGATGCAGCTTTCATTAGCTAAACGGGTATCGATTCTGTCTTTGTGTTTAATTGGTTTTACCCTGCCTTTGACCACGTTCAACGTTTCACCAGTACAGGCGAACCTAGAACCGACCGCGATCGCTATTGGTGATCCCGTCCGAGAAGAAAAGCAAGCTCGGCAGTTAGTACAATGGTTGGGAACTAAACAATACGACAAGGTGATTGCAGCCTTGTCACCCCAACTAAAACCCCTCTGGACTGCCGAGAAACTGCAAAAGGTCTGGGAAAGCCAAGTCATTGACCATACCGGACCGTTTAAGCGCATTGTCAAAAGCAAGCTACTCGATGCTATCAATGCCAATCTGGTGATTGTCACCGTTGAATTTGAGAAAATCACTGAAGATGTGGTAATTACCTTTAACCGGTCTGGTCAGGTAATTGCCGCCGATTTTCCCGAATTTCGCAGTATTTCTGAGATTGGTGCTGCTTTTGTCAAGGCTTTGGTCAATAAAGACTACGGCCTGGCCAGAGGTTTTTTACATCCTCTCCTGAAAGCCGAGGTTTTCCCCACCAGAGTGCAAGGTGCTTGGGAGAATTTACTTAAGCGTACCGGCCCCGTGCGTCGGGTCGTGGGAACTCAGGTCAGAAAAGGTGCGGATACGGACGGTGTGGATCTGGTGTTGGTGACGATTCAATTTGAAAAACTGACGGATACTTTAATCCTCGTTTTTGATGATCAAAAGCAGATTGTCAACGTGGATTTCCCTTTAGGCAATTAGTAATCAGCCGCAATGACCGCGTAAATTGAGTTGGAGACGATAAGTTATGTTAGATAAAATCGAAGTTCCCATTGAAGCGATCGCTGCTAGGGAGATTCTAGATTCCCGCGGCCGTCCCACTATCGAAGCGGAAGTGTTGTTAGAATCGGGGGCGATGGGTTTGGCCCAGGTTCCCAGTGGCGCTTCTACGGGCAGTTTTGAAGCCCACGAATTGCGCGATGACGATCCCCAGCGTTACGGTGGTAAGGGTGTCCTGAAAGCGGTTCGCAATGTCCACGAAAAAATTGTCCCGGTTTTGGAGGGGATGAATGCTTTCGACCAAGCTAGTATCGATTTAGCTATGATCGATCGCGATGGCACGGCCAATAAACGAGAATTAGGGGCTAATGCTATCCTAGCCGTCTCTCTGGCTACGGCCAAAGCAGCGGCGGCGGATCTGGGCTTGCCTCTCTATCGTTATCTCGGTGGCCCGATGGCCAATGTGCTACCCGTGCCGATGATGAACGTGATCAATGGTGGTTCTCACGCCGATAATAACGTCGATTTTCAGGAGTTTATGATCTTCCCCATCGGGGCCGATTCTTTTAAGGAAGGTTTGCGTTGGGGGGCGGAAGTATTCGCCGCTTTGGGTAAGGCCTTGCACGAACGCAAATTACTGACCGGTGTGGGCGATGAGGGCGGTTATGCCCCTAATTTGGGTTCAAATCAGGAAGCTTTGGATATTTTAATCGAATCGATCGAACGTGCTGGTTATAAACCGGGGTCGCAGGTGGCTTTGGCTATGGATGTGGCCGCCAGTGAATTCTATAAGGATGGTCAATACATCTACGATGGTTCTTCCCATTCTCCCGCCGAAATGGTGGATTTTTTGGCTAGTTTAGTTGATCGCTATCCGATTATTTCCATTGAAGACGGTTTACACGAGGAAGATTGGGATAACTGGAAATTATTGACCGATAAACTGGGGGCGCGGATTCAGTTGGTGGGCGATGATTTGATGGTGACTAATCCCATCCGTCTGCAAAGAGCGATCGATCTGGGTATTGCTAACTCGATCCTGATTAAACTCAATCAGATCGGTTCTTTGACGGAAACCCTACAAACGATCGCCCTAGCTACCCGTCACGGTTATCGTTCTGTAATTAGTCATCGTTCCGGAGAAACGGAAGACACCACGATCGCGGATCTGGCGGTAGCTACTAATGCCGGACAGATTAAAACTGGTTCTCTCAGTCGCAGTGAACGGGTGGCTAAGTATAATCGCTTATTACGCATCGAAGAAGAATTGGGCGATCGGGCGGTGTACGCGCCGAAAGTCGGCCTGGGTCCAAAATTCTTGGCCTAAAATTGGAAAAAAGTTTGCAGTGATCGAAAAAGGGTGTTATACTAAAAGCACTGATAACTGATAACTGGTCACTGACTATTGTGGTACTTCGCTGAAACCCTTTTCGGCGAAGTATTTATTTTTGGCCTTTTTTTGTACAAAGGTATGATTTTTGGATCAAAGGTGTTATATTAAAGGTACTGATAACTGATAACTGGTCACTGACTATTGTGGTACTTCGCTGGAACCTTTTTCGGCGAAGTATTTATTTAAGCTCAGTTCGGGTTAAACAGAGGGGGATAAAGCCCATTCCATTTTCAAGGAGGGTTTTTCGGCTGGTGACAGTAAGCAATCAAACCGGACAAAACGTTAACGCACAAATTAACAGGATTCCGATGGTGAGATGGTTCAATTCTGGGAATATTCTTGGAATCGGTCAATAATCGTCCCAATGCTCAAGCCGAACTCATAGGGCGTTATCTCCGTCAGCGCTAGGGAGTTTTTGGGTAAGGGAAAGCTTCCCGTCAGATTGCAACCCCTATTGATTTTTGTAAATAATAATGTCAAGGCACTCGCTACTAGCATAGGATGGAAACGTCGGATTTCTAGGATGGGGGATGATGAAAGACAGTTCTATATTCCAACGTTTCCCACAGGTATTCGCGGGTTTATCGATGCTATCGATCGCTCTCGTCTTGAGTTCCTGGATAGCGGCGCGCTCGTTCTTGGAGGTGAAACGGGCGGGCGATGTTTTTGTCGTGACCGGTTCGGCCAAAAGGGCGATTACATCCGATTATCTTCTCTGGCGTTTATCGGTTTCCAGTCAACAACCCAGCGCCCAGGATGCCTACCGCGATCTGATCCGGCAAACCGAGCGGATACGAGCTTATCTCAAAGAAAAACAAGTTCCCGAGGACGCAATCACCACTAACGCGATCGAGACGATGCCGATTCCCGAAGTAACAGCTAACGGTCAGGAAACCGGGCAAATTCTCGCCTATCGTCTCACCCAACGCTTCGAGATCCGAGCGAGCGATGTGGCCCGTTACACGGAACTTTCTAGGCAGGTAACGGAATTGATCGAGGAGGGAATTAGCCTCGTCTCCGAACCCCCCCAATACCTTTACACCCAACTCGATCAACTGCGGGTGGAAATGGTGGCTGCGGCGACCAAGGATGCCAGAGCGAGGGCTGAGGCGATCGCTAGTAGTACCGGCAGTCGGGTGGGAAGGGTGCGCGATGCGAAAACGGGAGTTTTTCAGATCACCTCGCGCAATTCCACTGACGTGAGCGATTCGGGAATTTACGACACTTCCTCGATCGACAAAGATATTACCGCTGTGGTTTCGATAACTTTTGGGATTGACTGAATTACAGTCTTTACCCACGGCTGCATCTAATTTTTGTCAATCTACTCAGTGGGGATTTTTCAAGGGAAACTCTCCGCTAAAATTGGCGGTTATTGGCGATTTTTTCCTCAATCCCGCCGCTGATTAGCTTTTGGAGTGGGATGCTTAGACGCGGCTTCGTGGCATTTGTACTAATTTAAGGATGACTGATCATTGTTGATTGTCGGTATTTTGGCCAAACTGAGATGCCCCCAGAAAGTTCGGACAAGCTAAGAGAAGATTTAATTTCAATCTGAAACTTCAGAAACTGAGCTTGCTATTATCTTTTTGGTTGTCAATCTTTCCCAACTGCTTCGGCTGTTTTTTTAGGCTTTTTTATCTTTCTTGCTTTTTTTGCGAACAAATGAACTAATACTAAATCCGTTGAGTATATGCTACATATCAGGAGAGGCAAGAGGCAGAAGGCAAGAGGCAAAAGGGGGAATAAATAATCAGTTTTTAATAACCGAATTTAGTATAAGACATGAACTCATATTTAATAAAAATTATGTTTATAGAAGTTTAACCCAAGTAAAACTTATCACTTGGGTGACCAATCATTGGCATTTAATAACATGATTCCTGGAGTGCCTTTTTCAGCAGACCCTATCTAATGGCAAGGAGAGAGTTAAACGGCTCTCTCCTTAATTATTGCTATTCGTCGTCGTCGCTGGCGCCAACTTGCTTGAGATGAATATGTTTTCTCCCCAAAGTAATTTCAAATTCATCTCCCGGTTTAAGTCCCATTTTTTTGGTGTAGGCCGAACCGATCAGGAGATTATTATTTGATTGGACACTGATCCGGTAGCTGGCCGAGCGCCCGCCCCGTCCTTGACCATTGGCACTGCTATCTAAGTCAATTCCCTCGGCATCGATTAAAGCATTGAGAAACTTCATCATATTAACACGTTCAATACCATTTTTTGTCATGGTATAGTAGCCGCATTCCCGGGCTTTTTCCTCTTTGCTGAGGTTGCCTAGCTGTTTAACTTTCTCAATTAGTTCGAGGCCAGTCAGGGGTTCTGGATTAGTAGTTTTGTTCATTTAAGTTTGCAGTAGATAAGTAAAGGTTAGGGTCATCAAGGCTAGTCGAGGAGAGTTGCTCCCCCTGACCAGAAACAATCGGGTTACGATTGCTCTCTACACTCATCTTACACGGTATAAACTAAAAATTATCACTTGCTTGAGGAAATTGATTGTAATTGATTACACTCTATCTCTCGATCGAAATCTTAACAGAATTTACCAATGTTGATCGAGATGCTGAGGGAAGGGAGGTTAGCCTTTCTGTCATCAATGAGGGCAGGGGGTAGGATAGAGATAAAGAGGTAAAAATGAGGGATAATGAAGCTAACAACTAGGGGTCACTATAGTGTTAAAGCCTTGCTGGATCTTAGTTTACAACCGAGGGGAACTCCCGTATCGGTAAAATCGATCGCCCTGCGTCAAGATATCCCAGCTGCTTATCTAGAGAAATTGCTGATAGAAATGCGACGAGCGGGGTTAGTTCGTTCCTTTAGGGGGGCGCAAGGGGGTTATCAATTGGCCAGGCCGGCAAATCGTATCTCGTTGGGGCAAATTTTAGAGGCGGTGGGAGAGACGATCGAGCCATTATCAGGCTATCATCCCAGGGACGAACAGGCAGAAGATTGGGTGACATTTACTATCTGGAAACACCTCCATGAGAAATTAAAAGAGGCCCTGGGGAAGATTACCTTAGCCGATTTATACTACGATGCGCGTAGCTGGATCGCCGCTAGGGGAGAGGAAACCAGCTTTATTGTTTAGTAGTTTAGAAGTTATGACAGCAACAACTCAAGCAAAGATTTATGGGGGAGGTTGTCACTGTGGAGCGATCCGTTTTCAAGTGGCGATCGAGCATAATCAAGGTCTAGACTGTAATTGTTCGATTTGTCAGAAAAAAGGCTTTCTGCATCTGATTGTTCCTTCAGCACAATTTACCCTCCTAAGCGGTGAAGATTTCTTAAGTACCTATACATTTAATACCCACACAGCCCAACATTATTTTTGTCGTGTTTGTGGTATTCATCCTTTCTATCGTCCTCGCTCCCATCCTGACGCTATAGATATAAACCTGCGCTGTTTGGATGGCAATGTCTTAGGCGATTTTCAGATCCAGTTCTTTGATGGGGCTAACTGGGAAGACAATATTGAGAAAATTCGGGATATTGATGGTAAAAGGGAGTAATTGTGAAGGAAACGGCAACGGCGATCATTTTAGTATTGGGGGCGGTTTTAGATTATCTGATCGGCGATCCCTGGGGATGGATTCATCCGGTGCAGGTGATGGGGGCGATTATTGCCGTTGCCACAAAAGTTATCCTTAATTGGACGCAGGGAAAAATTCGCCAACGTTTAGCGGGCATAATTCTGGGACTGGGTTTAATTATCTTGACTGGGGCCTTAACTTGGCTAGGAATCCAGTGGTTAGGTCAGGTCAATTTGCTGCTGAGTTACCTAGTACAAATGATTCTCTTGGCTAGTTGTTTAGCCGGCAGAAGTTTACGCAGGGCTGCCGAAACCGTCACCGCAGCTTTACAAGCTGAAAATATCACCCTAGCTCGTTGCCAACTAAGTTTATACGTTGGCCGGGACACAGATAATCTCAGCCAGGAAGAAATCCTCCGCGCCCTATTAGAAACCGTCAGTGAAAATGGTGTAGATGGAGTTACCGCGCCGCTTTTTTATGCCCTTCTCGGTGCTTTTCTGGGGGTGGGACCGGTACCCCTCGCTTGCGCTTATAAAGCCGCTAGTACCCTCGATTCGATGATTGGCTATCGTCGGCCACCCTACACCCATATTGGCTGGTTTAGTGCCAAAAGCGAGGATGTTTTCACATGGCTACCCTGTCGTTTAACGGTTTTAACTCTCGCCCTGATTTCGGGCCGGCCGGGGCGAGTTTTAAGCATTTGTTGGCGCGATGCCCGTCGGGATCCTAGTCCTAATTCTGGTTGGAGTGAATGCGTCTATGGGGCGATTTTGGGGGTGCAATTGGGGGGGAAAAATCAATATCGGGGCCAGATTGTGGAAAAACCTTTATTAGGCGATAACCTCAACCCGATTACCGTTAAAACCGTCGAACAGGCTTTGCATTTAACTCGTACTTGTGTATTACTCTGGTTGGCGATCGCTGTTAGCTGCCTAATTGCTAGAGATTTTGCTCAATTTTAGCGACCAGAGGCGACGGGGTTGACGGGGTTGACGCTGCCAGTAACGGATAATCAGGGAGAAGGTCAAGAATAGGGATTGCAGTATCTGTATCTGTCCGCAGAGGCGTTGATAGTTTTGTCGGAGATAATAGGTTTTCGCCCCGGCGATGATAATATATTCTGGAGCGGGGTAAAAAATGTGGTGTAAACGTCGTTCCACCCGGTTTAAAATTTTGGTCACTCGCCCTAAAATCCGCCGCAATTGCCACAATTTCCAGACTAGAAAGCAATTAAATAAAGTTAAGCCTAGATTGAAGCCGAGGACAAAAAAGAACATGGTCGAGGCGATGGTCGAGTTATGCCAATTTTAGCCTAGATTCCCGACTTGAAAGTGTCGGGGAAAGAAATCTAAGACTAAATCCGTTGAGTAACACACAGAAAACGGGTTTCTCCGAGAAACCCGTTTTCTACTCATGCAAAAGGCAAAGATTTAGCGTCCGAGGGCGTGTAATCCGTTAATAATTTCGGCACAGCGCTCGGTAACTGCCTGTAAAGCCTCTCTTTTGCTAGAAATCGGTGGCGGCAGCACTTCTCCGATGCGAATAGTTAAGGGGATACTATGGGGAAAAGAAGAACCTTTTTGAAAAATCTTTTCTGTCCCCCACAAACTGACGGGTAACAGGGGAACTCCCGCTTTAGCGGCAATCATCGCCGCGCCTAGTTTTGGTTGATGGATCAATCCGTCCTCGGTGCGGGTTCCCTCCAGAAACACTCCCACTGCCCAGCCCGCTGCTAATGCTCCCATCGCCGCCCGAATGGCTCCGCGATCACCACTGCCGCGTTTGACGGGATAGGCCCCATAAAGAGCGATCGCCTGTTTTAAAATCGGGATGGTGAATAATTCCTCTTTAGCCATATAAGCTACGGGACGACGCACGGCACAGGATAATAGGGGTGGATCGAAGTAACTGGCGTGATTGCAGACGATAATCAGAGGATGACGACGGGGGACATTTTCCACTCCGTAAACGCGACCGCGAAAATAGCCGTGTAGGGTGGGGCTAACGAACGACCATTTAAAGAGATGATATAAAACTAAACTGGCAAAAGGTTCTCGCTCTTGAGGCTGGTTCATGACTGACAACTGTTCCCTAGACATGGAAAAGCCCTTGGGAGTCTTGCCGTGTTTCGACCCCAAGGACTTTGCTTTCTTCTCACTCCTCACACAATTAAAATCTATAGCAATTTATGGGTTAGGGAAAGGTTAAGGGTGCCGCTTTCTTAACTGGCATAATTACTCACCTAGGGTTGAGAGCGGCAAAAGGATTAGCAAGATGTGTAATTAATTTTGCTGAGGTACTTAAAAAAAGTTAGGTTAAAATATAAAAGACAAATCTCGTCATAAAAAGAGAATTTTTATGGAAAAACAGGTAAATTGTGCTGTAGATTGCCTAAATGGTTGTATTTTAGGCGATCAATGCCCCAATCAAGCCCATGCCGCCGAAGCAGCCAAATTTATTGCCGAAACTTCTTTGGAAAAGATGCTAGAAATGGCCGAAGCCGCTAGACTGAAAAAACTGACGCAACCGACCCAATGGATTATTCCCGATGATTTCTAGGGTTTGATAAGGGAAGGGAAAACGGGTAAGAAGGTGGCTGTACCTGATTACTCTCAATAGCACCATATCAGTTTTTTCCACTGTTAACCGATAAATGTTCACTGTTCACTGAATAAAAGTCAGAGCCTTGGCACAGGCAAAGCAATCCGAAATTCCTGTATTAATGACAGTGATATCCTAAAATGGAAGCATTAGATTTCTATTTTCACCTATGACTGTAACAGTAATTGCGCCACCGGCTGAAATAATTAACTTATCAGGAATTAGTTGGGAAACCTACGAAACACTGCTAGAAGAATTAAACAATCGCCGCCTCCGGCTCACTTACAATCGTGGTACATTAGAAATCATGGCTCCTTCTCCAGAACATGAACTTAGTAAAGAAGTTCTCGGCCGTTTTGTGGAAACTCTCGCAGAAGAATTAGCGGTTCAAATATATCCTCTTGGCTCTACTACTTTCAAACGACCGGAAATAAGTGGTGCTGAACCTGATAAGTGTTTCTATATCTACAATATTGATGCGGTTCGCGGTAAAAAGCGACTGGATTTGAATGAAGATCCCCCACCAGATTTGGTGCTAGAAATTGATGTCACTAGCAGTTCTCAAAATCGCCTCCAGGTTTATGCAGATTTAGGCGTCAGAGAAGTTTGGATTTATAATGGGGAATTTTTGGCGATTCAACAGTTAGAGAATGGTACTTACATTACCTCCCAATCGAGTCAATTTTTTGCCAATTTACCCATTCTAGAGATTGCTATATTTTTACAACAAGCTGGTCAAAAAGATTACCTAGAATTAGTGAAAGAATTTCGTAATTGGGTGAGAAGTCAGACAGAGAAATAGAAGGTTATTCTATTTCTCTCAACACTTCATCAAGGGAGTAGGTTTCATTATAGCGCTTTTCACGTTACTGAGGTATCGACAAGTTTTGCCAACAAAGGGTTTAAGCCCCTTGCCCATACCTCATTCTGATGAAAACTGCTATATCAACTTTAGAGCATTGCTGGACGGAGAGGGAGCTTGCGGAATTTTCTACAGTGTAAGTTCGGAAGAACCGTAGTGAACAGTACGAGGAACTCAGAAAACCGTAGGATCGAGAGAGAAAACGGGTTTCTTAAAGAGTAAAGAGTTATCTTGAATAGAATTGATGTTCATATCTCTCTTTAATGGTTACGAGTATCAACAGTATTTTATCTTATGTTTATTGAATTCGTCAATAGACAACAAATAAAGTGCATTATACTTTGTTAATGCAGCCGATAATAAGAGCGATCACACTTCCAATATTCTGCCAAATGTGATCGCAAATTCCCATTTTTACAGAAAAAATGATAATATAAAACTCAAATTTGAACTATTGTTGTGGAAAGATACTAAGATGACAAAGTTACAATTAATTCAAGCAAAAATTGAAAGCCTTACTTCTGATTAATTTTTGTATTTAAGAAATTGGATCAATAAGTTAGACGATCAACAATGGGAAAAACAAATTGAGGAAGATTTCATAGCTGGAAAACTTGATTTTCTAATTGACGAAGCATTATTTGAAAAAAGTAAAAATTAATCACTCTAACAATATGTAAACGAATAATTTTAGGGCGATTTTCCCTATCATCATAATGACAATTAACGGCATTTTTTACCATTTCTCGTAAAGATTGTAAATCATCGGCTTCGGTAAAAATAGACTCGCCTAATGCCCTTGCTGTATATCCCCCTTCCGGTGCATCTTCCACTAAAAAAACTATTTCTGTCATATTTCCTTCTTTACTCTCTAAATTTTTGCAGTAATTTTAATTATAGTTTGTTTAGTTTTTTATATAGCACTTTTTAAAGCTTACAAGATTAGCGTTCGCCGTTTATCAACCCTAATCGCCTCTTTATTGCCAAAATGTAGTTAAACAAAGTGCAACCCAACACCAACCAAATAATACTAAATCCGTTGAGTATATGCTACATATCAGGAGAGGCAAGAGGCAGAAGGCAAGAGGCAAAAGGGGGAATAAATAATCAGTTTTTAATAACCGAATTTAGTATAAATTAATAGTTGATCATGTTGGGTTTCGTGCCTCAACCCAATCTACCAAATCGGCGATCGCACTATGTTACAAGTTACTCAAAAATATATTCGCAATTGGTTTACTCACTGTTGCTACTGTACCTCATAAGTTAGAGAATTGCTATAGTTGATCCTGTTGGGTTTCGTGCCTCAACCCAACCTACAATATCGGCGATCGCACTGATGTTGCCTTACTGGGAAAAAATGGTATAATAACAAGGATTGATTGATCTTATTGGCAAGTAATTATGTCATCTTTAGTTATCTCACAACATATTGAAATCACTTCTGGTATCTGTGGCGGAAAACCTCGTATTGCTGGACATCGAATTAAAGTTCAAGATATTGTAATTTGGCATGAAAGAATGGGAATGTCACCAGATGAAATTATTTATCATCATCCTACTATCACCCTAGCAGATGTTTATGCGGCCTTGGCCTATTACCATGACAATCGAGAAGAAATTAGACGACAACTTGAAGCAGGAGAAACTTTTGCTAAACAACTACAAGGCAACAAACCATCTTTAATTGAGAAAATATTAAATTGACGAGCTAAAATCGTTATGAAACAACTTAGAATTTATATCGATACATCAGTCATTGGAGGCTGTTTAGATGATGAATTTTCCTTAGAGTCCAATCAATTGATGGAAGCCATTAAGCAAGAAAAGTTTATTTTGTTAATGAGTGATATCATTGTTAGCGAATTAATTAATGCCCCCCAAGCGGTTAAAGATATTTTATTATCGATTCCGCAGAGAGTTATTGAAGTAGTTAAGATAACACCTGAAGTTTTACAGTTAAGGGATGCTTATATCAATGAAGGAGTTGTTACATCAAAGTCTATTAATGATGCTACTCATGTAGCGGCTGCTACAATAGCTAGAGCGGATGCAATCATATCATGGAATTTTAAACATATTGTGCGCCTAGATAAAATGAAAGGCTATAATCAAATTAATTTACTTAATGGCTACGGGATTTTGACTATTATTTCTCCTTTAGAGGTAACAATTGATGAAGCCAACGACAATTAAAAAAAGTTTTGACTGTTTAGCTTTTAAACAAACCAGTCAAGAAAAAATGGCTGAAGACATGAAAAATCTCAGCTATTCAGATCAGATTGAATATCTTCAAAAAAAGATTAATGAAAGTGATTTAAAGTTATGGTGGGAATCCATCAATAACAAGAAATAAGGCGCATTATACTCTGTTAATGCACCCGACAAAATAAGCGTGCTGCTACGCAGTGCCTTCAGTATCACACTCAGTCTCCAAAAATGCTCTCAAATATCTCACGCTTGACTCTAAAGTTAATTTCTCTAAGTCTTTGATAAAAACTCTCCAAATTTTCAATTTCTATCTTTCCTTCTTTGAGAAGTTTACGAATAATCGCTAAAGTTCCTTTAACATTTAAGCCTAAGTGTAGTGCTTCTTTTCTTGCTGCAAAGTCATCTTGTAATTCTATTCCTAAAGTAATGGCATCAGATTCACCTTTTCCTAAACGTTCATTTAAACTATTTGCTAGAGAGATTAATTTAATATTTAGGATAATTAATTTCTGTTGATTGATCAGCTTATTAAGAGTCTCTGAAGATTGATCTTGTTTGGCATTAATTTCTTGTTGTACGGTTGCAGGCAAATAAAAATTATCATTAGAATCTAGGTATCTTTCTAAAAATCCTAACTGAGACAAAAAGATTAAAGGGGAAGAATTGAAAACAATTTTCATAGAGATTACCATTTTTTTTCTCTATCTATGTCTTCTGTAGTAAGATAAGAAAAATCGATTCCCATTAATTCTAAAATTTTCAAGAACATTTCTGTATCCATTTCCATGATTTCTGCGGCTTTATGAAGACTGATGATGCGAGAAACTAAAGCACCCACTACAAAAATAAATTGTTCTTTTTGTTCAATATTATCAAATAATTGAATTTCGGCGGCAATTTCTTGAAAAGTAATCGAAGTATTCATTGTCTTGCTAAGTTTTATTAATTAAGACATATCTAACTTAATTTTAACGCAAAATCAACCCAACAAACTGCCCTTATCTCAATCTTTTAAATTATAGACAACAAATAAGGTGCATTAACAAAGTATAATGCACCCGATAAGAAAAGCGATTGTGCTACAAGATTAGTACTCACTTTACAGGTCTATGAATTTAGGTATAGTTTATATCTTTCATCAGTCATAGAGTCTGGAAGAAATAAACACTCGTTCATAAAATCATCTAACTCATAAACATAATTATATAATTTTCTAAGCTGCTCATTTAATTCAAGGTCTTGTCCTTGAAATCTTAATTGATTTTGTATTCCTAACAATTGAATTTGCTTTTGTATTTTGATACCTCTCAATCGGTTTAGTTTAGATTTAAGGCGTTTTAGTTCTGGTGTTAAAATATCATGACGGACTTCAACTAATTGATCATAATCTGCAAAAACCGCAGTATATTTATAATGCTTTTTACTCGAACTCGAAATTTGTTTTCTAAAATCTATAAAGTCAAAAATTAACCGATCTAGAGTTAAAATCACACCACTTTCATTTATATTCGGAGGTCTCTTGAAACATAAAGTTCTACTAGAATAGTTTTTGAGAGTCTGTTCTGAATCATTTTGAAGATTGCCATCAATTGGTTGGGTGGGTATTCCTAATAATGCTAATAATTCAGATACTGCTGAATTAATTTTCAAATATGTTTTCTCTTTTTCATTATTTTTTATATCTAACACTTCTATCCATGCAGTGTATTCAACACCTGTTCTAAAACCAATAATAAATTCATCTCCAAATTTTTTCCTGAACTCCAAAAAATCAGAAGAATTAGATAGAATATTTTCTGCTTCAGCCGATAACTTGGGGTGCGTAATTCTGTAAGCAGTATTCTTCAACTGATAGTTGAGCAGAATATATAAATTATTTTCTTTCATTTCTACACTTCTAAAATAACCTCCTTTTGCACTTGCAGATAAAATACATGGAATGTCCAGTCCAGATCCCTCACCTCCAATTTTAAAATCAATGTTTGCAGAAAGGCTTAATGACTTTGATAGCATAGCCTCATTTTCTATATGAGCAAAAGAACAAGACTCTTCCACGGGAACTTGTTCAGATTGTATGCTATCTTCATTAACATTACTCAAATCTATAGCACTATTGGGTAAGAGAATATTTTTTAAGGAATCAAACCCCATGCCTAGAGTCTCGCCTTGATTAGAACATTCTCTTTCTTGCATTTTCATGGTAAACCTCTTTTGGAACTTAATTTTAAAATTTAGTTTTTGTTTGTTTTTTTACGAGAAATTGGAGGGAGATAGATAACTGTTTTAAAAGTATTAACTCCTGACATATCGTGTCTTTCTTGATCGAATCTTTTGTTATGCTCTTTTAAATACCATTGCTCAAATTTCTCATACTCTAGAATTTCAAATTTGGTGTCATTACTGTGTCTAATTCTTTGAACCCATTCTAACCTTTCCATTCTATTAAGAATTTTTTCATATCCACGTTTAAATGACTGATTATCTTGAGAAGATAACATCAGTTTTTTACAATTTATTACATGACCTTGATGATCTTGACTATTGATAGAACCAATTCTAAAATGATCAATACTATCCCATAAATTTTCTAAAAAATCTTGTCTTCTTCCTCGAATTGTAAAGGTGTTATTTGTACGGATAAAAATCTGAAAAGTTCTTTGAAGTCCTGCAAGTACACCATATATAATTCCATTAGGGAGTCCAGCAATAGAACGAACAATAGTAGATATTGTATGACCAGTAACTTCGATTAGATGGGGTAAGAAATTTCTTATTCCCAGAGTTGTTTTATTTTTTACCAAAATAAGAGCATTTATAACGGTTCTAAATCTATCTCTCTTAATTGTTTCTGGATTAAGTCCGATTAAAACTGATGTACAGTCTAGTATAGAGGCAATAAAAACAGCAAAGATTGCATTCTTATCTCCTTCCAGCAGTTTTACAAAAGGTAATAAAAAGAAATTTTGCGTTCCTGCTTGTTTTTCTAGCTCCTCTCGAGTATTTTGGGGAATTTCTTCAGAGAAAAGTGATATAACCTTTCCATTTTCTAGATAAATTTTTTCGGCTGTCCATTTGCCAAAGTTTTCTCCTTTATTTTTAAGAAAATCATTAAACGTCTTAACTTTCCCCGCTAACTTCCCCCTTTCCTGTTTGAGTGTACTTATCTTGTTGTCAATTGCGATTTTTCGTGGATCATCTTCACAACCGTAGAATCCGCCGAATTCTCTTTTACAGATATCTGTTCTGTCTTCTTCTGCATTTTTTATCTCCTCTTCAAGTTCCGAGTAGCGATTATTCTGATCTTGATATTTTTTATTAGCTTGGATAAGTCTCACGATTTCCTCACTCTGTTTTATAGCAGAAGTTGTTTCTGATAATTTTTCTCGACTAATGCCTTCGTAAAGAGAGAAAAAGCTTGTATAGATACTGAGCAATGTATAAACAAAAACTAATAACCATAAGGTAAAACGTGATCTTAGTGCGTGTTCACCCAATAAAAAAAGCCACAATATAAATAGCTGAATGCCTAATCCAAAAAAAAGATAAGCTGGAAATTTGAATGAGCCTATTCCTAATAGGTCTAAATGGCCTAGTAAAATTCTAGTTCCATTGACTGTTGTTGTAAAACTAACTATCTGAAATAGTAATAATATGATGAATAGCGATAATTTACTTACACGTTTCTTAAATTTCTGAAGCACGTTCGAGATTCCCTTGTTAACGATTTGTACATTTAAAGATAATTTGTGATGCTAATACTGTTGCTAAGTTAGGTAATATCATGTTAGCGTATTCTAAGGCCTCACGACAGTATCGAGAATCCTTCTCTACCATATTTAGATAATTTTCTGCACATCTAAAAACCATATTCATATAAGTTGCTTTTTGAGTAGAACTACTAACAATATATCCGTCGCCAACATTAGTGTTTAGATATGAATAATACGCATCCCAACACAACCTTTTAGTAGCTGTTTGCGCATTAGAAATTTTTGGTTGTAATAAAATTTGAGAATTGAATATAATGGTTGTCAAAATAAAAACCATAGTTAGTTTTTTTGTTTTGCTTTTCATGACTAATATTATTTAGGGTTGAGTAAAAATTATCTTGGATTGTGCATCGTAAACTTTACGACAGATTCAGTTTTGATCTGCTACATTGATATTTTTGAGTGATTAACAATGTCCGACATTTGAATCTACCCCCCCGAATACTTGATACCAACTTGACTTAAAATCTGAACCACTTTACTCGCGTCATAACTGGGGACTTCTATCTGATCCCCTGAAATTGAGGCATTTGAACCCAATGAACCGACGATTTTTGCCTTAGCTTCTGATTTTTTAGAATCGAGCGCATATTTGTCTAAAACGAACTTCGTCATAAAATACCTACGTTAAACTGAGACATAAGCAATAATACTTAGAACTAGCGTCGCTGAGTTAGATGTGGTTAGTTTTAGGTCTGTTTTGCTTAACTACATTCCATCATGCCAAACGCTTCCAAAAAGTGACAACCCCTAAACATCGGATTTTATCGGGAGTTTTGTCGGGTAAATTTTTCTGAAAATTGGAAAAAGTGGGATTTAGTTGGGCTATAATACCCAAAAGTCTTTTGCTGTGTCGATTGTATGAATATCACGGAAGTCTTACAACTGATTGACGAACGCCTTATTGAGCGAGATAAAAAGCCGCTAAATACTATCCAGAAGGCTATTTTTGAAGGGAGTTGGCAAGGACAGAGTTATCAAGAAATAGGTAACGAATATCACCGCAGTGAGACTCATATTAGAGAGGAAGGTGCTAAATTATGGAAGCTTTTATCAGAGGTTTTAGAAAAAGATATAAAAAAATCTACTTCCCGTTCTGTCTTAGAAAGAGTGTATATTAAATCATTAAAAAATTCTAATATTTATAGTATTAATGGCAATAATAATAATCTTTGTCCTACAGAAAATACAAGATTGTATAACGAAAATGACTTAAATAGTAATAATAACTCTCAATCTGAATCAATCTATCATGATCTAACCCTTGCTCCCCAAATTATTGACTTTTATGATCGAGAAAATGAACTGGCAACAATCTCGAACTGGGTGTTTAAGCAAAATACTCGCTTAATTGCCGTTTTGGGATTATGGGGAATAGGAAAAACCACCCTAGTTAAACGATTTATTGATCTCAATTTAGAACAATTTGAAGTGGTGATTTGGAAAAGTTTAAAATTTCCTAAGTCTTTAGATTTATGGCTAAATGATTTATTGAATACTTGCCAAAAAGAACCGAAAGAAAGCACCGATAATAAAATCCAGCAATTGTTAGAAGTTCTAAGCAATCATAAATGTTTAATCGTCTTAGATGATTTTCAAAATCTTTTTGCTGTTGGTCAAATGGCGGGTAATTATCAACCTGAATATAGTAGTTATCAACATTTTTTAAAACTGATTGCAGAAATCCAACACCAGAGCCATTTTATTCTCATTAGTCAAGAAAAATCGGCGGAAATGAACTATCTTAATCAAGAAAATTCTCCTATTCAATGCTTAGAATTATCAGGATTTGAAGCGATTGATTTTCTTGAAAATAAAGGTTTACAAGATGGGGAAAGATGGTTAGAATTAATTCAATTATACGAAGGTAATCCTTTTTATTTAACTGATATTGCCGTTTTGATTAAAGATGTTTTTGATGGCAAGGTTAATGATTTCTTGGCAGAAAATAGCTTAGTTATTACTAAAAAAATGCAGTCTCATTTAAAACAAATTTTTGGTCGCTGTTCTCCCCTTGCCCAACAAATCGCCTTAGAATTAAGTAAAGTTAATCAACCTTTATCTAGAGAGGAGTTAAAAAATAACCTAGATTTATCTGCTAGTGATTTAATCAATGGTTTACAATCCTTGCAACAACGTTATTTAATTCAAAGGGAGCAAAACCGATTTCAATTATCATCTATTTTTAAAGCGTATATCAAAAGCGATTGATTGTAATATTTCTTAGAGGAGATCGAGTCTAAAAAAGAACCATTCCAACCTCTTAAACTGATTGGTAACAATTAGAGGCAATCAGCGATATTGATAGCGATGTGTGAGATTATTCTTGAGATAATATAAAGTCGATGTCTGATAACTGATAATTGATCGCTGAATTTAACTTCTTAAAGAAACTTGGAACTGTTTAACTAAAGCTTCTCGCACTTTTGTCATTAAGGGTTCCACATCTTCATCGGTTAAAGTTCGATCGCTGGCACGATAGACTAAACTAAAGGCCAAACTACAATGATTTTCTGGCACATTCTGCCCCTGATAGCGATCGAATAATTCGACTTTTTCTAAAAGAGTTCCCCCAGCATTTTTGATAGTTTTTGTCAATCTATCTACGGGTATATCTGTAGAAACAAAGAAGGCGATATCTCGTGCTGCCCCCGGATAGGTAGAATAGACCTGTAAACGCGGGGTAATTTTGGCACTATCGCTAAGAGTTGCTAACAGGATCGGGAACCGGATTTCAAAGGCATAAACTGCCTCAATTAATCCCTTTTGCTGACGCAATTGCGGGTGTAGTTGACCAAAAATTCCTAGTCGTTGTTTACCAATCCATAAAGAGGCTGTTCGTCCGGGATGAAAACGCGCATCTTCGGCATATTTTTCGTAGCTTACTGTCAGCGAAAGGCGATCGAATACTGCTTCTAAAATGCCTTTTGCTTCATACCAAGTCATGGCCACCTCTTTACCCGATCGCAGCCAACGTCCGGCCGGGAAGAAATCACCGCCAAAAATGCCAGCAATCGCATCGTATTCGTTGATATTATCCGATTCTGAGCGGAAAACTCGCCCGATCTCGAAGCCATTTAAGGAACCGTTACCCTGAGACTGATTATACTCAAACGCTTCGATTAAACCGTCGAGGAGATTAGTCCGCAAAGCAGAATACTCGACAAAAAGGGGATTAGCGAGGACAACTTCCGCTAATTCCGGTTTAACTAGGGAATACTGGACTAATTCCGTCAAACCCACTGCGCGAAAAGCTTCCCGTACCCGACGCTGTATAGTTTCCTCAAAGGATAATCCTCCGGCTGCGGTTTTTGCTGGCAAAGTATCGACAAAGCGATCATATCCGTACAGTCGCGCCACTTCTTCAATTAAGTCAATTTCTCGTTCTAAATCCCGATAACGGTAGTCTGGCACTGTCACAGTCCACAGAACAGGATTTTTCGAGGTTAACTGCAATTCACAGCCTAAATTGCCTAAAATCCGTTCCACATCTTCGGCGAGAATTTCACCGATCGCACCATTATCTAGGGTAACTTGACCCAGTAGCTGCTGCAAACGTTCTAAACGCAATTCGATCAAACGACTGGACTGATCGGCACGATAATCAGCTTTAACCTGACTGCTGACAGTTCCCCCAGCTAACTCTAGAATTAAATCGATCGCCCTTTGACAAGCATATTCCAAAGCGGCGGGATTAACACCGCGTTCATAGCGTCCAGAAGATTCGCTGCGTAAACCCTGCGCTTTTGAGGAACGACGGATAGCGATCGGATCGAATAAAGCCGACTCTAGCACAAGATTAACGGTTTCCTCGTTAACTTCCGTATCTTGACCTCCCATCACCCCCGCTAAAGCTACCGGCTTATTATTGGCAGTAATTAACAAATTAAGCTCTTTTAAGCTTCTTTCCTGACCATCAAGGCTAATAATTTTTTCCCCTTCCTCGGCAAAACGGACCCCAATAGTAACGGATTTACCTCCGGCAAAACTTTGTAAACGATCGCGATCGAAAGCGTGTAAAGGTTGTCCCCACTCCAAGAGGACATAATTAGTAATATCGACCACATTATTGATCGATCGCAGTCCGGCTGCCTGTAAACGCTGTTGCAACCATAGCGGAGATGGGCCAATTTTTACCCCCTCGATCACCGTACCAATATAAGCAGGACAGGCTGTATTTTCTGATATTTCCAGCGTTAAATCTTTTTTAGGGGAAAATTCCCCTAATTTCACTTTTGGTAGGCTTAATTCTCCTCCTGTCAAAGCCGCCACTTCTCGCGCAACTCCGATCATACTCAAAGCATCGGCACGGTTAGCGGTGGGAGAAATATCTAAAATCACCTCATCGAGTCCTAAAAGGGGACGAACATCTGTACCTAAAGGGAGATTTTCCTGACTAAAAATGTGGATTCCTTCAGAATCCTTAGTTAATCCTAATTCTGCGAGGGAACAGATCATCCCTTCCGATTTTACCCCCCGCAATTTAGCCGGTTTAATCGTTAAATTGATTTTTGGTAAATGAGTTCCCAAAGTAGCCACGGGAACTAGAATATCAGCCCTAGCATTGGGCGCACCACAGACAATTGTACTAGGGTTTTCCTGACCGATATCCACCTGACAGACACTTAATTTATCTGCGTTGGGATGGGGTTGGCGATCGATAATTTTACCAATAACCACACCCTTTGCCCATTCTCGGCGATCCTCGATCTCTTCCACTTCTATTCCCGCAATTGTCAATAATTCGGCTAATTCTTGGGGAGATTGGACAATTTTGACTAATTCTCGTAACCAGTTGATCGAAATCCGCATCGTTAATTCTTGCTTGCCGTTGGTTCTTAACTATTGTAAACGGTGGGTTGTCACCGCGACTGGGTTGACAGGAAAGATCGCTTTCAGGTTTGCTGGGGATACTCATTTTTAAAAGTTGCCTTCAGCCAATTATTATTATAGACTATAAGTTACATGGAGTAAGAAAATCGATGAGGAAAGCAATCAGTCTATTTGCCTGTGGTGGAATTGGAGATATGGCTCTTCGCTCTGGGGGATTTGAAGTTGTAGTGGCGAATGAATTATTGAAAGATCGTGCAGAAGTATTTAAATTTAACCACCCAGAATCATTAATGATTATTGGGGATATATGGGATACAAAAAATGAGATAGTCGCAGAAACAAAGCAGCGACTCTCTGGACAAAATTTAGACATTGTTTTTGCGACTCCTCCCTGCCAAGGTATGTCTAGAAATGGCAGAGGTAAGCTGCTTAATTCTATTCGTAAAGGCTCAAAAAATGAAATCGACCAGAGAAATTTATTAATCATTCCCACCCTAGAAGTTTTTCTGGCTAGTGGAGCAGAAACACTGGTCATGGAAAATGTGCCAGAAATGCAAAATACTTATATACCCTTTCCCGAGAAAGATGATTATTTGGTAAATATTTTATGTTATATAAAACAGCGTATTGGTGATAAGTTTTTAAGTTCGATTAGCATTATAGATTTTGCTGATTATGGAGTCCCGCAGAATCGTCAACGACTTATTTCAATATTTACTAAAAATGAGAAACTGAAGAATTATTTAAAAAAGAACAATTCTCTTTTTCCTAAACCAACTCATAGTAAAGAAGGATTAGAACTTCCCAGATGGAAAACTGTTCGAGACGCAATATATCATTTACCACCACTTGACTCTCAACGAACAGAAACTGCTAAATCAGATGATATACCATATCACTATGTACCCCTATTAGATGAAGAAAAATATTTTTGGATCAGTAATACACCAGAAGAAAAAAGTTCATTTGATAATCAATGTATTAACCCTGTTTGTAGATATAATGGTAATCCAACACACAGCGCACGCAAAAATAATGAAGGAATTAATCGAGCTAGTACAGAAACCCCCCTTTACTGCCTTAAATGTGGACACATTCTTCCTCGTCCATGGGTTAAAGAAGATGGAAAATACAGGTTGATGAAAGGTTATACCAGTGCCTATAAAAGAATGAGTTGGGACGCACCAGCCAGTACAATTACACGAAATCTCTCCTATGCTTGTAGTGACAATAAACTACATCCTATTCAAAATAGAGTATTATCTCTGTATGAAGCAATGATTCTTCACACAATTACCGAATACCCATTTTCATGGAAACGGGCAGATGACAAAAGAGTTAGTGATAAACTAATTAGAGAGTTAATTGGCGAAAGTATCCCACCTGCTGGATTACAAAAAATATTTGATCATTTAGTATCCATCCTCAATGATGATTGTTCTCTTGAGGAGCAAATCAAGGAAAAATATGAGCAGCTCTGTCTATTTTAAAATTAAATTGTCTTTGTTATATTTGTTGACAAAATTAATATATCTATCGTCATTCTTTATCATAATCCAGTTTTTATACATTTTCTTAACGCCTTGTCGTGACATAATTGAGACGCTAGTTGTTCTTCCACCGCCTTCTTTTGGCTGAACAATTTTACCCCAATCATTGTCAGTTAAGTTGTTGCCAAAAAAGACAGCAACTATTTGAGGTATAGTATTCTCAAAATCCCAGAGAATGCCAATAAGATTGTTAGTTTCTCTATGGTGAGCCTTCCAATCATAGCTTTTCATTACCTCGATTCTTGTGTCTCCCATATCGGGTTTTTCTTTTCCAGTCTTCTTTAATTCTCTTGGTGTAGGAACACTGCCACAAGTGGCTTTAACCTCTACTCCCCCATTAGCAAATGGACTAAATGGAGACTTATCTCGCATTCGTCTTTCTTGGGAAAGTTGTTCAAAAAAAACTTTGCCATTCTTATCCATTAACAGCAAATCTGGATAGCCGTCTTGATGCGGATTGTTGATAAATAATCCCTGGGATTTATTGGCAAATTCTATGGCAAATAGCTCACCAATAAATGCAGAAAGATTTCTTATACCTAGAATTCTAAATATATCTACGGGTATATCTTGGACTATTTTTTTAACAACAGAATGACATTCAACTAATGAATGCTCAAATATGACTTTATCGATAGTTATTTTCTGACCCTGTTTTGAGAAAAAGCTGGTATCAGAATGTTTATTTATGATATAACTCATTAATTTCTTCCGCAACAGTATTGACAAAAGTAACAATATCCATGTCCAGAGCTGAAATAATTTGTTCTAAGGAGTCCAAAGTAATGTTTCTTACTCCCCTTTCAACTCCAGATATGTAGGTTCTGTCAAGATTAGCTCTATACCCTAAAGCTTCTTGACTCAGATTACGTTTCTTCCGCAATTTTCTTACAGTCACAGCAACAGCAGTGACTAGCTTTCCTGCCATATATAAACTACCAAAGAAGATATTGAAATTCTCTACAGTCCATTTTCCTTCTATGATGACTATTAATCTACGGACTATAAGTCACAAAAGCTGATTCTGAATAAACCTGTATTCGGGAGCGGCAAAAACTCTGATTTTGTGTTTGACTAAAAATGTATCCTAAAGATTGCCATACCGTTGCGATTCTATCCGTGCCTTACTATTCCCAATATCCCGACGCTTTTACTCCCAGTTATCTGAGCGAACTACAAGGACAGATTCTCGCTTGTCCCCACTTCACAGTTAACAATTTAAATCGAGATTTCGTTAAAACCAAAGGCTTTTCTATCGCTTTTCGACGCACACAAATCAGCGAAGTTGCACGAATGTTTCCCTATTTTAAACCCTATCTTGATCGCAGTTTACAAGCTGACTGCAACGCTTTTTATCTTAATCCCTTACTCCTACAAACCGGTTCACGCGTCGATCCCCATATCGATCGCTCCCTGCGCTCCTATTGTAAAACAATCGATCCTCCGCTTCTAGTTAGCGTCCTTTATGTGCAGGTTCCTAAAGATATTCAAGGGGGGGAACTGGTACTAGCAACAGGCAATCGTTCCGTGGCCCAGATTCGTCCTTGTGCTAACACCCTGATCTTATTTCAAGGAGATCTCACCCATTCAGTTAATCCCGTTAGCTGTTCCGGTATTCGTCTCAGTCTTGTCTGCGAACAATATCGTTTAGATGCCGAAGAATTGCGAGAGATTCCCGAAATGCAGATAGAATCGCGAACCATAAAACCAGAAAAGAAAAAAAAGAAAGATCGGGTCATTGCCCTACAATAAAAGGGGATTTTTGTAAAGATATTCTAGATGGTGATGCGCGAACCGATCGTCGAATTAAGGGGAGTAACCAAAGCTTTCGGCAAGAAAGTAATCTTAAATAACGTCGATCTGAAAGTGTACGAAGGGGAAGCGATCGGCGTGATCGGTCCGTCTGGTACGGGAAAATCGACGATTTTGCGCTTAGTCGCCGGATTACTGGCCCCCGATCGGGGAGAAGTGTACATCTACGGCACAAAACGCCAGAGAACCGTAGAACAGGGGGAAGATCCCCTCGGTGTTGGTCTAGTTTTCCAACAATCGGCCCTTTTTGACTCCCTCACCGTCGGGGAAAATGTCGGTTTTGCTCTCTATCGCCACTCAAAGCTAAAACGAGCCGAAATCCGGGATTTAGTGGAAGAAAAACTCGATTTAGTGGGAATGTCTGGTTCCTACGACCTCTATCCCTCTGAAATATCCGGAGGGATGCGAAAACGCGTCAGTTTAGCCAGAGCAATTATCAGCGATCCCTCGATCGCCGCCGATCGACCGAACATTCTCCTGTACGATGAACCCACTGCCGGACTCGATCCCGTCGCTTCTACCCGCATCCAGACGGTAATTATGGAACTTCTCAAGCTAAAAAAAGCCTGTGGGGCCCATCTCATCGTCACCCACGTCCACAGCACCATCGAAAATACCACCGATCGCATCGTTTTTCTCTATAAAGGTCAATTTCAATGGGTTGGACCGACTCAAGAGGCTTATCACTCCGAAATCCCCGTACTCAAGCAATTTTTTACCGGCAGTATCGACGGACCGATTCAGTAAACTGCCAATTGACAGAAGTGGGAAGTGGGAAGTGGGGAGAATAAATAAAAGCTGGCTCCTGAATACTGACTGCTGCCTTTTGCCTCTTGCATGAGTGCCGCTTGCCTTCAGAAGCTAATCAGTGAAATCCCCCGATTTCTCCCGCAAGATCTAGTCCCTAATACAAAAGTTTTACCCTTGCCGGGATAATGTCCAGAGTCTGGGACAGGGGAAATCTTAAAAAAGATACGAGAAAAAAAGCTGTTCTTGAGGGCAATAGTCCAGAATGGCAGGTAAGAGCAAGTAAAAAGGATAACCTTTGACTAGGTTTTCCTTTTCGGGAGCCGGTCGTCGGTCGTCAATACCAAATTAGGTTATACTTCATCTTTATGAGAAGGGCTGTCAGTTGATATTACTGCAATATCTAGCCAAAAAATCGGCGCATAATTAACAAAAACTAGATTTAAGGTAAAAACTATGTGTTTAGGCATACCGGGACAAATTACGGCAATTATTGATGAAAACCATCATCTCGCTCTCGTCGATGTGGGGGGTGTAAAAAGAGAAGTAAATATCGCTTGTATTGTTGATGAAGACCATCCCGCTAATACTTGTGTAGGGGATTGGGTATTAGTTCATGTGGGTTTTGCCATGAATCGAATCGATGAAGATGAGGCGCAAGAAACCTTAAATTTATTAACACAATTAGCGGAATTAGAGGCAGAATTTAATCATAATTAACGTTCTTAATTAGTTAGCCATAAATTAATGCTGTTGTCTATCTATAAGAAATGTAAATTACGGCAATTATTACTGACTACCGACTCCAGTATTAACTTTACTTTTGTCCAACCACTTATAGAGAGAAAGCTTGTTATGAAATACGTTGATGAATTTCGTGAGCCAGTTAAAGCGGCAGGATTAATTCAACAAATTAAACAATTATCGATAAGAATCTCTGAAAAGCGGGAAAAAGTTACTAAAATTATGGAGGTTTGTGGAGGTCATACCCACTCAATTTTTAGATACGGTATCGAGGCCATACTTCCGGAAACTATCGAATTAATTCATGGTCCTGGATGTCCCGTTTGTGTGCTGCCGCGAGGTCGTTTAGATGATGCCATTTTTCTGGCACAACAACCGAACGTAATTCTGACAACTTTTGGCGATACTATGCGTGTCCCCGGTTCCCATTTGAGTCTGCTGCAAGCGCGAGCAAAAGGTGATGATATTCGCATGGTTTATTCTCCTCGCGATGCCTTAAAAATTGCCAGAGAAAATCTTGATAAAGAAGTAATATTTTTAGCCTTAGGGTTTGAAACAACCGTTCCTAGCACAGCTTTAACCGTTTTAGAAGCGCAAAGAGATGGCATCACTAATTTTAGTTTATTTTCTAATCATGTGGTGATTATTCCCGCTCTGAAAGCTTTGTTAGATAACCCAGATTTACAGTTAGACGGTTTTGTTGGTCCCGGTCATGTTAGCATGGTAATTGGCACAGAACCCTATCAAGTTATTGCCCAAGAATATCATAAACCTGTAGTAGTTTCTGGGTTTGAACCTTTGGATATTCTCCAATCAATTTGGATGGTATTAAAACAATTAGATGAGCAGAGATGTGAGATCGAAAATCAGTACAATCGAGTGGTACAAAATCAAGGAAATAGAGTCGCTTTATCGGCAATCAACCAAGTTTTTGAACTGCGGGATCAGTTTGAATGGCGAGGTTTAGGAGAAATTGCTCAAGGAGGATTAAAACTGCGAGATGAGTACAGTAATTTTGACGCGGAGAAGAAATTTACCTTACCCAATCAGCGCGTTAAAGATCACAAAGCTTGTCAGTGTGGCGAAATTCTTAAAGGTGTTTTAAAACCCTGGGAATGTAAAGTATTTGGGACTGCTTGTACTCCAGAACATCCCATCGGTACTTGTATGGTTTCTAGTGAAGGTGCTTGTGCCGCTTATTATAAGTATGGTAGAAATCAGTAAAAAAATTTTACTGATTAGGGTAGGGTCCTTTCCGGTGAGAAAACGCTAAAATTCTTACCAGAAGAAATTAACAGTCTCTCGGTGATAAAAAAATGAAGATCAAAAATAATCTGGGTTTATTTGGCTTAACTACCTCTCTACTGCTAGTTATCGCTTCGGAAATTGTTTTTGCTTCCCAAGAACAAACCCTAGAACTGCAACCAAGTCAACCCCCCAGTGCCGATTTTTTCAAACCCGTTACTAATCTAATTAAAGATTTAAACCATCAGGGAGTAACCATCACCGATCCTAATGATCCCATGGCGGTGCGCTACCGAGTCAATTCCCCCTGTCCTGGTTGTGCGGTTTATCTAGGCACGGGAGTTGCCAATCCTCGCACCCAGACTAATAATAATGGCATGGGAATCAATTTTGGTCTTGGTTTCACCATGCCTTTCTCACCCTAAATGCCGATGACATATTTACGCCATTCGTGATTGTGATTGCCCCTGGTGTGCTTTAATAGCTCAAAGTGGAGACTACTGTAGGGACGACGCGGCTGGGCGCGCAGGGACAGATTGGCCTCTTTTGGTGTACGATTGCCCTTATGCACATTACAACGCACACAAGCCGCCACTAAATTTTCCCAGGTATCACCCCCTCCGCGGGAACGGGGAATCACATGATCGATGGTTAATTGTTCACCTCGGTAGAGACAGTATTGACAGGTGTGATGGTCTCGTTCGAGAATATTACGACGGGTTAAAGGAATTTCCTTGTAGGGAACACGGACGTATTGCCTAAGACGGATAACGGAGGGTAGGGGTAAGTCACGACAAACCACTTTTCCGTTATGTTCTAGGGATTCAGCTTTTCCTTTCAACAATAAAACGATCGCGCGCCGCCAACTGGTGATATTTAGCGGTTCGTAGGAGGCATTCAACACGAGAACCTTGCTCATAGGTGTCTGGAGATCGCTTGAATTTACCCCGCATGGTAACACAGATCCCTGAGATGGGAACCTATTATTCACTGTTGGGGAAGTGGGGAGCTTTTTTCATTGCGATCGCCGATCTGGTAGAGGTGCTTCCTCAAGTCACGCCTCTCACCCTATCTTCTCCTAGCAAATCTGGCAGCTTAACTGGAAAATTTGACGGGTGGGGGAGATCAATATTTTCAAAATAAAAATGTCCAGAGGTAGAAAACTTCACTAATTTTTGATAGCATCGTTCAAACAAGGCATTTTGGCCAGAAATGACTCTGGGCAAATGTCCTGACTTATTTCGCTGAGAGGTCTATCCATGACTACTTTCCCCGATTTTCGTCAATTTGGTTATGAAGTGACAGAATGCCTGAACAACAATGCCACAGGCGGCAGGATTACCTATAAGGCTCTTGATCTTAACTCACAGCAAGCGGTGGTGATTAAGCAGTTTTGTTTTGCAAAAACTAACAACTGGGATGAGTACAAGGCGATTGAGCGAGAAATTGAGGTACTGCGGGGGTTAAAGCATCCAGGAATACCAAAATTTCTGACTAAATTTGATCCGGGGGATGGGTTATGTTTTGTACAGGAATATAAGAATGCCGCTCCTTTATCAAAACCTCGCACGTTTAGCCCAGAAGAAATTAAGGATATTGCTAATCAAATTTTAGAAATCTTGATCTATTTACAAAATCAGATTCCTATCATTATACATAAAGATTTAAAGCCTGAAAATATTTTAGTAGATGATAATATTAAGGTTTATTTAATTGATTTTGGTTTGGCACGAATTGGTAATAATACAATGGCATTTAGTACCATGATGGGCGGTACTTTGGGATTTATGCCACCAGAACAAGTTCATAATCAAAAGTTAACAGAAGCGTCTGATTTGTATGGTTTAGGGGCAACCTTAATCTGTTTAATTACCAAAAATAAGACATCCGATATTGGAAAATTAGTCAATTTTTCCACAAATCGTATTATTTTTAAAGTTCGGGTTCCCAAGTTTAGTTTTAAGTTTATTCAATGGCTGGAAAAAATGGTTGAACCTGAGCCAGTGAATCGCTTTCCTGATGCAAAAACGGCGTTAGAGGCTTTACAACCGCTTTATATTGTTCGGATTCCTGATATTACTTTTGATAAGTCAGAATTGAGGTTTGTTGCTGGCAAAGTAGGGGAAAAGTTAAGCCAAACAATTACGCTAAAAAATACGGTTTCTGAGACGATTTTACAAGGGCAATGGTATGTTGCGCCTCATCCGAATGATCCGCCCCATACACCAGATGATCATGTCTGGATTCGCATTACTCCCAAACGGTTTGAAGCGCACTATGAGGAAGAGGTAACTTGCACGATTACGATTGATACAAGTAAACTCAAAGCAGATAAGATTTATCAGCGAGAAATTGTTTTAGAAAGTAATGCTAACGAGGAGCGCATCCGTTTTAATGTTTCTATTCAAACGGCAAAAATTAAATTTGATGTTGCTTTTCCTCCCTATCTAGCGTTGTTAGGTTTAGGTGTATTTTTAGCTTTTTCATCAGTAGGAATGTTTAATGTCTATGGTTGGAGTCTTGCTCACGATCAGAATTCGTTCGTTCAAATTTTTAGTGGACTTATGATAGGCGGTTTGTTAGGAGGGAGTTTAGGCGTAATTCTTGTAATCATTCTACGTCTTTGGATGAGATATTACAACGATTTATGGCATTTATTTTGTCAATTATTTTATGAAAAACCATTGAAAAACAGAGTGAGAGCAACTTCATATATTTTATTGACTTCTTGTGTAAGCATTTCCACAGGCTTAGGTTTTGTTAATGGCTTTAACACCTACCTTCTTACAGCAAGTGTTTTATCTACGGTTTCATTAACAGGATTGTCAATTTATCCACCCTTAAGATTAAACTATCTTAAATCTCAATACCGTCAACAAGAATCTCGAAAACTTATTGAGCCTTGATTTTTTAATTTATTTCTAACTTGTTTAAGGAGTTTTTAACATGACAACCATTGAATCCATTAACCCTGAAGATGATAAGTTTGCTCATCTCGTAGATGAAATTGTTCACTTAGCGGAGCAACCCAAAAATGATAAATTTTTGCACGCGCTTATATGGCCACAAGCAACAATTAACGCTGTGCGAATACACATATTAAAAAGTAACAACGAAGATTTATTGGGTAAATACAAAGAAGGGATTAAAATCTCAACATGGTATCTGATTGTATTTTCCCTGATTCAGGTTGGCATAGTCTTTTGTTTATTTAAACCAGTATTAGACTTGTTGACAGTAGTAATTTTCTTAAAGTTTGATGAATGGGATGACTTTTTTGTTAGGAGTTTTAATTCGTCAACAACAATGATAGGAATATTTTTGACTCTTGGACTTTTGTTTATCTATGGACGACATTATCAAAATTCTATACGTTTGACACCAACATTTTATGATTATATTAAACAAAGAAAAGATATAAGAATTTATAAATTGAGTGAGGAACTAAGGATTCTCAAGCAAAAATTTGAATTGAAAGAAAAAACTCAACAAACGCTTTTAGATGTAGTTGCTCAGGCGTATAATATTTTATTGGCCATGCAAACAAACAGAGCTTCTTTTGGAAAACAAGGGAAGGAATTATTGGAAATTATGGATTCAGTAATGCAGCGATTAGACCCTGATAATCCTTTACTTGGAAGCTCCTTACATCGTCCAATAGAGGCTGATCATAGTGAAGACATAAATGACCATCCCTTTCAATAAGAATAAATTATGTCCTATCCTTTTTCTCTCAAACCTATTCCCCTAGCTCAAAAAAGCAATAATCTAGGAAAGCCTAAACGGATTCCTCAAAGTCTTCAGTCAGTCTTAGCAAATCTTAATTCTGATGACGATAATGCTGATAATCCATACGATGGCGATAAAATTAAACCGGGAAAAAACAAAATTTATTTAGGACAAGCGGCATCCTATCCCGAAACAACAACTAGATATCCTTTTTGGTTGCCTGTAGATTTACTTTCTACTCATTTGTTTATTGGTGGAGCAATTGGATCTGGCAAAACTACTGTATTATTAAGATTAATTTCAGGGGCTTTAAAGTGGTATGGTACTGTCATTGTTTGCGAAGCTAAAGGCGGTATTAATGGCGGAAAAGAAGGCGCAGCATTTACCGATCTTGCCGATTACTTACAACAGAAATTTCCTGATATTATCCGTTATCGTTGGCCGCGTGGTAACTGCTGTTTTAACCCGTTGCGGTATCTCAACAATCCCCAAGATAGACGCGAATTTTTTGCAATGATTGCTCAGGTTATCGTTGAGCATTATCAACTGGATGGTGAAACAGTTGCCGTTGTCTATAATGCGGCCACAATTGCAGAATATCTGTTAATATATCTTCAAAATTTTGAATCAGAAAAAATACCAACATTAAGAAAATTAGTTCATTTATTGTATTTTCCAGATAAAGTCAAAGAAAAACTAAAAGAGAATGCAGCAAGGCAGGAAACCTCTTTAAAATCAAAAGATTTACAACTGTTAGAAGATATTGAACAACAACTTAACATGGCCAATTTCTTCTATCTTAATCAGCCTCAACTTACTTTAACAAGACGGGGGGTACAACTTTTTAAAGATATGTTAAACCATGAGGATTTATTAGAATATACAGAACCTCATCCAGACTTAAAAATGCTTGACTTGGATGACATTCTTTATCATCGCGCCCTCGTTATTTTAAGCCAACCACTCTCTAAATCATCATCAAATATTGTTGGTCCATTATTTTTAGACAACCTACTCACTCGTATTCTGGAACTAGGGCCAAATCCCCAACCCAAAGATGATAAACCCCGTGAAAAAATCTTAGCTATTCTTGATGAAACTCATCGGCTTCCTGTCGGTACATTGGGGCTTGCTGGTGACTATCTACGAGAATTTAATGTCGGTTTAGTTGAAGTCGCTCCCACTATTCCCGACAATCAAAAACGTTGGGAACAAAATAAGCACGTTTACCAAACCCTATTATCCTTAAGTCCTGGAATCCCAACTTTAACCAACCTAATGCGTGATAGATTACCTAACTTACCCATAAGTCCCACCATTCAGCGTTACAGTCCTAATGCTAGTGGAATTACAAAAGTACGATTAGAAAAGAGAGAAGATTATGAATTATCTTTAGGAGAAGATAATCCAGGTGTAGCGAATCGATCCTTACAAATGAGTGGTCGCTTTACGGGACTTTTACAATCGCCTCAACTTCAGGAAGAACGCAAACTTTTTTGGATAGATTTTGAGGATGAACTACTCGCTAATATTAAAACTCTGCTTAAAGATGCCCTAGCCCCTGATGCCACATCCCAGACTAGAAATTTAGTAGATTATGTGCTAGGATTAGACGAGTATAAACCGCTATCATCTTAAGGCTTGACTGATTATTACTTAGGAGAGTGATGAACTATGTCCGAAAAAAGCAATTGGAGTTTAAAAAACTTCGCAGAGGATTTCGTTGAACGTTTGACGCAAGATAGTCCAGATAACTTTGCTGGCAGAGATATTAATCAAGATAGTTCTGAAAGAACTACCAACATCGAAAATTTTACTCAAAAAGGAGATATTATCGAAGGCGATCAAAATAATACTATTATAGATACAAAAAGTTGTGAACCTGAAAGTATTTCTGTAAAAGAAGTGGATGCTCCATTTTGGGATAACGACACAAAAACTATTGATATAAAATGCAAAGAAGAGGATCAACCTGAAGCTTCTCCAGAACCTGAGCCTGAACCTGAAACAACACATGAACCTGAAGCAATGTTAGAGCCAGAATATGAGTTTAATGACACTCCTCTATTGGAACCTCAAGATTTAGAGGTTGAATCTTTACCTGAACCTGAATTTGAGTTTGAATGGGGAGGATGAGTAGTTTCTAATGCCCTCAATCAAATTACTAGCTATACTTATGATGCAGACGGGCGACAAATTGCCAAAACAGATGCGTTAGGGCGCATCACTGAGTATGATTATGACGAGCTTGATCGTCTTCTTACCACAACTTATGCTAATAATACGGTAATGACTACCACTTATGATCCTTTAGGACGAGTGATAGCAGAAACCGATTTAGCAGGAAATACCACTAATTATGAATATGACGCTTTAGGAAGACTAACGGCGGTAATTGATGCTTTAAATCAACGCACTGAGTATAAATATGACTTAGTGGGTAATTTAATCGAGCAAAAAGACGCAAATGGTAATATCACTAAGTTTGAATATGACAGTTTACCCCGTCTAAAAGCTACCATCTTACCTGGTGGACAACGTAACGAGACAATTCACGATAAAATCGGTAATTTAATCAAAGTAACTGACTTTAATGGAGCAGTCACCACCTATAAATATAATGAGCGTAACTGGTTAACCGAAAAATCTTTCTCTGATGGTACAGCTACGGAAACCTTTACCTATACCTTGACGGGGGAATTAGCTACCGTTATCGATAACCGAGGGATGACAAATTATGTTTATGATGAGCGTGACAGGTTAATTAGTCGTACCGAACCCGATAACCGTACTATTAGCTATACTTACGACAAGGCTAGTAATATTCTTACCTTAACCGTACCTTCAGGCACAACCACTTATACTTATGATGGGTTGAATCGCCTTGATACTGTTAAAGATGCCGATAATGGAGTAACAGACTACGATTATGATGCGGTGGGTAATTTGATTAAAACAGTCTTCCCCAATGGGGTGATTGAAAATCAACAATATGACTTATTAAATCGCTTAACCTACCTCGAAAACCGCAATGATACGAGCATTATTTCTAGTTATGCTTATACCCTAGATGCGATGGGTAATCGGGTGAAAGTGGTAGAAAATGATGGTCGCACTGTGGAGTACACCTATGACAATCTCTATCGTTTAACCCAAGAGAAAATTACTGACACTGTAGCAGGTAACAAAACGATTACTTATAGTTTTGATGCAGTAGGAAATCGTTTAGAAAAAGTCGATTCAGTGGCAGGTAAAACCACCTATAACTATGATAAAAACGACAGATTATTAAAAGAAATTCTTGGCGGAAATGTTACCCAATATCAATACGATGAGGAGGGTAATCTCCTTGCTAAGGTAGAAAATGGCGCAACTACCACTAATTATGAGTGGAATGCTAAGGGTGAATTAACCGCAGTAGAAGTCACGGAAAACGGCGAAACCGGACGCATTGAGTTTGAATATGATCACAATGGTATCCGAGTGGCGATTGATGTGGATGGTGAGGTGACTCGCTTCTTAATCGACAATAATCAACAGCAATACGCCCAAGTGATTGAGGAATATCAAACTAATGGTACAGTTAATACTACCTATACTCACGGTTGGGATTTAATCTCTCAAGAGGACGGTGCAAATCGGATTTACTATCAAGTGGATGGTTTAGGTAGCACTCGTTTGATGACGGGTAATAATGGTTCTGTCATTGTAGAATATGATTATGATGCTTATGGTAATTTAACCCGTAAAGTCGGGGATGCGGAGAATAATTATCTGTTTGCTGGTGAGCAGTTTGATGATGCGGTAGATGGTTATTATTTACGAGCAAGGTATTATGATCCTAATACAGGGCGTTTTGCTTCCGTTGATCCCTTTGAGGGTTTCAATAATCAACCGATAACCTTGCATGATTATTTATACGCTGGGGTTAATCCGGTAAATGCGATCGATCCTAGTGGGGAGGTGGCTTTAATAGAGTATGTTAAAATATTTACTTTGACAAGAGTAATTCCATTTTTATTACGTCCATCAAGTCCTTTTAGTCCATTGTATTTACCTTATTTCCCTGTAAGATTAGAAAAGCTTGGAGCAATTTTGAATGGACTAAATTTGCTTGAGTTTTTAAGTATGTTGTTTTAGATATTGTAGTGCGATCGCCGATCTTGTAGGGTGCGTTAGGCGGCGATAATTTCTGATAAAAAACTCAAATTAACAATCCGCCGTAACGCACCAACTTTGTCATTAAATTGGTGCGTTACGCTGTCGCTAACGCACCCTACGATTGATGTTTTTGTTTGCGGTGATTATCTCTGATAAAAACTCAAATTAACAATCCGCCGTAACGCACCAACTTTATTATTAAATTGGTGCGTTACGCTTTGGCTAACGCACCCTACGATTTATGTTTTTGTTTGCGGCGATAATTTTTGTTAAAAAACCTCAATTAACAATCCGCCGTAACGCACCAACTTTATTATTAAATTGGTGTGTTACGCTTTCGCTAACACACCCTACGATTTATGTTTTTGTTTGCGGCGATAATCTCTGATAAAAAACTAAATCAACAATCGGCTGTAACACATCAACTTCATTATTAAATTGGTGCGTTACGCTATCGAATGGCGCACCCTGCGAGAATTGATAATTAAATTATTCATCCCAAATTGCTGTTGGTATTTCTTTAATCCCATCGCTCCCCCAATTAGGCGGATAAATTCCCTGAGCGATAAACCGATGGATGCTCGAAAACTGCCAATCTTGCGGATTCGCACATAATCCATGTTTTACGGGATTATTATGAATATAATCACAATGCAGAGCAAAATCTCTTTCATCTCGAAGCAAATGTTCCCAATAGCGACGCTGCCAAAGATTGCTCTCTCTGCGCTTTATTCGTGACTGAGAAACTTCTCGATTAATACCTAATTGTTCTGCATAATGCTTGGTGACATACGTTTTAATCAATCGCAATCTCATAGAAAAATCCTTATCTTCTGGTGGCAAAGTTAACAAACAATGAAAATGATCTGGCAACAAAACAAAAGCATCAATTAAAAAAGGATGTTTTTCTCTTACCTTTTGAAGAGCTTCTCTGAGAGCCTTCCGTCCAATTTCACTACAGAGCCAGGGTTCACGTTGATAAGTAACTTGGGTGATAAAATAAGTACCACCAGAAACATTAGGTCTTCTATAATTAGGCATTATTCTATCTTTAATATATCTGGTGGGTGGTGCGTTACGACGGATTGCTAATCCTAAGTAAGAGCAGAGATTGTTGCCGTCTAACGCACCCTACATTTTACTACTTTCGTTGCTGACTATTGACTCATAGAGCAACTATCGCTAACACACCCTACGAATTAGTGCGATCGCCGATCTTGTAGGTTGGGTTGAGGAACGAAACCCAACATTATCTGTATTATCATAATTAATAAAACATCTAAGGGAATTTTCATGAAAGCAGAGTTTACCGCCATCATTGAGGCAGCAACAGAAGGAGGATATTGGGCGATTTGTCCTGAAGTGCCTGGTGCGAATGGTCAAGGAGAAACCATTGAAGAAGCCAAAGAAAGCTTAAAAAGTGCTATTCAACTAATTTTTGAAGATCGTTTGGCTGATATTCGTCGAGGACTACCGAAAGAGGCGATCGAGGAGACAATTTCCATTCCATGAAACGTCAAGAATTAGAAAAAAAGTTGCGGAAAGCTGGTTGTTATCTTAAGCGAGAGGGTGCATCTCATTCTCTTTGGATTAACCCTCAAACTGGGGTGATTGAAGCTGTACCACGACATACAGAAATCAAAGAATTTTTAGCACAAAAAATTCTCAGAAACCTGAATGCTCAATAGTGCGATGCCGAAGGCACTGCCTAGCAGTACACCGATCTTGTAGGGTGCGTGTTTGCGGTGATAATCTCTGATAAAAAACCAAAATTAACAATCCGCGCCCCGCGCACTAACTTTATTATTAAATTGGTGCGTTACGCTATCGAAAAGCGCATCCTAGTAGTTATTGCGATCTCCTGTGGCTGGGGTTGAGGGTTGAATAGAGCAAATTAAGTAGGTGGGTGGAATTAAATATAAAATGAACGTAGGTTGGGCTGAAGCATGAAACCCAACTCCCGCTCATGTTACGCTACCGCTAACCCATCCTACAAATAATTGTGCCTACCTACTTATAAATTATTAAAGCAAAATCGATGAGAACCATTCCCTTAACTTTAGAACAGCTTATTTAAGCAGTACAACAATTGTCGCCTGAGGAACGAATTGCGATCGCCTGATCGGGTAGAGAACAGGGACGTATTGCCTAAGAAGGATAACAGAAGGTAGGGGTAAGTCACGACTCCCTGATCACTAAATTTTGATAAGCTAAGAGACAGTTAATTATAATTTCGTCGTCAATCCTATGATTTTGCCAGGTAGTACCGTTCGAGTCACCAATCCCGATGATACCTATTATAAATTTGAAGGTTTAGCCCAGCGTTTAAGCGATGGGAAAGTGGCCGTTCTTTTTGAGGGGGGTAACTGGGATAAGTTAGTCACCTTTAATCTCTCGGAATTAGAAGAAGTAATTATTGCCCCGGCTAAAGGCAAAAAATAACCATGCGTCCACCCTTACCGCAATTGGCCACGGATAACCGCCATCCCGATCATATCGCCGAAGTTATCGAGACGACGACGACCGAGTTTTTAGCGCAATGTTTGGAACCAGAGGAGTTAAACTTTCCTTTTATGCCCGCTTTTGGTAGTTGGGTGAAAGCCTACGATGAAGAAACGGGTAATAAGATTTTTGGGATTGTCACCTTTGCCACCACTGCACCCATCGATTCGGTACATCGCGCTAGAGCTTTGGGGTTATCTTTGGCTGAATTGCGGGAACAACAGCCGCAGATTTTCGCTATGTTAAAAACGGAATTTCGGGCAACTATTGTCGGTTTTGAAACCTTACCCGGACAATTTAATGGCAATGGTGCTGGGCGAGGTTATATCTATCAATATATTCCTCCCCGTCCCCCACAAATTCATCAGGCGGTTTATCAATGTGAGTCGTTAGAAGTGGTTTATTTTAGTGAACAATTAGACTTTTTACGAATTTTATTACAGGTCAAAAATACTCCCGTGGAAGCTTTGGCAGCCGCTTCTATCCGTCAGATGTATCAATTGCGTCAAGCCGATCGACAATGGTTAGTGAATGTGGGCAGACAGTTAAGTGTTTTACTTAAGGATGATTATGATCGCTTGCGTTATATTCTCAGTCAAATTCATATTAGTCCTTAGATGATTCGGCTCTCTTGGCGCTCTTAGAATGGTGGAAATCCCTTACTCCCTCTCTTTGTGTCCTTTGTCTCTTTGTGGTTAAGAAAAAAATCAGCAACCCTTGGCCATTCTCGGAAATGTCGGGAATGTTTCTAGATAACATTCTCTACCCAGTGAATATAGGTCAAGTTTCTGTTTTTTTGTTCTCTGGGTTGACTAGACAAAAAATATCGATATAATGAATGTTTATGCGGTAACTCTCGCTATTTTTAGCCTTGATTGTAAATTCTAGATAGTTTAATCGATCGCCCCTTAAGAAAATGGCAATACAAACAACCTTTGCAGAGATTCTAGAAGCAGCCGAGCAACTTCCCCTTGAAGATCAAGAAAATCTCATTCATATTTTACAGAATCGTCTTCGAGATCAAAAAAGAACAGAGTTGTTTAGAGATGTTCAAGAAGCTCAACAAGAATTTGCACAAGGTCAATGTCAACCCCTGACACCTGAACAAATCATGGAGGAAATCCTTTCGTGAATTTTGTTTTATTACGCTCGAATATATTTATTAGAAATGCTCGAAAAATTGTGAAAAAACAGGCTTTTTTAGCTCAAAATATCCAAGAAACTTTAGCTTTATTATCCGTAGATCCATTTCAACCTCGATTAAGAACACACAAATTAAAAGGGGAGCTTAAAGACTCTTATGCTTGTAGTGTGGGCTATGATTTAAGAATTGTCTTTAAATTCGTTGAATATGAGCAGAAACAGGCAATTCTTTTGGAGTCAATTGGGACTCACGATGAAGTTTATTAGTGCGGATGATTATTACGCTCAGTTTGGAGAAACCGAACCAGAATCAAGATAAAAAACCCTAAGATGTTTCATTAACAGATATTTCAGCTTTTTTGAGGGCAATTTGCCATTCTAAGTCGGCTATTTCTCGATCGAGTTCGACAATTTCACTATTAACTTGCTTTAAATCGGCGATAATTTCCTGTTTACTGCGTTTTCTACCGTAGATAGCCAGTTCATCCTCTTGTAATTTCTCAAGGATAGAGTCTAGGGAAGCGGTTAAATCGGCCGAGGGACTATCCATAATACCTAGACGCATCAATACCTGTACCGCTTTGACAACGTCTTGCTGATAAGCTTCTCTAGAAGGGTAATCTTGGGTTTTTTTGAGATTTAAAGCGTCAATGATATTCATATTCCATCTTATGAAGGTTAAATGCGAAACTGTGATTATGTCACATTTACATACCTCAAGTTTCTAATAAATTCCCTAACAGGGATTGCAATATCTTTTATTCTAGAGTAGAAATGCTCGACCGAGAAAATATTGATAGAGTATTGATAGGAGACTGGGGAAAAATTCAACTTTAAGAGGATTGTCACTGATGACGGCAGTTACCGAGAATGATCTGAAAAGGTTAGAAGATTTAATCGTTAGCGGACAGAAAGCGATCGAATCCCGACTGACAAACCTAGAAAATGGACAGAAGGCGATCAAAAACAGTTTAGGAGAAATTAAAGGGGATATTAAGGCCTTAGATGCCAAAGTTACGCGACTAGAAAAGCGGGTTGACGATCTCAACGCACGAGTCAACATTACCACCATTGGATTCCTTAGCATTGTCGGCATTTTGGTGACAGGAATGCTGACTATTGCCAGCAAAACAGTCTTTTTCCCCTAGTCCCTAGAATAACTTATTCGATCTGCGCCACCCTGTCTAAGGGAGCATCGAGACCGCTAAGACGGCCTAAATAAGTCGATATATGCTTCTGCTCGCTGTCTATCCCGGGGAGAAATCCCTGTGGCGTTTCTCCAGTGCGAAATCTGGGCTAAAAATTGGCCTAGTCAGGAAATCTTGATCTTAAATTCCCCAACAATTGCGCTAGGATTGGCTCAATAGCACAGGAAAGGCGATCGAGTGGGATAACCGATCCTATGGTTTGAGAAGGTGACTGTATAATTGTTAGAGTGGTGCGAAACGTTTAGGCATGAAATAGGGCTGAAATGCCCGAAATAACCGCCTAATAAGGTCTTCAGTCCCCTGACTGAATCTAAGAGGTCAACCCAGACCAACCTTATAACTGTTTATATGTCCCGACGTTTAGTATCACCCGATACCAAACTAGGCAAGGGGACTCAAGGTCAAAACACTTTGTAACAATTATTTACAATTACTACAAAGGTGAGAGTAACGGCGATAGCCACCCCCAGATTCAGAAGTCACAACTCTGGGACTGAAGCGGGGAACGGAAGGCTCCGAGGTGTAACCTAACACCAGAAACGAGACCACTGCCAACCATCCAAGATTAGGCGTGAGCCGAATGTCTGACCTGAACCATCGTAACGATTAAGTAGTGAAATAGGTTGATACACTACGTTCAAAAGAACAAGGGGAAAAGTAAGAAACTCGCTTAGTCACTTACACAGACCTTTAAAAGTACCCCGATGGAAAGGACAAATCTAAAGATGGAATGCCCATATAAACGGAACGTGATAACCCCTTTTAGGCTCTGAGTATCGGTCGAAATACCCAGTAGTGACAAGTGTAAGCGCAAGCCTTTAAGGGTGTGAGATGTAACCAAAAGCCAACGCTTGACGGTAATAGTCAAGATATGCTAACAGGTTACGGTTTGATTGTAAGGATAGAGTCTAGTAGAAGTCTATATGACGAAATCGAGAGAAGGTAAAGGATTCGGAAAACCGAAAACCACTAAGACTACGAATGTATGGAAAGCTATCAATTGGGCGAAAGTCCAAAGATACGTTTTTAAGCTTCAAAAGAGGATATACCAAGCGGCTAAATCGGGACAGGATGCAAAGGTTAGAAGGTTGCAACGTCTATTGGTGAAATCGTACTACGCTCGTCTATTAGCAGTTCGCAAAGTAACCCAAGACAACCAAGGAAAGAAAACAGCAGGAGTCGATGGAGTGATAGCAGTATCCCCAGAACAAAGGCTAAATCTAACCGAAGAAATCAAGGGAACACTTAAAGCAAAACCATTAAGAAGGGTATGGATTCCTAAACCCGGTAAGGATGAAAAACGTCCATTAGGAATACCAACCATCAAAGACAGAGCTAGACAAGCATTGATTAAATCGGCACTTGAGCCAGAATGGGAATCAAAAATGGAAGGAACCAGTTATGGTTTCCGACCGGGAAGGTCTGCCCATGACGCAATATCAAAGATATACATCACCATTAATCAAGGTAGCTACTTTGTATTAGATGCTGATATTGCCAAGTGTTTTGACCGAATTAATCACAACTGTTTACTGTCCAAAATTCATTATCCAAGCTCCCTGAAAAGAGACATAAAACAATGGCTCAAAGCAGGAGTATTGGATAAAGGCGTATTTGAAGAAACAGAAACCGGGACACCACAAGGAGGGGTAATAAGTCCACTACTAGCCAACATCGCACTGGATGGAATGGCGAGACTAATTGAAACGTTATTTCCCAAAAAGAAAGCTACTAATCAAGCTGTTCTCATAAGATATGCCGATGACTTTGTAGTGATTTCCCCCTCACTCGAAATCATTGAACAGTGCAAGATTGCCATTTCTGAATGGTTAAAACCAATTGGATTAGAACTCAAACCAGAAAAAACCAGAGTGTGTCATACACTTAACCCCATTGAGTACAATGGGAAAACAGAAGAACCCGGTTTTGATTTTCTAGGATTCAATATCAGGCAATATCCAGTAGGAAAATACAAATCTGGGAAAATAGGAGGGGGAAGACGATTAATTGGTCACAAAACCCACATTAAACCCAGCCAAAAAGCAATTAAAGCCCACACAGAAGCGATTAAAGGTGTAATCAAAAAACACAAGACAGCACCTCAATCAGCCCTGATTAGTCAATTAAACCCAATCATTAGAGGTTGGGCTAACTACTACTCAGGAGCAGTATCTATGGATACCTTCAGTAAACTAGACCACACAATCTGGTTAATGTTAAGGGCATGGACAGTCTCAAGATGCGGTAAAGCGAACTACGAAAAGCTGAGAAACTACTTTAGACCGGGTACAGTTAAACTCAGCAATGAGAAAGAAAGACAAGAATCTTGGTTATTTAAGACCAAAGATGGTCTTCATTTATGGCAACATAATTGGACACCAATCGTCAGACATACCCTAGTACGCCCCGACGCTTCACCTTACGACGGAAATTGGACTTACTGGGCGACCAGACGAGGACAAGCAATCGACACACCGACAAGAGTAGCTAAACTACTTAAGAAGCAACAAGGCAAGTGTAGCCGATGTGGACAGTATTTCACCCCATCGGATTTAATTGAAGTTGACCACATTCACCCTCTCAGCTTAGGCGGAAAGAATGAATATAAAAACCTTCAATTACTACACCGCCACTGTCACGATGATAAATCGGCATCTGATGGAAGCCTGAAATCACCTGATTTGACATCTAAGGAAGTCAAACTAGATAATACAAGGCAAACCAAAAGAAGTCAAGCTGTATCCTTAACAAGGGAACAGTCAAACTAGGAGCCGTGTGAGGTGAAAATCTCACGCACGGTTCTGAATGGGAGGGGAGGTCGGTGACGACCTTCTCGACCCCTAATTCAATAGATCAATTCCAGAGGAATCATGAGCAATATCCAAGATAAAATTCAAGAAGAGCTAGAAAACGCCAGAACCGTCTGTAGTACGGAAGGTGCCACCTCTGGCGAATGCGCCGCCGCTTGGGATGCGGTGGAAGAATTACAAGCAGAAGCAGCTCACCAACGTCAGGACCACCCCCAAAAAACCTACTTCCAAAAGTATTGTGATGATAATCCCGATGCCGCCGAGTGTCGCGTTTATGACGATTAATGGAGTCGGGCAGCGGTTTTTTCTCTCCTCACAGTAGAATCCTAGCTTTAGGGCGATCTCAGCTATAAAGAGATCGCCCCTCGTTTTTTTGTTTGTTGGTCAAGCTGTGGCCGATTTTGGCTCCTGCGTCCGAAGACAGTAAAATGGTGACAGTGTAATTATGTCTAAATAGTTTATGAATCAACTTTGGTTTCGTCCTCTCGTTTGGATAGATTATCGTTTAGCCGTCCTATTTACGGTGATTATTCCGGCAATTTTGTTAATTTGGTCTTTATTTGCAAAAATCGAATCATTACAAAAATTGTTGATTATCTATTGGCGAGTGGCTAGTCTTTTGTTAATTACCGTATATTTAATGATTGCTTCCTGGCCAATTGGTTTTGTCACCAGTTTTTTAGCTAAGATTTTAATCCCGATTTCTCTATGGTTTTGGGTAGATATTAACGATGAAATTAAAGATTTACCCGCCAGTCCGATTAAATTTGTCACCACTGCTTGGCGTTGGGCAGTAACTATCTATTCTCCTTTGGGTGCAATTTCTACCTTACCTTTTCTCTCCTGTGCTATGTCAGGGGAATTGCTAAATTCTCCCTATTGTCAGGTTTGGCAGGAAGCACCCTGGCAGTTTCGCGAGATTTTTCATTCAGAAGCTACTGCTAATGTTTTGGGCTTTTTTGGTTTAGTTGGTCTCTCTTTTTATACTCTCTATTTTGCCCATTTTCTTCTTATTCGCCTCGGCAAACAGGGACGTTCAGCTTTACAACAATAAGTTTTTAGCTATCGATAATTAGCCATTTTTCTATGAATATTGGTCAACAACTCGAACAATACACCCTCAAAAATCCCCACGAGGTTTTATTGGTGACTATTGCTGTGGATGGGGAGGAAGAAGAAATCTCTATTTTTAAGGGTTTTTCTAGTTCCCTTACCCGCAGCACCCCCTACGATCCCGATATTCCGCTCATTCCTGAAACGGCGACAATTATTAGGATAGATCGTCTTGCTAGTCCCTATCATCCCCTTAATCCTCGCTATATTCAAGAAAATCTTACTTTAGAGGAAATGCAGTCTTTACTGATTAATTAAACCAGTAATTTTACTTGAATAGCATCAGCTTACTGGCGATCAATTTAACGGCTTTTATTTACCATCCACAAACCTTGTCTATCTAGACAAGAGGTAAATTTTGCGGGGTTTTAGTGGTAAAATTACCAAAGAACGATAATCTCTGCCAGTATTCAAGCTGTCAAAGTGGATTTCATCCTCGGTATCGATCAAGAACAATCAAAAAACTGGAGAATAATCTGGAGAATCTATGCAACTTAAACAATCTAACCAAGAACTGTTACAAATTGAGTATTTAGCCACCGATGCTACGCGACAAAATATAGTTAAAGATGATGGCAAAGATGTGATTGAAGGATTAACTAAAACCCCCAAAAGTTTACCATCTAAATATTTTTATGATCGGCAAGGTTCCCAACTTTTTGAAGCAATCTGTCAATTGCCAGAATACTATCCCACTAGGACAGAAGCGGCTATTCTCCAAGAATATGCTCAAGAAATTGTCGCCTATACAGGCTCCTGCGAATTGATCGAATTAGGCAGTGGTAGTTCCACTAAAACTCGTCTGTTATTGGATGCTTATTATCAGCAACAAAAATCCTCTAAATATGTACCTATCGATGTTAGTGAAACTATTCTCAAAGCTAGTGCCATAGAATTACAAAAAGAATATCCTAATTTACCCATTCAGGGGTTAATTGGAACCTATGAACAGGCCTTAGCCTATTGTCAAAACCCTTCTGATAATACCAGAATGATTTTTTTCTTGGGAAGTTCTATCGGTAATTTTTCTGCGGCTGAATGTGATAAATTTTTAGAAAAAATTGCCACTGTCCTAAAAGCTGGAGATTATTTTTTATTAGGGATTGATCTCCAAAAACCAGTGGCAATTTTAGAAGCAGCTTATAATGATGCTCAAGGGGTGACAGCCGCTTTTAATTTAAATATGCTTTCCCATTTAAATTGGCGTTTTCAAGCTGATTTTAACCTTGATTTATTTAGTCATCAAGCTATCTATAATCAAGATAAATCTCAAATTGAAATGTATTTAATTTGTCAAAAAACTCATCCTGTTCATCTTAAAAAACTCGATTTAACGGTTAATTTTCAAGCGTCGGAAAGTATTTTAACAGAAATCTCGCGTAAATTCAACCTAGAAACTATGCAAAAAGACCTAAAATCAAAGGGATTAAACCCGCTCAAGGTTTTCACCGATCCTGAAAATTTATTTGGGTTAATTCTCTGTCAGTTATCCCTGTAAATAATGAGAAAATTATCATCAGTAATAGAGGCATAAAAACATGGAAAAGATTCAAGCACAGGCTCCTATCTCTCTAAGTAACTGTAGTCGAGAAAATATACTGGACTATTTTGAAAATGCTTGGCAATTAGAAGATATGCTGTTAAAAAGCATCATCAAAGAAGAAGCTTTTTACTGTAACCCTGACGATTTAAGAAATCCCCTCATTTTTTATTTAGGTCATGCGGCCGCTTTTTATCTGAATAAATTGCAGCTGGTTAACCTATTAAAAAAAAGCCCTAATCCTGACTATGAATTATTGTTTGGAGTGGGAGTAGATCCAGCAACTCCTGAAGAATTAAACTCTGCTACCGCCCATATTCAGTGGCCTGGGGTGGCTAAAGTTTGGGAATATCGACAACAAGTCTATGAAATTGTGGTCGAAATAATTAAAAATGTACCCCTTAATCTTCCTATTCATCCTCGGCATTCTCTCTGGTCATTAATGATGGGAATCGAGCATCAGCGTGTTCACTTTGAAACATCTTCAATGTTACTCAGACAACTGCCTTTAGACTGTCTGCAACGTCCTCAAGGTTGGCATTATGCCCCTTCTTTTGGTCAAGCTTATCCTAATCAAATGGTGGAGGTTTCTGGGGGAATAGTAGAAATTGGTAAACCCCAAGATTCTCCTATTTATGGTTGGGATAACGAGTATGGTTATCGGCAAGTTCAAGTTAACAATTTTCTGGTGAGTAAATATATGATTACCAACGGAGAATTTAAAGAATTTGTCCATAATGGTGGCTACGAAAATCCCAGTTATTGGGATGAGGAAGCTTGGCAATGGAAAAATCATTATCGAGTCAAATATCCTAAATTTTGGCTGGTAGATAAGGGGGGAAATTATCAACATCGAGCCATGTTTGATGTTCTCGATTTACCTCTTGATTGGCCGGTAGAAGTTAACTATTATGAAGCGATCGCTTACTGTCGTTTTCAAGGTCAAGGAATACGTTTAATGACGGAAGCTGAGTGGAATTTAGCCACCTATGGCAGTCAAAAAAATCGATGTTATACCCTAGAAAACGATAAATTTGATGATTATAACCTCAATTTAAAATTCTGTTCTCCCACTCCCGTAGGAATGTTAAAAAATTCTGGTAATAACTCAGAAATTTATGATTTACGCGGTAACGTCTGGGAATGGCTAGAAGATGATTTTAATCCCTTAACTGACTTTCAACCCCATTACCTCTATGCTGACAATTCCACTCCGTTCTTTAATAGTCAACATAAAATGATGTTAGGAGGAGCTTGGGTGACTAACGGCACAGAAATCCTACCCTACTATCGCAATTGGTTTCGCCGGAATTTTTATCAACACGCTGGTTTTAGAATCGCACAAAGTCTTTAGGTGGGGTGTAGGGTGTAGGGTGTGGGGTTTTATCGATTTTCAGGGAAAAAGTGCCTAAAATTTCCCTGCGATTACTCTAAGAGTCGGCACTTTTTGATGTCAAAAAAGCCTAAATATATTATTCAACAAGGTTTTTTAGATTTATTCAGGCAACCCTAGGTAATTGCCAATTTCAAGAAAAAATTCCTGTAACAGTTGCCCCTCGATCGCTACAATGGAACCTAGTAGAATGCGGATAAACTCGATCGCCATGAATCAACCTGCAATTTTTCATCTCGCTATTCCGATTACCGATGTGTCCACCGCTAAAAGCTTCTACTGTGATGGTTTAGGTTGTTTAGCGGGAAGGGAAACCGAGAAAGCGATAATCTTAAATTTCTACGGTCATCAGGTAGTCGCTCACGTCACTGAAATGCCTCTTACTCCCCAAAATAGCATTTATCCTCGCCATTTTGGTCTAATTCTGCCAGATGCCAGGGATTGGGACAATCTTCTCGAAAAAGCACGAGTCAATCAACTAAAATTTTATCTAGAACCAAAAACTCGCTTTAATGGGGAGATAACCGAACATAAAACCTTTTTTCTGGAGGATCCTTTCTATAATCTCCTGGAATTTAAACATTATCGCCACTATGAAGCTATTTTTGCCAGTCGGCAATTAACAGTGATCGGCGATCGAGCTTAAAATAAACAACAGGTGACTTTTTTGTAACTGGTTAGTTCTATCTTCAACTGAGACAAAAATAGGGGAACTTCGAGCAAATTTTCTCATCAAAACTAAAAAAACCTTAGCTTGTAATGATAAATTCTTAGGAAATCTATGAAAAAAATTTTATTGTTAACCCTATTTATGCTCGGTCTAGGATTTGCTATCTTTAACTTTACTGGACTAGCACATCGGGGCGAGTATCAATCAATTTTAATCGACTTCAGGGACGATATACCCGTCAGCGTACTAGATGAACAGTTAAATGCTATCAACAAAAAAGCGGGAAAAACCACCAGTTTAAATAGTATTTTTTCCATCGATGAACATCTTTACACCGTGGCAGGAGATAGCAAACTCCTGAAAACTCTCCGCAATTCCGACGTTAAAAAATACACCGAATCGATCGAACCCGATTATATTTATCATGCTTTCATCGCCCCCAATGACCCCGACTATAGCAAACAGTGGAACCTGAGGGGGATAAATATCGAACGCGCTTGGGAAGAAAATCACGGTGAAGGGATCACCGTCGCCGTCATTGATACAGGTGTATCAAGAGTTCCCGATCTGCGAGAAACCGAGTTTGTGGAAGGCTACGACTTCGTCAACGATCGCAGCAATAGCGAGGACGATAACGGTCACGGAACCCATGTAGCGGGAACAATTGCCCAATCGACCAATAATAACTACGGGGTGGCCGGCATCGCCTACAAAGCCAAAATTATGCCCCTCAAGGTGCTTTCCGGGACGGGTGGGGGAACCGTGGGAGATATCGCCGAAGCGATCCGTTTTGCCGTCGATAATCAAGCCGATGTCATCAATATGAGTTTAGGGGGTGGAGGGGAAACCCAAGTAATGAAAGAGGCGATCGAATATGCCTATAGTAAAGGTGTGGTAATCGTCGCCGCTGCCGGTAATGGCGATGATAATTCCGCCGCCTATCCCGCCCGTTTTCCGCACGTTATCGGCGTTTCTGCGGTAGATGCCTCCGGAAATAAAGCCCCCTATTCTAATTTCGGGGCCGGAATCGATATTGCTGCCCCAGGCGGCTCCGATACGGGTAAAATTATCCAAGAAACCATCGATCCGGCTAAGGGAGGGGAACCGGCGTTCCTCGGTTTTCAGGGAACCAGCATGGCAGCCCCTCACGTTGCCGGCGTGGTAGCTTTAATCAAGGCTGCGGGAATTAAAGAACCCAATGCAGTTTTAGGGGTTTTGCAACAGTCGGCCCGTAAGATCAATGATGATCCCTTTAATCATTTTGGGGCCGGACAATTAGACGCGGGCAATGCCCTACAATTAGCCCTAAAAGGACAGATTACTTTCCGGGATTTTTGGCGTTGGTTGCGCGATAACGGTTATCTCAATCCTCGTTTCTGGATTGATGGCGGTGCGGTGGCAGTTTTACCCAAAATGGCTATGGTTTTGGGTTCTTATCTCCTCGCTTGGTGGCTGAGAAATTATTTTCCCTTCTCCTGGAACGGATTTTTGAATGCTGGTCTAATTTTTGGCAGTTCTGGCTTATTTTTCCTCAGAGGTCTTTATATCTTCGATTTACCCCAATGGCCTTTCCGAGTCATGGGGAGTTCTCTTTCCGACCTAGGAGGCGTTATTCAGGGAAGTTCTGTCCTTAATCCGCTTTTTGCCAGTGTTATCCTGCCTTTTGTCCTGATTGCTCTGCTTTTAGGTCATCCCCAAGCAAAATGGTTAGCGGTGGGGGTAAGTTTAGCCATGGCGGTGACTTTAGGGATCAGTGCTGTTATCGATCCTACTCTGGTCTGGTTAGGTTCTGGTAGGAGCGCTCAGGCATTTTTGGGCGTAAATGCGCTTTTATGTCTCGGTTTAGGTTATTTAGCCCTAAAAAGTGCTACTTCATCCCGATACGCTTAAACAGGGGTTACAATGGGACAATAAGGGTGATTTACCGATAAAAACCTCTTTGGTTTTGGTATCTTCCTTTTGTTTTGCATTGAGTTCTCCTACAACAGCAGCCTCGGACATTAACCGAGGTTTTTTCTTTATCTCAAATGTCGGGGTGAAGACCGTTCGGCTGAGCTCACGGCCGAAGCCCTTGCTTGAGCGCAACGGGATGAAACCCCGACCAATATAAAACAGCGAAGCACAACTAAAATCTTGACAATCCGATGCTCTACAGGTTAACTTAAAATAAGTTGTTTGAGGTCGATCAACAATGATTGTCTTAGAAATGAAAGCCGTGGTCAAACCAAGTCAATGTTCTGCCATTGATGAAGCTATTCGTACAGTACAATTCATCAGAAATAAGGCTTTAAGGCTTTGGATGGATGCCAAGAGAGAAGACAAAATCGATAAATATTCTCTCAATAAATATTGTGCAGTTCTCGCCAAACAGTTCAAGTTTGTCGATACTCTAAATTCTACGGCCAGACAAGCATCGGCCGAACGAGCTTGGTCAGCTATTGCCCGTTTCTATGATAATTGTAAGAAAAAGGTTAAAGGAAAAAAAGGTTATCCTAAATTTCAGAAAAATAATCGTTCTGTGGAATATAAAAACTCCGGATGGAAATTATCAGAGGATAGAAAGAAAATCACTTTCACAGATAAGAAAAACATTGGCACGGTTAAACTAAAAGGAACTAGAGACCTAAACTTTTACCCCATAGACCAAATTAAACGAGTTAGGATTGTTAAACGAGCAGACGGTTATTATGTCCAATTCTGTCTAAGTGTTGATATTCGGGAATATGCTAAACCGCTAGAACCGACTAAAAGATGTGTGGGATTGGATGTAGGTTTAAAAGTTTTCTACGCTAATAGTGATGGGGAAACGGTAGAAATACCGCAATACTATCGCCAGGCAGAAAAAAGATTAAACCGTCTGAATCGGAAAAAATCTAAAAAGTTTAGAAAAGGTCAACCCCAATCAAACAACTACCAAAAAGCTAGAAAGAGATATGCTAGAAAGCATTTAAGAGTAAGTAGGCAACGTAAAGGCTTTGTCGAAAAAGAGGCATTGCACGTCATTAAATCTAACGATTTCATCGCCTACGAAAACTTAAATATTCAAGGCATGGTAAAAAACTCTAAACTCTCTAAATCTATTAATGATGTGGCTTGGTCAACTTTTCGGCAATGGTTAGAATATTTTGGCTTTAAATATGGTAAGGCTACGGTAGCAGTAGCCCCCCATAACACGAGTCAAAATTGTTCTAATTGTGGTCAAAAAGTCCCTAAATCTCTATCGACAAGAACCCATATTTGTCCCCACTGTGGCTATGTAGAAGATAGAGATATTAACGCCGCTATCAACATTCTCAAAAAGGGACTAAGTACGGTAGGGCATACCGAAACTAATACGCTTGGGGAGAGATTCCCTCTGGTTTGGTTGGATACGTCCTGCCAGATTAAGGAAACTCGATGAACCAAGAATCTCTCGCATGAGCGCGACGGGAGTGTCAAGATGTATGTTAGTTTCTAAGGGTTTTTTGGGAATCCTCAATGCCTATGCCGAAAGTTTTCGCCAATATCCCCTCGAATCATCGAGTTTATCTATTGTCTCTTGTCTAAGGTGTCTATCGTGTCAAATCATAAAATTCTCGTTATCGATGACAGTAAAGTGATTAGGATGCGCGTTCGCGATATGTTACCAGAGGGTAACTTTGAATTCCTCGAAGCTAAAGACGGATTAGAGGGCTATAATCTCATCCGTACTGAAAACCCGAATTTGATTATTTTGGACTTCCTTCTCCCAAAAATGAGCGGTTGGGAGGTGTTTCAGCAAATCCAAAGCGAAGATAATCTCAAAAGTATCCCCCTAGTGTTAATGTCGGGAAGGAAAGAGGAGCTAGTAGAGAAAATACCCGAACCTTTCCAGTATTTTGCCTTTATTGAGAAGCCTTTCGACCAAAAACAATTAATACAAGCGATTAAAGAAGCGATAGCCAAGGCAAAACAGTATTCTCCCAAACCGACAGTTTCTAGCCCGAAACTAGAGGAACTCACTGGGGATTATAGCACCGATATTCAGACTCTCCATGCCCAAATTGCCCAAATGCAAACAGAAATGGAAACTATCAAGAAACAAATGTCTCAATTAGTGGCTTTTATTAAGAAAAAACTCGACTAGAACTATTCATCCCGATTTTTGATGACTTGGGTAAGCAGTTATCCTTATCCAGCCGTGCCAATCTCTGACTAATATCCTATCCCTTTTAAACAGGATTTAGTATAATATGAAGTGGTATTTATTTGGTGAGTGACTAAGTTATTAAGTAGGTAGGCGTTAAAAATTATCAGACACCACCCTTATCAAGGGGGGACTAAAGGTAGGGTTGATTCATGAATCAACCCTACTATGAATCAACCCTAGGACTAAGGAGGGATCGAACCTAAAATCTATTTTTAATTTAATTATAACCAGCTACTTAATTCACTGATAACTAATTATGAATTGGCAAGAAATAGCAGGTAATTGGGTTTTTCTCCCCCGTCGTCCCCGGGGTATCATTCACTTTTTAGGGGGGGCATTTGTGGCGGCAGCCCCGAATATTACCTATCGTTGGTTATTAGAAAGTCTTGGCAATTCAGGATACGCTATTGTCGCGACTCCCTTTATTAATACCCTCGATCACAAATCGATCGCCCGCACAGTTTTAAACCGTTTTGATAATATTATTGAACGTCTGCGCTGGAATCATAGTCTGCCCCAAGGTTATCTCCCCATCTACGGATTGGGTCACAGTATGGGTTGTAAACTACATTTATTAATCGGTAGTCTCTACGAAGTGGAACGGGAAGGAAATATCCTCATTTCCTTTAATAATTATCCCATTCGTCGGGCTATTCCTTTTATCGAACCTTTACAAATTGACACCACTTTTAACCTCGAATTTACCCCTTCCCCCGAAGAAACAAACGAGTTAATTTTCCAAGATTATGCCATTCGTCGCAATCTTTTAATCCGTTTTCAAGACGACACGATCGATCAATCGCTGGTATTAAATCCCCTGCTAAAAAAACGCTTTAATGATTTAATTGCCCTGCGAACTCTCCCGGGTAATCATCTCACTCCCTTGAGTCAAGATGTCAGTTGGCAAACCGGAGAAGTATTTACTCCCCTCGATGCGATCGGCCAATGGTTAAAACAGGGACTTGCCCGGGATAATTCCCGTCTCAAAGATGAGATTCTCCAGTGGTTAAATCCCGTTCTTCCCGCCTCTCGTTAGCTTTCCTCTAGATTAATCCCCAGGGCCCGTAATTGCGCCTCTAAGCGGGCTAATTTTGCCTCAGCTTCCCGGGCCCGTTGCCGTTCCTGTTGGGCTTGCTGTTCGGCGGTCCTGGCCCTTTGTTCGGCTAATTCAGCCTTTTGCTTGATTTCTAGGGTGGTCAAAAACCGCGAGCCATCGGGATAAAAAATAGCTAACTGGGGACTCTCCAGTTGAAAACGAATCTGTAGCCGCGGACTCAGCCAATTATCGATCGCAGGAATCAACTCCAAGTGATCACCCCTGCGCCACCAACCCTGTAGATAATTAGCATCGGGATCATAGAGATAATATTCTTCTACGCCAAAACGCTGATAAAATTGCCATTTTCGGCGCATTTCCGCTTTGGTGTTGCCCCGAGAGAGAATTTCAAAGACCACCTGCGGCGCAATCTGGTTTTCTAACCATTGCTTATAGGAACCTCGATCGCCCTTGGGTCTGCCAAACACCACCATAGCATCCGGCGCTTGACAAGTTTTATTATCCCCCTCGACGGGATACCACAACAGATCGCCGGCGATAAACACATGGTCATTCTCTGCGAATAAACATTCGAGATTTTCCTTAATCGTCACAATCCAGCGAAACTGTTTGGTATGATCGGCCATCGGTTTACCGTCACTATCGGCATAGATAATCTCCGACTCAGAGAAAGATTGGGCTTTTACCATCGTTCTACTCCCTAGCGTACTAACTATTTAGTATAGCCTTAAATTCCCTGACGAAAGAGGGCAAAAGCCGAGGTATAACCGTGTAAAAAAGTGCGACCGGCCACCGGCCCGATTTCCCCATTGCAAAAGAAACCGGCAAGGGGAACATTGGCGAAATAACGCTGAAAAAGACCCGAATCAAAGTCCGGTTTTTCGTAGAGATTTTCCCCGCGACCGAGACAGGAAAAGATTAAAGCACCTAGTACCTCTGAGCTATTAGGTTTGTCTCGGGGAAAAGCTTGCAGAAGTAATTCTAAATCTAGAGCGGAAGTGTCGGCATCGCGCAGGTGAAATTGTACCCGCTGCCCCGGACGAACTCGATCGCCAATTGCGATCGCACCTTGGCGAGGATCTACTCCCAAAACATTGCGAATTAAGAAATCCCCGGCCCGCAACTGCATTTTAAACTCATCCCTAGCAATACCGATAAAAAGGGAGTGTTGCGACAATTCTCGGTCTTTTTCGCTTAAGGAGGGGATTAAATCCCGCAGTAGGTTTAAAGGTGGTTGGGGAGTACCATCGGCCCCTTTACCGGTCATGGAGATGATAATATTGCGTTCTCCCTCACTCACCTGATAAATCGGTCCGATGGGACGACAACCCTGGGCGACGATAGTTTCGACGATAATATTGCCAGAAAGGGCGATTCCTACGGTTCCCTGACGATAGAGATAGGTATTACGCGGTTTTTTTTGATCGTGGTAGAATAGACCCCCAGAACGTTCGATCATGCCACCACTGACTAAACCGCCGATTTTGGCCGAACCGGGGTAGGCAAAATCCAAACCCTCTAACAGATCATTGATGCGACTGGAAAAAGGATCGGCTAAAAGGATAAATTGGGGATTTTTGGCCGCTTCTACCCCTAATAATTCTGTCCAACTAGAGGGGGAACTGTCGAGATCGGGCATTTCCGCCGCTTCGATATAGAAGGGCTGCACTTCCACATTGGGCAAATGGGCGACGGTGAGACTTAAAGCCGGACTCGCTTCGATTTCTCGCGCTTTTTCCCTCTCACCCATGCCGACAATCCCCGCCCCACCGCAGCCGATCAGCACAGGAACGGGGAGTTTATCCAAGATTAAGGGAACTAAACGGGGATAGTCGCTGGCATAGGCAGAAGAAATAAAAATTATGGCTAGATCTGCCGATCCAACTAACTTATCTTGCACTTTTTCTACTACCTCCGTCACCGCCGCTTCTAGGGAGGGACGGGTTGATAGGGCATTAATCCACTCGATGCGATTGCTCATGTTTCTTGACCCCAAATTTGGTCTCAATGGTCAAAGATGATTATCTTAACAATAAATTAACCTAAAAATCCTATCCGCGCCCCTAGATGGCCCAATAAATTGTAGAATTGTCATGACGTGAGCCAATAGGGCCGCAAGGGATTGTCAGTTATTTTAATCATATTTAATCTTAAAATAGAGAATTGTCCCCGCTAAGATAAAAGTAACAAAATTAGCGATAATAATCGGTTTACTGTTCATATAAAGGCCGTATATGAGCCAAAGAAAAACCCCCAGACAAAAGCAAATAAACATAGTTAGGGATAAGTCCTTAGCCGAACGATAACGCCAAGTTTTAATCACTTGGGGTAAAAAAGATACAGTGGTTAATATTCCCGCCACGATCCCGATTAGTTCAATAATATTCACCGATTATCCTCTTGGCTCAGTTTCTCTCATTTTAAACTGTTGACTATCTAAATTACTGGTTAAGACGGCTCTCTCGACATCATGGGGGTAAAGTGTTCGTAAATGTGACATTTTGTGCCATTGTTTCTATTGAGCGATTACTATCACTGAAGTGCCGATTTGTACCTTTTCAAATAAAGCCTTTATATCTCGATCTCGCATCCTAACGCAACCGTGGGAGACGGCCCGGCCGATGAGATTTTCTTGGGGTGTACCGTGAAAACCGATAAAATTCGCGCCATCGGTCCAAAATCCAATCCAACGCGCCCCTAAAGGGTTGTTTTTTCCCGATGGCACCAGTTGACCAGTGAAAGGATGTTCCCAGACTGGTTCCCGCACCATCTGAATCACCCTAAATTGTCCCGTCGGGGTTTCCCAACCCGGACGACCGATCGCCACAGGGTAAGAAGCGATTATTTTCTGTCCTTGGTAAACAAAAACTCGTCTTTTTTTTAAATTTAGCAGCAAACGGGTTTCCGTTCGGATTACCGTGGTTGCGGGGGGGGAATTACCGAGACTAATGGGGGGATTGAGGAAAAATTCCCCTATTCCTAGACATAAACACAGAATTGGCAGAAAAACTCCCATCGGATACCGGCAAAGTCAAGATTTTTTATCCGTATTCTAATCTGATTGTGAAGATGTCAAACCAAAGTCGATAGGAGTACCTTGAGAGGAAAGGATAAAATCGCCGTCAGTTAGGCTAATTCGGTTACACTAATCCATAGCTAGAATATTAACTTTTGTAACTATGACCGCCGCTATTGCTCTCGATCGCGTTTCTAAAATCTATAACAATCTGCCAGTAGTTAACGAGCTTTCCTTTGCCATCGAAAAAGGGGAAATCTTTGGTTTACTCGGTCCCAACGGTGCGGGAAAATCGACGACAATCCGCATGATTATCACTCTAACCGAAGCAAGTCAAGGAGAAATCGCAGTGGCGGGGTATGATGTCAAAAAATACCGCGATCAGGTGAAAAGAAATATTGGGGTAGTCTTACAACAGATTAGCGTTGATGGGGAATTAACCGTCTGGGAAAATATGGAATTTCACGGCCGGATGCACCATATCCCCAATCCCCAGAGGCAGGAATTAATCGATCGCTATTTAGATTATGTCAGTTTAAGCGATCGAAAATCTGCCCTTGCCAAAACTCTTTCTGGAGGGATGAAACGACGTTTACAGATTGCTCGCGCTCTTCTTCACGAACCAAAAATTCTCTTTCTCGATGAACCGACAGTCGGTTTAGATCCCCAAAATCGTCGTCGTTTGTGGGAAGTAATTCGGGATTTAAACCGGCAAGGAATGACAATTTTGTTAACCACTCACTACATGGAAGAAGTGGAATTTCTCTGTCAGGATAACGCCGCAGGAAAACCGGGCAGAATTGGCATTATGGATGCGGGCAAATTAATCGAATTAGGAACTCTAACGGATTTTCGTGCTAAGTATGGTGAGAGTTTAGTTATCAAACAAGTTGGCGATAAAATTGATTATAAATTCTTCCCCACCGTCGCTGATGCCAATGCCTATCTCGACACTTTGAGCGATAAAACTGGAGTAATGTGTCGCCCTTCCAACCTCGAAGATATCTTTGTGGAACTCACAGGACATCAATTAGATTAAATTCTTGGTTTAAGTAAGTAGTTATAATTAAATTGAAGATAAATCCCCCCTTAATCCCCCCTTAATCCCCCCTTAATCACCCCTTGATAAGGGGGGTGTCTGACAACTTTTAACACCTACCTACTTAGCTGTTAGGAAGTTGTTCAGTTATCGGTTTTTGACTCCAGTTTTTCTGAGATTAGCTCTGTTTAAATCGGCATTTCTTGACTTTTATCTGGTGTCTATTTTATTGGCAAACCTGCTAGAGTCTAGGTCAATTAGCTGAGGCTGTCCCTAAAAACCGAATTCAACCCTAAAAAAAGAGGCTTTTAGCGTTTTTTAAGCTTTTTGAGCCGGATAAATGGCCTAGTGGGGGAACTTTTTCCCGAGAGGGAGAGTCGTCGGGGACTGGATAAAAACTAGAGTCCCCCCTCGATCGATAGACAAAATTGACGTTAATCGTTTAGAATAAAGCACTGAATACTGACGAGATGACAATTATCCCTATGACCGATCTCCAAGCAAAAACTAGATGGTCAACAGCGCGGCGATATTACGAATTGCTTAGTGTTTTAGTGGAACGTAATCTCAAGGGACGCTATCGGGGTTCTTTTCTGGGGGTTTACTGGTCTTTGTTAAATCCCGTGATTATGACTGCACTATACACGGCAATTTTCGGCACGGTTTTCGCCTCTTATTTTGATAATTCTATAGTTAACTATGTCCTAGCGGCTTTCACTGGTTTAGTAGTAATAAATTTTTTTAATGCTTCCACTAACCAAGCCTTACCTAGTATCGTTGGTAATGGCAGTATTTTAAATAAAATTCGTCTGCCAGTTAGCATTTTTCCCGTTTCCATGGTAGTGGCAAATATTTTTCAATTTGCTATTAGTATCTTTCCCCTTTTGGTCATAGTAACTCTTTGGAAGTCTCAAAGTTTAATTAATGTAATTGCTCTGATTTTTCCTGTGATCGGTCTTTCTCTGGTTTGCACGGGAGTGGGTTTTTTTGTCAGTACCCTCTACGTTTTCTTCAGAGACTTACCCTATTTTTACGAAATTGTTTGTTTTGTCGCTTGGATTAGCAGCCCGATTTTCTATCCTCCAGAAATTATTCCTCCTTCCGTAAAACCATTCCTGCTATTAAACCCATTATTACCGGTAATCGAAAGTATTCGTCAATTGTCCCTTTCCCCGGGATTGCCAGATTTTGGTTTGATTTTTCAATCTCTACTTGGGGGGATTATCATCTTAGGAATTGGTTGGACTTGCTTCCGACTCTGGCGACATTTATTTATGGATTTATTATAAATGACAGAAGTAATTCGACTCGATCAAGTGTCTCTCGAAAGACGTACTCAAGAAGAATTCTCCTATGATCTAAAAAGGACAATCTTCTCTCTTCTTGAAGGTAAATATCGTCAACCTGCCAAAAAATTAGTTCTAGATGATATAGATTTAGTCATTAATTCTGGAGCAAAATTAGGTATCATTGGAGCTAATGGCGCGGGAAAATCTACTCTTTTAAAAGTCATTTGTGGTATTCTAGAACCGACAAAGGGACAGGTGAGAGTCAGGGGACAAATTGCCTCTCTAATTGAATTAGGAGCGGGTTTTGATCCAGATTTACCGGTAAAAGATAATATTATTCTCTATGGGGTAATGCTGGGATTTTCTCGTCAGGAAATGAAGGAAAAAACCAAAGATATTCTTGACTTTGCTGAGTTAGAAGAATATATGGGAGCGCCGGTGAAATCTCTTTCTTCTGGGATGGTGGCTCGTTTAGGATTTGCGATCGCCACAGAGGTTCACCCCGATATTCTTATTCTTGATGAAGTCCTTTCCGTCGGGGATGAAAGTTTTAAAAATAAGTGTAAACGACGTTTAAAAAAATTCTGGAATTCTAACGCTACTATTTTAGTAGTTTCCCACGATTTGACTTTAATTCAAGAGTCCTGTGACCAAGCAATTTGGCTGAATAAAGGCCAGTTGCAATGTCAGGGTACATCAGAAGATGTAATCAAGTTTTATTTGGATTCCGTGCATCAAAATGAAGTTAATTTTTAATTAAGTAGGTAATCTCAATTAATTTATCTACGTTTGGCTCTCTTGGGTTTGGTGGGTAAAATGTATTATAGGGTACATTCCTGCTGGCGGTCGCAACGCGCTCGCTACGCGAGACCAACTGGAACGAACCACAAAGACACAAAGGACACAAAGATTGATCGCTTCTAGATAATCTAAACTTATCACACAAAGAAGAAGAGAGCCTACGTTTTACTTAGTCGAAAACGTTGTAACTAAATAAAAAACCTCGGTGTCCAGCCGAGGTAGCGCTAAGTTATGTAGGAGAACTCAAGCAAATCTGTCAATGGGGTAAACCCAAACCCCGAAAACTTTTTTAAGCTAGTAGGCCAAGTTTTTTACCGTTGTCTCGGACTCAAGGAATCATATTCTGTCCGATACTCCCCGAAACAATCTTAACTGGCTTGCTGTCTTGGCTGTTTTGCTTTAACTTTTAGTTCATGTAAATAAATGTAACAATATTTTTACGAATTGTAAAGAAGAATTGACAAAATAAAACTTATATGAGCTATAAGCTGAGTTAATATTTTTCGCCGATCGAAGCAAGGGAGGTAATAATAGAGAGATTGGTTCACTAGCGTGACAAGGTGTACCCAGAATGTCCTATTTGTTTTTGTTACCACTGTTCACCGCTGCCTTGGCTGCCTATTTCTGGCAGAAGTCCAGCGATGAGATCGCTTATCTCGCCAGTGCCGCCACGGTAATCAGTTTAGTGTTGAGTCTGGTTTTAGCTCCTTGGCAGATTCAGCTATTAATTCTCTTGACAGTTGTGATTGTCGTCACCTTTTTATGGCAAGGACGAGAAGAGCAGAAGAATGTCCCCGTCCCCACTCCGGAAACCGCCGGCGAGAAAAAGTATCGTGGGGCCACCTATATGGAGCCAACAGTCGCCGAAGCTCCTGTCAAGGAGCGAGGGGGTAAATATCGCGGTGCGGAGGTTAAAATCACCAATAATCCCACGGTGGCCAACCCAATTCGCTCCTCATCTCTCAAATATCGCGGCGCTGGTTCGGCAAACAAGGACCAGTAATCAGTTATCAGTTATCAGTTATCAGTTATCAGTTATCAGATTTGAGTTTTCAGTTCACTGATTGGGTGCATCTTGTATTTGTGATTTTCTCTCACTTATGGTGAGCAGCAGAAGTTATTAAAAGAGGGCGAATGCAATTCGCCCCTACAATAATATTATTGAGATGCTCCCACTTCCTACTTCCCACTTATCTACTGGTCTTGAATATAAAGCTGATTATTTTTGAGACAATTGTATGCCTTTTGTAACTCGATTCCCAGATAACCGATATGTTCGGGAATAATTGCGGGATTGGTAGCGGCAATCTCGCGGATTAATTTCAGGGGATTTTTGCTTTGATAACAAGCGACAACTTCCCCGCTGCCGGGGGTAGTTTGTTGGACAAGAATTTGTTCTTTTTCCACAGAAATCAAAAAGTTACCACTAGGGTCAAAGAAATCGCGCTGATTGACAATTTTATCGTACTGGGTGGCGATTAATCGTTCGACATTTTCCCAAGTATCATCGTATATATGGGCCGATTGACTGATAGTAATTAATGGACCCATGGATAAATTGTAGTCGGAGCGCTTGCTAATCTCATCTCTAATATGTTGCTGTAAAGCACGCAATCCCATGGCATTTGCCGGCCAAGCGGCAAACATATCATTACTTCTAAATATTGCGGTGAGAGATAATTCATTTTCCACCACTCGCACCCAAATATGATTTAAACAGGGACTACCTCCCTTTTCGTGGTCTTTCACATCCCAGAGGGACATGACTGCACTAGCTGCATCAATTTCTGAGATTAATTTATTGATAACCTGTGCAATTTGGTCCCGGCCAAACCAAGAGCGCAATCTTTGACCATAGGTGTATTTAACTCCTTGGTGTATAGGGGAATCATCGAGAATTTGTCCGATATATTCCGTGAGAAAAGCTCTATCTATAGGCAAATAATTAGGTTCAGGAAAATAAAAGTCTGGGGGTTCATCGGTGACAACGGCCATTAGGTCAATTAATTCTTGCCATTTACCATCATATCCTGTGGGTCTAATTGTGCCGGTGGTTTTAATCTTTTGGAGAATTTTTACCCAAGTTTCGGCAATAGTTTTTCCTTCAATACGATGACCGTATCTTGTCCCAGGTAGCAGAGAAGGAAGATTTTCTAAGAGAGGAAAGATTAAGGGTTCTCCCCAAGTTGGTAAGGGAGATTGTTCTGCATAATTTTTGACAGTTTCAATCGCTTCTTGAATGGATTTAACTGGTTGATATTGAATCGATTGACGTAATTTTTCAAGGGTTTCTCGGTCAATTTCTTTGTCAATGTATCCCGTGATAGAAGAATTAATTAGCCAACATTCTCTACCTGTGTCACTTTTTCCTAGCTGGAATCCTTGACTAAAAAAGTCTAGTAAACATTGACAGCTACCGGAGTTTTTATCTTCCTTAGTCGCGTTGAGAATAACTAAATATCTAACGTGGGGATTTGCTATTAAGTTTCTCAGCAGGGGATTAATTCCTCTGGTGGGACTATAAAGATTGCCAATTACTGCGTATTGGTCGGGATTTAAATGTTTAGCAAGGGACTGTTTTACTGTCCATCCTGTGATAATTGCCGTTTGGCCGTGACCGCAGATTAATTGATTGGGTTTATAGTGGGGTTGGTAGATGAATTTAGGGGTGGTTTCTATACTGAGCATGGATTTAAATTAATCGGTCAAGATAATTAATAATATTTTGGTGAAGGTGTTCTATTGTATCATTGCCATCCAGTTGTAAACAATTATCTTTATATTCTTTAAATATCTGGAGAAACATCTGACGAACTTTCATTAACTTTTCTTGTTTTTCGTACACTTCTGTGATGGCTCGGTTTTTAATTCTTGCCAGAGAAATATCGGGAAGAACATCGATATAAATGACTAAATCGGGATTGGGAAAATGTTGATTTAACTGCCGAATAAAAGCCAATTCTTCGGGATTATTGCCATTGTAGGCCAGGGAAGAAAAATAATAACGCGTAGTGATAACGTGGGTTTGTTCTTGGTGAATAAGTTTAAAAACGCCATCCTGATCATTATATAAGTGATAATGGCGATCGGCTGCAAACAGATAAGCCATTTGTCGGTCAAATTGATTTTGATCTTGGATAGAAATAAGATTAGTTTGCATGATTTCTCGAATCAAACGACCGATGACTCCCTCGGAAGGTTCCGGACTTAAAACTGCTTTTTCCCCGCGCTTGAAAAAATATTCTTGTAGGAGTTTTGCTTGGGTACTTGTTCCCGATCCGTCAATACCTTCAAAGACAATAAACTTCGGTTTCATAATTTAATCTTCTTTTTCAATCTAATTATCTGAATAATTTTTTTAGCCAAGTTAACCAAGATTTTTTCTGGGGGATTAATTGCGTCATTTCTCCGATAATCTCTCCCATACTTCCCCAAGTATAAATATTTTTATTGAGGGATTGTATGGTTAGATTTTCTTGTAAAGCTAAACCGATGATACTGATCATTTCTGCTGCTTGATTACCGACTATTTGCGCTCCCAGTATTTTACCATCTTGTCGGTAGATTAACTGACAAAATCCCGTGGTTTCTCCCCAGATTTGCTGTGAGACCATATTTTTGATGGGATAGTTGATCATCTTTACCTCCTTACCATAGCTCTCCTGGGCCGCTTTTCCAGTTAAACCCACCCAAGCAATAGCCGGATCAAAAGCAATAAATGAGGGAATTTGATCGGGATTAAAGTTAAATTTTTCTCCCGTGAGCAGATGCTTGACTAACCCAAAAGCGGCCCGATGATTTAAAGTAGGATCGGGATAATTATTTCTGAGCAAATTTAGGGCATAAATGCGGGAATTATCGGTTTGTAGTTGCTGATTAACCCTGATTAGTCCTTGTTCTAGTTTAACTCCCACCCCAGCCAAATTTAATCCCTGTTCATCCACTTGATAATTACCAGCAAAAATCAGATCATCAACTTCGATCACACGATTGCCTAATTGTAACCATTTTTGACCCTCGATCGCTTTCACTTGACTAGGACAATAACCGGGTAAAATCTTAATTCCTTCCGCTTCTAAAATGACAGTAACTAAATGGGAAATTTCCCGATCAATATCCGGCAGTAGATAACTATCCTCGATAATTAAGCTAATTTCTTTCCCCAAACGTCGGAGAATTTGCGCTAAACTCACAGCCATGCTGCTGTTGCCAATAATCCCTAAATGTTGTCCCAACTTATCTAAATTTGGCTCTTGCCAAAGGGTTTGAGCGGTAAAATAATTAACTTCATCTAAGCCGAAAATTTTCGGTACTTGTGGATAAAAACCTGGGGCGATAAGATAGTGTTTAGCCAACAATTGCCGACCGTTAACCACGAATCCCAAATGGGGCAGCCGGACAAATTCCCCCCCACCCGGGATCACATCTATTCCTTCCGTGGCTAATCTTGCCAAAGAATGATTTTTATTAATAGTTTTATCCACTTCCTCTAACCATTGCCGCAACCGTTGCCATTGGGGATAAATGGCCGTTTCTTGCCAATGATTCAGCAGTTTATAGAGATGGATAATTTGGCTGTACCCCTTGCTAAAAACGTCCTCAGATGCCTCTAAATTGTCCCTAGAAGGCTGTTGCACTAAAGCCACCCTTTTTTTGAGGTGAACAGCCAACAAAGCCGCTTCTATCCCCGCAGGAGTGGCACCAATAATTACTAAGTCGTAAACCACAAATATAAAGTAGGAATCAGGAGACAGTATTCAGGAGTCAGGAGTCAGGAGACAGGAGACAGTATTCAGGAGACAGTATTCAGGAGTCAGGAGACAGTATTCAGGAATCAGGAGACGGTATTCAGGAATCGGAAACTTAACACTTAAGTAGGGAGGCACAATTATTTGTAGGATGGGTTAGCGGTAGCGTAACATAATCGGGCGTTGGGTTTCATGCTTCAACCCAACCTACGTTCATCTTATATTTAATTCCACCCACCCACTTAAAACTGATAACTGATAACTGATAACTGATAACTGATAACTGATAACTGATTACCGGCGCCGGTCTTGCAGTTTTTTATAGACATCTCGCAGGGGGACTTGATGATAGGCGAGGGCGACGAGGGTATGATAAAAAAGATCGGCCACTTCTGCAGCAATAGCATCGCCATCATTATCTTTGCAGGCCATGACCACTTCTGCCGATTCTTCGCCGATTTTCTTGAGAATTTTGTTATCTCCCCCGGCCAAAAGTTTACAGGTGTAGGATTCCGGATGAGGATCGTCTCTGCGATCGCAAATTACCTTAAACAATTCCGAGAGGGTGTCGGCCGCTGGCGGTGATTTTTGCCAATTTACTTGATGAAAACAGCTTCTTTCGCCGGTATGACAGGCAATATCACCGATTTGCTCAATAGTCAGCAGGATAGCATCACTATCGCAATCGTAGCGAATTTGACGCACCTTTTGGATATGGCCCGAGGTGGCTCCTTTGTGCCATAATTCTTGACGAGAACGACTCCAATACCACGCTTCCCCGGTGGTGAGGGTTTTTTCGAGGGATTCCCGATTCATCCAGGCCATCATTAACACTGTAGCATCAAGATAGTCTTGAGCGATCGCTGGTACTAAACCCTGGGAATTATAAGCGATCGCGTCGAGGGGAATAGCGGAGAGTAAAGAGGACATCAGTTTTTCGCGGTCAAGAATTATGGTGGGACAAATTGCCCAAAGCTTAATTATATAGCCTTGAGGAATTCCCCTAAATGGCCGCAGAGAATTACATCAACGGTGAGTGAGGAAAGTTTACATTTCTTAAGATAGACAAGAAAATTTCTGTCCGACCACTTAATTAACAACAATCGGATGTCACCTCGATCGCTGGTTCCGATTCAATGATAATCTGATCATTAACGGTAAAATTCTCGGTTTTGATTTCTTCAGCTTTCAAAAGAATTAAATACTCATAAAAAGCCTGTAAAGTACACCAAGCAAAACCGGCTTTTCCGTCCCGGATTCCCCCTAAAATAAAGTACATATACAACCAACGCAAGAGGGGACGACAGGGTAAACGCAGGGATAAATCTTTTAAAGCGCGTCTTCTGGCCACTTCGTTATCACCAAAGAATAAATCCCACCATTTCACCGCACCATTTTCTAATTGAGAGAGAGTTTCTTTTGCTTCATCGCTAGAATAACGATTGTGTTTTTCTATCCAGCGACTTAAACCTTTACTACAGGTGTAATGGGGATAGGTTTCTTGCAGAAAACCGGTTGCTCCTAGACAAACTTCTCTTTCCGTGTGACCATAATCGGAAAACCAGACCTGTCCTTTTTTCAATAAACGCAATTGATAGCGGGGATACTGGGTACTGTGACGAATCCATCTCCCCATAAACATCACCCTTTCGGCCGCGTAATAACCCACATTATCCGGGGATTTTATTGCCTGTAAACATTCTCGGAATAACTGCGGGGTCATCCGTTCATCAGCCTCTAAAATATACACCCATTCGTGTTTAGTGAGAATAGAACGTAACATCCAGCTGCGTTGTTCTCCGTGACTTTCAAAAGTGTGTTGGATAACCCGGACGGGATAACGTTGGGCAATCTCCACAGTGCGATCGTTACTAAAGGAATCCACCACAATAATATCATCAGATAGTTGTGCCGATTCAATACAGGCGGCGATATCGATTTCTTCGTTATGGGTAAGGATGTAGATAGAGAACATGGGCGATGATTTAAGGGATAAAGTTAAAAGAAAAAAGGAAAAAGGAAAAAAATATCTATACTCTAATTTTCTGGAAAGATGAAGATTTGGCCCCAGAAGTCCCCTTTTTCAAGGGGGGCAGGGGGGAGCAAACGACCTGTTGATTAAACACAAAAATCAGGTCAAGACCTGCGTTAAAATCAATACTTAAGGGAAAGCTAAAAGCTAGAAATCCCCCCAGGGCATCCAACCTTTAGCTGTTCTTGTTCAACGTCACAGTTATCAATGTGTGCAAGACATTGGTAACTGTTATTTTTGCTTCTTGAAGCGGGAAACCAATCCTAAACCACCCACTGCCAAAAGTCCGAGGATAGTACCCGGTTCGGGGACGGTTTGGGTGTAGGCGTTTTCGATACCAGAAAGTGCAGCTGAATCGGTGGGAGTCCATGAATCGAGAACATAGATAGTTTGTCCTGAAAGGGAGCCGAAGTCTTCTTCACCGTTGAATGAATACAGGTCGGCAAGAAGGTTTGTACCATTTAGAGCATCGCCCCATACTTTTTTATTTACGTTGCAAGCACCACCCAGCAGATCGTCACAATCGCTATCTAATTCCACACCTGCGAATTCCTTAGGACCGTTGATTTGGAGCTTATAGGAAACACTTCCTGCTGTGTTTTCAAGGGGGTCGAACAGACCACCAAAATCGTAAGTAAGGCCAGACTGGGCGAATCTGAGGAAGCTATCTGGGGTGGTAAAACCATCGCACAGGATATCGGAGATCGTCTTGTCTCCTACCGTCCACGAACCGCCCGTGTTGCAGAATACTTGAACTGCTTGGGCAGAGGGAGCAACGAGTAGAGAACCGGCAACAGAGGAAAGGGTAGCGATGCCGATCGCTAGAGAGCCAGAAGCAAAGGTTTTGGTTAATTTGTTGGTTGTCATCATAACTGAATTATCCAGCGTTAATTGTGTGTCCTATAGCCATCAAAAGAAGTTAGGCAAGGGTTAAGCTTGCTGATAACTTTTTATTTGACTTGACAGAACTATAGCGAAAATTTTCAAAAAAAGTCAAGTGTTTTATAAAACTTTTTTTGGCAATTTTTATCTATTTTTTCGTCCAATTTATAGGAGTTTTTCTTAAACATAACTACCCAAAAGTTAACAAATATACCCAAGCTTTTTGGTCAAAGTTGGACAGATATATAAGCTATAGTTTTAGAAAAATTCTCCAGTCATTACAAAATTTAATCAAGAGAGAGACAATATATAAAACTTCATGGTTTTGAACCTCAAAACTCGAGTTCGAGGGCAATACAGTAACGTCCTTTTGCTCCTATAAAAATGTCACCCGTGCGACCCTGGGACAAACTCAGGTTTTAAAAATACAAAAAATCCTGTTTAATACCTCTATCTAAAGGAGTATTATTAATTATCCTACTGTCTCAATTGGGACAATTCTGCCCCAATAAATTTCTTTAATTTAAAACCGAGTTATATATAGCGTTTTTCAGTCTGCTGAGGTACAAAAGTTATGGGTTTTAGGCAAAAGGCAAAAGGCAAAAGGAGGAATAAATAATCAGTCTTTAATAACTGGATTTAGTCTGATGTCCAGTTTTTAGGCGCGAGAATTGGTAGAAAACCCCAAAACCCTCTAACGACCTGTTGATTAAAAACAAAAATCAGGTCTTGGCTTGGGTTAGAATTAATACTAAAGGGAAAAGCTAAAAGCTAGAAATCCCCCCAGGGCATCTAACCTTTAGCTGTTCTTGTTCAACGTCACAGTTATCAATGTGTGCAAGACATTGGTAACTGTTATTTTTGTTTCTTGAAGCGGGAAACCAATCCTAAACCACCAACGGTGAGAAGTCCGAGGATAGTACCCGGTTCGGGGATAGAACTAGGGGGGTCTAGGTCTTGAGTGAAGCTGTTAGTGGAAGATTGTAATAGAGATTTACCATTGTCACCACTTGTGAAGGTATCGACCACTTTGATGGGACTAGCATTGAAAGACAGAATACTGCCAAAGGCCTCAGAGCCGTTTGTGGAAGTTAGGGTGATAAGCGGAGTACCACCTAGTGTGAAAACCTCCTTGGTAGCGAGATAATTTGTGCTTCCACCCGGTCCAGATATATCTGTATCGAATCTAATCGTATCGAAAACTAGGGGGGGGGTTGAAATAGCGACAATCTTGACTTTGTATTCCAATGTACCATTGGCAACACCCAAGCTATTTTCTTCACGAAAATTTACAGTCCAAACATCTTGATTGAGAATGAATCTCAGTGTATCGCCTACACCAACATCGCCACCGAAACTGAAATCGGAGAACAATTGGTCGCCAAGCTTAACAGAATCATATACCGTTGCGCCGATCGAGAGTCCGCCAAAAGCAATAGTAGCATTGACAAAACCATTGCCACCTACAAGTGGAACGGGAAAAGTACTAGCTTGAGCGGGGGTGGCCATAGCGGTGGCGATACCGAGGGTGGCCACACCGGAAAGGATTTTGGTTAATTTGTTTGTTGTCATTATAACTGAATTATTCATTGTTGATTATGTGTACTATAGCCATCAAAAAAATTTAGACAAGCGTTAAGCTCGCTGATAACTTTTTATTTGGCTTAACAGCAATATAACGAAATTTTTTCCCAAAAAACTTGTTTTTTGGGAAGTTTTTTGGGAAAATTTTGTATATAATTTGTCCAATTTATGGCAGTTTTTGTTAAACAAAATTACCCAAAAATGGACAAATATACCCAAGCTTTTTGGTGAAATTTGTACAAATAAATAAGCTATACTTTTTAAAAATATCTCCAGTGATTACAAAATTCAATCAAGAGAGAAAAAAAATATATAAAACTGAATAGTTTTGAGCCTTCAAACTGGAGTTCGACGGCCATCAACTCCCTAGCGGGAGGAAACGGCGACGAATTGCATTTGCGCCTAGAGCAACGTCTTTTTATACCTATAAAAATGTCCCCATTGCAGTCCTGTGACAAACTCAAATTTGAGAAAGACAAAAAATCCAGTTTAATATATCTATCTCAAGGAATATTATTAATTTTCCTAACTCATCTACAATCACCAATGAGAGATGATCAAAGTATGAAAGTGGACAACTGACTATCTCAAGTTGGACAATTCTCACCCGATAAATTTCTTTAATTTAAAACCGAGTTATAGATATGAATACCCTCATCACTATTCGAGAAGCTTCCGATTTGCTGGGAGTTAGCGTTAAAACCCTCCGGCGCTGGGAACAACAGGGGAAAATTTCCTCAATTCGTACCCCCGGCGGTCATCGCCGATTTCGACGACAAGACCTCTTACAATCAGGCCAAGCAAACCCATCTATTATTGGCTATGCTCGTGTTAATCGACCTGAACAAAAACCACAATTAGACGCCCAGATAAAAGCTTTAGAATATTTTTGTCATCAGCAGGGTCAACCCTTTGAAATTCTCATCGATATCGGCGATGGAGTCAGCTACAATCGCCCTAATTTTATGCGTCTAGTGGAGATGATTTGTCGCGGTGAGGTGAAATCTCTAGTTTTAACCCATGCGGAAACTGTTAGTCGCTTTTCTCATGATTTTATTTTGGGTTTGTGCAGTCTCTTTAAAATCCAAGTCATTCTCCTCAATCAACCCCATGAATCCATTGCAGCTGAGGATTTAGTGGACGATCTGCAAGCCCTCGTCACCATCTGTTACAATCGTCTCTACCCACTACATAACCCGGCTCATCAGCAATTGCTAGAATACCTAGGGGCGCTCAAGAATGTCCGTGCGGCTTAAAATTATTCTTGGCATCGGTTTCTTACCCCTCTTTTTAGCTGTCTGATGCTGCTTCTACTGTTCCCCGAACAAGGGCCAAGAATAGTAATATTTTAGCTGACGGCTGACGGCTATAATCACTCCCCATTGACGGCAAATGAAACTAGAAACCACGGCGATTAAACGGATTATCGATGCTAACCTTGACCGCGCTAGAGAAGGACTGCGAATTATCGAAGAATGGTGTCGTTTTGGCTTAGATAATCCCGATTTAGCCCAAGAATGTAAAGAAATGCGCCATCAATTAGCTAGTTGGCACTCGATCGATCTTAAACTACATCGGGACACAGCCGGCGATATCGGCAGGGATTTAAGCCATCCCAGGGAAGAAATCCGGGAGACTGTCGAGGGACTGCTGCAGGCCAATCTCGCTCGCGTACAGGAGGCTTTTAGGGTTTTAGAAGAATACGGTAAACTCTATGATCTAGAGCTAGGCATAGCCTGTAAACAGCTGCGCTATCGGGTTTATCAGCTAGAGAGTAAACTATTAATTTCTCCACCTCTGGAAAAACTGAAAGCATCTCCCCTCTATCTAGTCACTTCTCCTGCCGAAAATCTGCTAGAAATCGTCGAATTAGCCCTAAAAGGAGGTTTAAAATTGGTGCAGTACCGCCATAAAACCGCCGCTGATACCATTCGTTTAGAAGAAGCCGCTAAACTCTGCCAATTATGCCACCGTTACGATGCTTTATTTATTATGAACGATCGCGTCGATATTGCTCAGGCCATTCATGCTGATGGTGTTCACCTCGGCCAACAGGATGTACCGATTTCCCTAGCGCGGCAATTTCTCGGCCCGACGGCAATTATCGGCCGGTCCACCACTAATCCCCAAGAGATGGCCAAAGCAATCCAAGAAAAGGCCGATTATGTGGGAGTCGGTCCAGTTTATGCCACCCCCACCAAGGCGGGAAAAACTCCCGCAGGATTGGAATATGTCCGTTATGCGCGGGAAAATTGCCCTTTACCCTGGTTTGCGATCGGTGGTATTGATAGTAGTAACATTAAAGAGGTTTTAGAGGCAGGAGCGCAACGGGTGGCTGTAGTCCGGGCCATCATGGAAGCGCAGCACCCCGATGTGGTGACACAACAATTATTAACCCAATTAAAGTAGGGTGTGGGGAGGGGGGTGTAGGGTGTGGGGTGTGGGGAGAAAAAAGCTGTCTCCTGTCTCCTGAATACTGTCTCCTGAATACTGTCTCCTGTCTCCTGAATACTCCGATTAACTTGATTCGTTGATATCGAAATCCATGTCAGAAATAACCTTGCAAATCAACGGCAAAACTCAAACCTGTTTACCCGCAACTAAACTACCGCAAATGCTAGAAAATTTGGGCATGAATCCTCGGTTAGTTGCAGTGGAATATAACGGGGAAATCCTCCATCGTCAGTATTGGGAAAACACGGAAATCAAGGAGGGGGATCAATTAGAAATTGTTACTATTGTCGGAGGGGGATAAAATAATCAACAATCGACACTTGAGGGAAAAAACTTGTTAGTTATCGGTTTAATGAGTGGCACATCGGTGGATGGCATCGATACCGCTTTAGTGGAGATTAGCGGTACGGTGGAATCTCCACAGGTGCAGTTATTAGCAGGGGAAACCTATCCCTATTCCCCCCAATTACGCGAGACAATTTTACAAGTCTGTGGGGGAGAAAAGCTATCTATTGAAGCTTTAGCCAGCTTAGATGATGATATTGCCGCAGAATTTGCCCAAGCCGCCTTAAATATCCAAAAAGAAGCCCCAAAAGCCCAATTAATCGGCAGTCACGGTCAAACCGTTTTTCATCGACCCCCCGCAAACGATCGCCTCGGTTACACGGTACAATTAGGACGGGGAGCAGCGATCGCAAAAATTACCCGTATTCCCACCATTAGTAATTTTCGCGCTGCCGATATCGCCCAAGCTGGTCACGGTGCGCCCCTAGTGCCGAAAATTGACGCTTATCTGCTTTCTCACCCCACTAAAGCCCGCTGCGTCCAAAATATCGGCGGTATTGCCAATTTAACCTATCTACCCCCTCGACAAAGGAAAAATTGGCAGCAAAAAATTTTCGGTTGGGATACCGGCCCCGGCAATGTCCTTATCGATTTGGCCGTACAATTTTTGAGCCAAGGCCAACAAACCTACGACCATAACGGTCAATGGTCGTCCCAGGGTCAACCCTGCCCCGAATTAGTTCATAAATGGCTACAGGAGCCTTATTTTCAACAATATCCCCCTAAATCCACTGGCAGAGAGTTATTTAGTCCCGCCTATCTAGCCCAATTGCACCGGGATGCCCAAGCTTATTCCCTCGGTGATGCCGACTGGTTGGCTAGTTTAACCGATTTAACCGCCATTTCGATCGCCCACAGCTATCAAACCTTTTTGCCGGAAATGCCCGCAGAAGTGCTGCTCTGTGGTGGTGGCGCTCGCAATGCCTACCTGCGCCAACGACTCCTAACACATTTGGGGTCAAATGTCAAGCTTTTGACCACTGATGAGGTAGGATTAAATAGCGATTTTAAAGAAGCGATCGCTTTTGCCCTCTTGGCCTATTGGCGCTGGCACGATTTCCCCGGTAATTTACCGCAAGTCACGGGGGCAAAAGAGGAGGTTTTATTAGGAGAAATTTACAGATGAGCAGTAGCTATGAAATATTTTCAACAATTCAACGCCAAAGGGTCAGCGATGGGCAAATAGTGCCAATTTTAAGCGATTGTAGCGACTACAAACGTCTTTTAATTCTTGTTTGGCCGCAATTGGGAGATTTTGACAGTCTCGAATATGCTTGGTGGCTAGAAAAAGAGGCAGCCCTTTGGCAAAATGCCGGGATCACCATTCGTGCCATCGGTATCGGCGATCGCAATTCAGGCTTAAAATTCTCTGAATATACGAAATTTCGGCAAGATTGGCTTTTTGTTGACCCTAAAGCCGAATTACACGATTTATTAGGACTTTATCGGGGTTTATCGCTAAAATTACCCGGATTTTCTCCCGGACAAAATGCCTGGTTAAATCTAATTTTGATGTGTGCGGGTGTGGGTAGTCCGGGGACTCTGGCCGAAGTGCTGCGGGGTTATCTTGGCGATCGCAAAGCCCCCCAATTAATTGCCGAGGAGGAAACAATGCAAGCGCGGCCTTTACCACCTTTCCGGGGTTCCCTATTCAATCTTGCTGGGGGTCAAGGTTTTCAGCGACCTTTTGAATTAGCCACCCTGAGACTGCGTAATATGGGTCAAGTTTTGGGCAATTGGTCAACATATATCCCCGATAGTAGTTATCTCACCCAACGGGGAGGGACTTTTTTATTTGATAGTCAAGGAAATTTACTCTATGAGCATCGAGATGGAGGTATCTTGGGCTTTGCTGAGAATATGAGTTATCCTCTCGCTTTTTTGCAGGATTAAGCTTGTTTCTTCTCCATCTCGCCCACTCCTAACTCTTGCCTTTTAGCTTTTCTAGCTGATGGCTAAAAAACTTTAATGTTGTCCGACTACTTATTACCTAAAGATTGATGAAATTATTTGACGATTCATCCACAACTATCGGGAGTTATTTAGGGTCTGCTGAAAAAGTTTGTTGGTGGGGGCAGGGTGTGGGGTGTGGGGTGTGGGGTGTAGGGTTTTACCGATTTTGAGGTAGTCAGTTACCTAATTTTCAGGGAAAAAGTACCTGAATTTTACCCCCGATCCCTCCAATGGTCGGCACTTTTTGAGATCAAAAAAGTCTAAAAGCCTTATCCAACAAGGTTTTTAGACTTATTCAGCAAGCCCTATTTACTCAAGAGATAAGTAAATATTATTTTAAGTTTATTTAAGGCTGTCATTACTAATGGTAAGTTGAGCCGGGTAAATTTTCGCGTAGTATCAAAAAGGAAACTCATTCGACCCGTTTAGACTGAACGGGGAGAGAAGGGATTTTGAGACTGAGGAACAACCTATGGCAATTTATAAAGTCACCCTGATACATGAAGCTGAAAGACTTAAGACTACAATTAATGTTCCCGATAATGAGTACATTCTCGATGTAGCTGAAGAGCAAGGACTGGACTTACCTTATTCCTGCCGCGCTGGTGCTTGCTCCAGCTGTGCTGGTAAACTTATAAGTGGTAGTGTCGATCAATCCGAACAATCCTTCTTAGATAAGGATCAAATTGAAGCGGGTTATGTCCTCACCTGCGTCGCCCATCCTACCTCTAACTGTGTGATCGAAACTCACAAAGAAGAAGATTTGTACTAATTTAACTCAATATTCGGGCGTTAGATACTCCAACAATAATAGAGCGGGAACTGCAAGAGCGACAGTTCTCGCTTTATTTGTATTTTTGCCTCTTGACTCGAAAGTGATACTAAATCCGGTTATTCAAGAATGATTATTTATTCCCCCTTTTGCCGTTCGGACCTCGGATGTTCGGCGAGCTTTTGTCGAAGGCTGAGCTCACGGCCGAAGCCTATTGCCTATTGCCTTTTGCCTGTCCTGATATGTAGCCTATACTCAACAGATTTAGTATCACAATGACCCTTTTGTAGGGCTTTTTGTTTCCCCATCGGGAATTATCATCTTACCTTGGCAGACCAGAACTGATGCACCACCCACAGAAACTTCCGTAATTTTACGGTTGTTTTTCTGAAACTTTAATTGTAAACTGCTGGGTCTGCCCATTTCCACCCCCTGGATTATTGTCCATTGATTCATCCCTTCCCTAGAAGATTCTAACCCTCCTAGGTAGCCCGCTAAAGCGGCCACAGCCGAACCGGTGGCCGGATCTTCCATAACTCCTAAACCGGGGGCAAACATTCGGCCATAGAGACGAGATAGGGGAGATTCTAGGTCAAAACAGCAGACAAAAAGGGAATTAGCGGGGGATTGTCCCAATAATGATGACCAGAGAGTTAGATTTAGTTTTATTTTCCCTAAAATATCGCGATTTTTGACGGGTATGAATAAAAAAGGAAGGCCGCAGGAAAAGGCGCGGGGGGGATAACCGGGTAAGAAATCGGCAACGCTTAGGGAAAGAATCGCCGCTAAATCATCGAGAGCATAAGTATCCGTCACTAATTCTGGCAATTGTGCCACTTTTAACTCACTATAGACCGGTTTTTCCCCCTCCATGAGAATTTTTACCGGTACTAAACCGACTCCTTCCTCTAGATAAATCGTGGTTTCTCGGTAAGGGGGAATAGCACCGATTAGGGCTAAAATATAGGCTGTGCCGACGGTAGGATGCCCTGCAAAGGGTAATTCGGTACTGGGGGTGAAGATCCGGACTTTTTTAGTGCCTTGGGGCGTTTCTGGCGGAAAAACGAAGACTGTCTCCGAGAAGTTAAATTCGGCGGCGATTTTTTGCATCTGGGTGCGGGTTAATCCAGATGCTTCCGGAAAAACCGCCAAGGGATTACCGCCAAAAATGCAATCGCTAAAAACATCGGCGGTATAGTAGGAATAGGTAGGCACGCGGGGGATAGGGCAACAGTTATCGGAGAATTTTTTGATCTTACACCTATTTTCACCTCTGACCGCCCCCCGGTTGTCTGTCTAGGGATAGATACTCCTTGTCAGTCCTGTTGGTTTCTATTAAGAAATAATTAAAATACAGAGTTTTTCCTAAAGATAAGGTATGTCTTGAATCGTCTCGGAGTCTCCTATGGGAAAAACCACAAAGACACAAAGGACACAAAGATTGATCGCTCCTATATAAGTTAAACTCATAACACAAAGAATAAGAGAGCCTAACTGCTATAGACTCTACTACTTATTCGGTTCTAATCTGGCTAATAAACTGACTAACTTATCTCTGACGGAATTGTGGGTGTATTCGTCTTCAGGGTGGGGTTTTTGATGGGGTTTTTGAAAATAGGGACGTTCCCCGTATAATTGTCCCCATTTCACATCGACTCGGTGTACTAATTCATAGAGTAATTCTTGATTGTCTAAAATTTCTTCTAGGATTAACTCTAAAGCTTGAACGGGATTATCTAAATTTTGACTGACTTTGGTTAATTCTTCATCGACGATAAGCTGTAAAATTATCTGCAAAGCTCCCGAAGAATCCCCTAAATTAGCGGCAATAAATTGTTTAATCTCTGTGGTAACTTGCACCAATTTGGGGACGGGTGATTCCCCTTTGAGGAAATCCGCCCCCTCTTGAGCGATAAAATCTGCTAGGGTAAACTCACGCCTTTCGATGATATCTTGGGAAAAATCTGGTTCTTCAGGGGTCATAAACTAAAAAGATTAGCGATAATAGACTCTAAGACTTATTGTGACATTTTTAGGAATATCTATGAGCATCGATCGCAGAGAGTTTCAGCACCGTCGTCAGCAAGTAATGGAAAAAATCGGCAATGGAACCGCAATTTTTCGCAGTGCGCCCATGGCGGTCATGCACAATGACGTAGAATACACCTATCGTCAGGATAGTGACTTTTTTTACCTGACAGGATTTAATGAACCGGACGCGGTGGCGATTTTAGCACCCCATCACCCCGAACATCAGTTTATCCTGTTCGTGCAGCCAAAAGACCCCGAAAAAGAAACCTGGACCGGCTATCTCCACGGTGTGGAAGGAGCAAAGGAGATTTTTGGTGCTGATGAGGCCTATTCTATCCAAGAATTGGAGGAAAAATTACCCCAATATCTCGAAAAAGCCGAAAGAATTTATTATCATCTCGGACGGGACAAAACTTTTAATACAAATGTTCTCAATCACTGGCAAAAATTAATCGCCACTTTTCCCCGTCGCGGCACTGGACCGACTGCTTTAGAGGATACTAATTTTATTCTCCATCCTTTGCGCTTGCTGAAAACCGCAGCCGAATTGGACAATATTCGCCAAGCAACTGCTATTTCAGCACAGGCACATAATCGGGCCAGAGAATTTACCAAAGTTGGTCACTATGAGTATCAAATTCAAGCGGAAATCGAGCATACTTTTCGTCTAGAAGGGGGTATGGGTCCGGCTTATCCTTCTATTGTCGCTAGTGGTGCTAATGCCTGTATTCTGCACTATATCAACAATAATCGCCAAGTACAAGAAAATGAGCTTTTGTTAATTGATGCCGGTTGTGCCTACAATTACTATAACGGTGATATTACCCGCACTTTTCCCGTTAATGGTAAATTTACCCCCGAACAAAAAATTATCTATGAAATTGTTCTGGAAGCGCAATTAAAGGCGATTGAAGTGGTGAAAGCAGGTAATCCTTATAATCTTTTTCATGACACAGCCGTGAGGACAATTGTGGAGGGATTAATAGATTTAGGGCTATTGGTCGGCGATATTGATGAGATAATTAAAGAGGAAAAATATAAGCCTTTTTATATGCACAGAACTGGTCATTGGTTAGGATTAGATGTCCATGATGCAGGAGGTTATAAAGTTAACGAAGAAACTTGGCAAACTTTGCAGCCTGGTCATGTTTTAACCGTGGAACCGGGTATTTATATCGCCACCGATATTAAACCAGCTGAAGGACAGCCAGAAGTGCCGGAAAAATGGCGAGGTATCGGTATCCGTATCGAAGATGATGTGTTAGTTACTGCCACAGGAAATGAGGTTTTAACTGCAACAGTTCCCAAAAAAGTTGAGGATATCGAATCTAAGTAAAAAGCTAGGTGTTAAAAATTGTCAGTTCCCCCCTAACCCTAGGGTTGATTCATAGTAGGGTTGATTCATGGTAGGGTTGATTCATGGTAGGGTTGATTTATAGTAGGGTTGATTCATGAATCAACCCTACCCCCCTTAAGGAGATTCAATTAAGTTTTTTTTAGAGATTATTATGGTTGCTACCCAACAAAAAATATATACCTTTACAGAATATTTAAATTATCAGGACTCCACAGATAATAAATACGAATTATTTAACGGAGAATTAATTACCATGCCTCCTGCTAGTGGCTTTCATGCTTTGATACTTAGATATATATTTAAGGTGTTAGAAAGGGAAATAGAGAGGCTACAATTAGACTGGCAAGTTATGCCCGCTACTGTAGGAATTCGCACCGATAAAGCTAAATCGAGAATCCCAGACTTAATGATTTTAACTGCTGAACAATGTCAAGAGATTAGAAATATGACCACAGCAGTGATTGAATTTCCTCCCCTCTTAGTTGTAGAAATTGTTAGCCCGGGTAATGCCGATGATGACTACCGTTATAAGCGTTCAGAATATGCGGTGAGAGGCATTCCTGAATACTGGATTATCGATCCTATGTCCCTAAAAATATCGGTTTTAACCCTGATTTCGGGATTTTATGAACTGGCAGAATTTCACAACGAAGATAGAATAATATCGGTGACATTTCCCGATTTACAATTAACTCCTCAAATGGTTTTTGCACAGTAGCATTATTAACGATTATGACTATCCCCTTAGAAATCCAACAACGTTGCCAACAACTAAAAACAGAACTACAAAGAGCCAGTTATGCTTATTATGTTCTTGATGATCCTTTTATACCCGATAGCGTTTATGATCAACTTTATCGGGAATTAGAGGACATAGAAAAGCGTTATCCCCAATTAATCACCCCCGATAGTCCCACCCAAAGAGTCGGAGATAAAATCTCTAGTCAATTCGTTTCTGTCCGTCATAATATTCCCCTCTATAGTCTCGAAAATGCCTTTAACCTCGAAGAATTAAATAAATGGGGCAGCCGTTGGCAAAGATATGTAAATGAAACCCAAGACACAGAATATGTGTGTGAATTAAAAATCGATGGTTCCGCATTAGCTTTAACCTACGAAAACGGCTTTTTAGTCAGAGGTGTTACTAGAGGGGATGGAGTCACTGGCGAAGATATTACCCCCAATGTGCGGACAATTCGCTCTATTCCTTTACGCTTAAATATAGACAATCCCCCGGCAATTGTGGAAGTGCGCGGCGAAGCTTTTTTACCCCTCGATACCTTCGATAAAATCAATCAAGAAAGAGAAGAAAAAGGGGAATCTCTCTTTGCTAATCCCCGCAATGCGGCAGCAGGAACCCTACGACAATTAGATCCGAAAATAGTTGATAAAAGACGCTTACAATTTTTTGCCTATACCCTGCATTTAGACGATAACCATATCACTACTCAATGGCAATCCTTAGATAGATTAAAAACCATGGGATTTCTGGTTAATCCCCACCGTCAACTCTGTCCATCCCTGCAAGAAGTGGCGCAATACTATCAAGATTGGCAAGAAAAACGTCATCAATTAGCCTACATGACCGATGGTGTCGTAGTCAAAATCAACGATTTACAGCGACAAAATCGCTTAGGATTCACCCAAAAATTCCCCAGGTGGGCCATCGCTTTAAAATATCCAGCCGAAGAAGTCCCCACGGTAGTTAAAGATATTATCGTCAATGTGGGACGCACCGGCGCAGTCACACCCATGGCGGTGATGGAACCGGTACAGGTAGCAGGAACCACCGTACAAAGGGCTACTTTACATAATAGCGATCGAGTGGCCGAATTAGATATCCGAGTCGGTGACACGGTAATTATCCGCAAAGCGGGGGAAATTATCCCGGAAGTGGTGAGAATCCTACCAGAATTGCGTCCTAGCCAGACTTTACCTTTCCAGATGCCCACTAATTGCCCTGAATGTCAATCTCCCCTAGTCCGTCCGGTGGGGGAAGCGGTGACGCGCTGTGTTAATAGTTCCTGTCCAGCGATTTTGCGGGGAAGTGTGGTACATTGGGCCAGTCGCGATGCTCTCGATATCCGGGGATTAGGGGAAAAAGTGGTAATTTTGCTGATTGAACAGGGATTAGTTACCGCCATTTCTGACCTCTACAGCCTCGAAAAAACGGAAATTGCCAAATTAGACCGAATGGGCGATAAATCCGCCTTAAATTTGATTACAGCTATGGCTCAAAGCAAAAATCAAAGCTGGTCGAGGGTACTTTATGGGCTAGGAATTCGCTATGTGGGCAGCGTTAACGCCAAAATTCTCGCCGAAAGTTTTCGGACAGTGGAGGAGTTAGCTAACGCCAGCGTGACTAATTTAGCCTCTGTCTATGGTATCGGTGAAGAAATCGCTCAATCGGTCTATGATTGGTTTAGAATCGCCGCTAATCGGGATTTAGTCGCTAAATTACAGGCAGCGGGTTTACAATTTGCCGCAGCAGCAAAAACCACCACCACGAAAGCGACTTTAGCAGGGAAAACCTTTGTGATTACTGGCACTTTACCAACTCTCAAACGGGAGGAAGCGAAAGAATTAATCGAAAAAGCTGGGGGGAAAGTGACGGGTTCTGTCAGCAAAAAAACCGATTATTTAGTGCTAGGAGAAGCGGCGGGTTCTAAGCTAGAAAAAGCCCTAGAATTGGGCATTACTCAGCTAACCGAAGCACAATTACTCGAATTAATCAAGGGTTAAAAGCTTAAGATTGGAGCAAATCTACTGAAGTATTATCGATTAACCCAGCAACAGCATCAAGATAATCATTAAGTTCCATTTTGTGAGCTTGGGCAAATAAATTAAGGGTTTCTACCTTTGTTCCTTCTCCCTGTTCAATGCGTCTCACTTGACGCTCGGATACTCCTATAATATCTGATTGTCGCAGTTGATGCTGTTTGCGTAAAGAGGCAATCGCTCGACCAAAAATCTGATCATGTTTTAATTTAATCGCTGCAAACTTTTGTTTTGCTTTTGGTTCAATCACACTCAAAAAAGCCTCTATATCAAGATGAATGTCCACGACTGGCCAATGAATATAACTACCATCTTCTGCTATGATAAACTTCTCTCTTTCTTCTAGAGGAATACGCTGTAAAGCTGGCATAGATGCAAAGGGAATTTCTAGCTCATTGAGATCACAGCGACTGATTAATAAACTTTCCTCAATAACTAAAGCTGTGGCGATTAAATGCTCTTGCGCTCCCCAACTCCAAGCATTAATCACCCTTGTCGGTAAAGTAAAATCTCGATAAACGAGGGTATTTCGCAGGGTGCGTAAATTGGCCCGTTTAAATAGTTGCGGCAAGCAGATAGAATCAATGTCTGCTCGGATAAAAAGACCTCGCAGATGATGTTTATCATTAGCATTTCTGGCAATATCTGACACTGATTTTAAACCGTTCAAAGAAGTACAAATAAAGATGTTTTTTAAAGAATCAATATTCTTTAAATCTGGTAAAGAAAGAATCTGCACAGATTGAAACTCTGGCAAGAAATTATAAATTTCTTTATCCTCAATTATAACAGTAATTTCTGGCTTATTTAACATAATTAATTCTCCCAGGTACAGACCTTTGCCTCCCATTCAATCAGGAGTGTAGAACGATTGGCTAAAACGTGGTCGAGTATTTGCTTTTTTTCCTTACTAGATATTTTGGCATTGGCGGGCCATTTCACCTGAAAATTTAGACCATTTTCTTGATTACAAAGTAAGAAAAAAACTCTAATTTCCCATTGGCCCGGTTTACGAACATGAAAATGAGGTGGCCAATGATCGTGAGAATTGAAAAACAGATCTAAGCCATCTAAATTAAAGGATTCCACCTTGCCCAAATCTTCACCTCGCCTACCTCAACTCTGGTCACTTAATGCTATTATACACTTAACCAGACATTTTGTCCTTAAATTCTGAAATATAATGTCTGCTTAACCTAGAACGATCAAAGCGTTAGATTAGAAAGAGTCCTTTTTTGAGAGATATTTAAACCTGATGGTCTGGCCTTTTAAACCGAAAACCCGCAAACAAATCGCTCGAATAGAAATTACAGGTGCAATTGCCTCCGATACCCGCAAAAGGGTCTTAAAAGCCCTAGAAATCGTCAAAGAAAGGCAATATCCCGCCCTACTTCTCCGCATTGACTCCCCCGGGGGAACCGTGGGGGATTCCCAGGAAATTTATGAAGCATTGAAGCGGTTACAAAAAACCACGAAAATAATCGCTAGTTTTGGCAATATTTCCGCCTCTGGTGGCGTTTATATCGGTATGGGGGCTAATTATATTATGGCTAACCCCGGCACGATTACTGGCTCGATCGGTGTTATCCTGAGAGGGAACAATCTGGAAAGATTGTTGGATAAGGTGGGAGTTTCGTTTAAAGTGATTAAATCTGGCCCCTATAAAGATATTCTCTCCTTCGATCGAGAATTAACTGATGAAGAAGAAAGAATTCTCCAAGATATGATCGATACCAGTTATCAGCAATTTCTGCAAACCGTCGCCGGAGCCAGAAATTTAGATGTCAATCAGGTGAAAAGTTTTGCCGATGGGCGCATTTTTACCGGTCAACAGGCGTTAGAATTAGGAGTGGTCGATCGCCTGGGAACCGAGGAAGATGCCCGACTTTGGGCGCTAGAATTGGCAGGATTACCCCCAGATAAAACTAAATGTCAGACTATCGAAGAACCGAAACCCCTCCTCAGTCGTCTGACGGGCAATCGTTCCCAAATACCCCCAGGATTACAAAAAACCCTACAGCGTCTAGAATTTGAATTGGAAGTTAACGGACAACTATTGTGGTTATACCGCCCCTGATGGCCAGATTAAAGTCGAGAAAAAGGGCGCGTTAACCCCTAAAATTGACTCATCAGGATTAGCGGAGGATGACAATCGTGCAGTGGAAGGTTCGAGCCATTCGGGGAGCGACGACAGTAACGGTTAATACTATTGAAGCTATACGAGAAGCAGTAACAGAACTCCTCGAAGCGATCGAAATTCACAATAGTCTCGACCCCGATGATATTGTTAGTGTTATCTTTACGGCAACTCAGGATTTAGACGTGATTTTCCCCGCTGCTATCGCTCGCGAACGTCCCCATTGGCAAAATGTCCCCCTCCTCGATGTGCAACAGATGCAGGTCGCTGGTAGTCTGGACAAGTGTATTCGCGTAATTCTCCACGTTAATACTCTCAAACTACAAGGGGAAATGCAGCACGTCTATCTCCGGGGGGCGAAAAATCTTCGCCCCGATTGGCAGATTTCTCCAGTAACTATTAATCGCTAAAATCTTCGATAACTGACTAAATCCCCATTTCCGACAGCCAACTCAAAATTAATTGATTAACTTTTTCGGGATGTTCATCGTGGGGACAGTGACCAGCTTTGGCAATCGGATAAAATTGGGTATTATCTCCCATTTTAGCTCTTTCTTGGTAAATTACCGAACCGGCGATCGGTGTCCAAGGGTCATCCTCTCCCCAGAGTACCAATAAAGGGCGATCGATTGGCGGTAATAATTCCTGGGGAGAAGGTCCGGGGGGTGCTGTCAACACCGATGCAAACACTCCCCACGCACCCGCATCACAGGAGGGTTGATAGAGAATTTCGACTAATTCCTCGGTAATCGCGGTATGATCCCGATAAACTTGTTTTAAGGTGTTCCGGATGCGATTTTTCTGTCTTACCTGTTCAAAAATAAACTTTCCTGTCACGGGGGAACTAACTAAACCGGTAAAGGCAGCCATGATTAAACGCAAAGGGAAATTTAATTCTTCGGGACGATGGTTTAATCCTCCGGCACAGTTAATAATTACGCCTCCGGCAGTGATTTCGGGAGATTCTGCCATCAGCATTAAGGTAATCAGTCCCCCGATGGAATTACCGACAAATACGGTCGGTTTTGCGATTTTTTCCCGCCAAAAGTCTTGTATTTGCTGCTGCCAAAGGTTGAGACTATAATCTAAAGCGGGCTTATCCGCACCCCCAAATCCCAAGAGATCTAGGGCATAGACTTGATAGCCATTTTCCGCTAAAACGGGGATATTTTTGCGCCAATGACCGATAGATGCCCCAAAACCGTGAATTAATACTAGGGGTTGTCCTTCTCCCCGCACGGTGTAGGGGATGGTGTGACCTTGCCATGTCCAAGACAATTGCTCTAAGCTAGTGGCAGTGAGGGGCGATTGTAGTGCCATTGTATGAAGTTTTATTAAGTGATATTTAAATTATAGAATAAAAATCGGTCGAGAATTTATGCCACAACGCCAGACTTTTACCAATAACTCGATGGAAATTTCCTATTTACAATGGAGCGATCGAGGTATACCTCTATTATTATTGCACGGCATGGCGGATCATGCTTTGGTTTGGTCAAGTTTGGGCGATTATTTAAGCTCAAATTATCAAGTTATTGCTCCAGATTTGCGGGGACATGGGGAAAGCGATAAACCGGCAACTGGTTATCACTTTCAGGATTATATCAGCGATTTAAGGGCTTTAATTAATCATTTAGGTTGGACGCAAGCACATATTTTAGGTCATTCTTGGAGTGCTAAAATAGCGGCAATTTGGGCAACTAAACAGCCGGAAGTATTTAAGAGTTTAATTTTAGTCGATCCCTTTTTTATCGATAAAATGCCTAGTTGGATGAGGATAACTTTTCCAATTCTCTATCAAGTTTTGCCCTTTTTAAAGATTACTCGTTCCTTTGATAGTTATCAGAGCATAGAAGCGATCGCTCGTCAATTAAAACAATATAAAGGTTGGTCAAATTTACAGCAAGAGGTGTTTAAAAATGCCATCGAACAAAAAGCGGATGGCAGTTGGAGCAGTAAATTTACTTTATCGGCACGCGGGGAAATTTTTGAGGATGTCATGGGGTTTGCCGGATTAACTAAAGCTTTAGATATTCCCAGTTTATTGATCCTTCCTCAACAGGGATTAAATCGCACTGCTTGGCAAATTCAATCCTATAAAAAGTATTTAAAGTCTCTAGAAATTAAAAAGATACCGGGTAATCATTGGGCATTTTTAGGGGAACCTGAAACTTTTAATCAAGCGGTGGCTGAGTTTTTATCCGTTCAGGAAAATGACGATGTTTAATTAGAAGGTAATTGAGTTAATTTTAAGCTGGATTACGCTGCCCTAACACCCTAAGTTTATATAAATTTCCTCGGCAATCTTCCTGCTACCTCCGGACTCTCCCACTCTAATTTTGCCATTCTCTAAACATCTGTGTAAATAACGAGAATCTGCCAAAATATCGATAATTTTAACCGCAGCATTTTTAAATAAATTTACCTCCGTGGGTTTCTTTCCAATAGTTATCACCGATTCCCCTAATAAGCGCATTTGTGCCTCAGCAAAAGGGTAGGTAAATTGGGGACCAAATCCGGGTATTTGTAGGACGGGTTTTCCTAATCCTACCGCTTGTTCTACTGCTGTCCCCGCCATGGCTAAACAAGCGTCACAATGGTGTAGAATATCGGCAAAAGCATCACGATAACAGCACAATAAAGCCCCATTTTTCTCTAATTTTCCCGCTCCTAAATAATGCCATCCCTCTTGTTTAGCCAAATTTTCTAAGTCGGTTTCTCTGATGCTAGGAATGATAGCAGCCCGAAACTGCATCGGTTTAATTTTAACTATTTCCTCACAGACTTTTAACTGTAAAGCTAAATTACTCAAAGCTTCAGGTAAACGACTCCCCGCTAATAAAGCAATCATGGGAATTTGACTATCTAATTCTAAATCTTTACCCGTTGGTGTTAACACATCCATAATTGGATAACCAGCAAAAATCGCTTTTTTAATACCCCGATTTTGTAAATCTGTTGCTGTATATTTATCCCTAGTGAAAACCCTTAAACAATTCTTCGATCTTAAGCATAATTCTGTGAGTAAAGGTAATTTAATTGTACCTTCGTAATAACTGGAAGTAGAAACAATAAAAGCCACAAAAGGACGACCGGTTAAACGAGCGATCGCAATCGGCACAATATCCCCCACTGCTATCAATAAATCACAATTCTTGCTAACTTTAAAAGCTGCCTGAATTTGTTTAATAGTTAGACTAATTAATCCCGCGCCAATATCTTTAATCCAATTAAAAGGATTGGTATAAATAATTCCCCCCGATGGCATAGTGGCAGTGGGGGCAATAATTGGTACTGGCAATTTTTGATAAGCTTTTCCCTCTCCCACTAAAGGCAAAGCAGCTATAGATAATTGGGGCTGAATTTTTTGTAATTCCCCCACAATTAAACTAGCATTTAAATCCTCGCCATGACCATTACTAAGAAATAAAACCTGTTTAAGCATCGATTTGGTATCCTCTCTATTCCCTTGCTGCCAAAGAAACCGCCACCGTCACCGATTTGGCTTCTATTTGCTTGCTAACTAGCAAAATCTCGCCCATTTTTAAAGCGGCAGCCTCAGCGACGCTAGGGGTTCCCCCTTTCTTCTTGACAATAGCTGAGGGATTGGGGACCTTAATATCTCTCAACTCCTGGGCAGTAAAAGTTTTTAGGGGCAATCCTTTCTCCTGACAGTAGGCAATTAAACCCCGTTCATCAGCTTTGATGTCAAGGGTGGCGATACCAGCAATAGCGGCTAAAGAGAGGTGATAACGCTGAAAAACAGCCCTAATTGCCCTATCTATGACCGCTTTCTCCGTGCCACGGATGCAACCTATGCCTAGCCATAATAATCGTCCATGGCATTGCACTTTTGCCCCGGAAGAATCGGCGGGTGAGTGGAAAGCAGGGGAAGCGCCAGTCATCATCGGTGTTGCCTCTAATTGTTGCGGGATTAGGGTTGCCAACGGGGAGAATCACCTTGGGGCTTTTTGGTCAGCTAAAAAACATCGAAGAGAGGGTTCGTAAATTAATGTAAAGAAGATGGATTGTTTCTCGCCGCTCCCCGATACCTTTTAAACAGGATTTAGTTTAATACATCTGTGCTACTAGAGCGCAGAATCTGCGCCCTAGATACCTTACTATCCTAGCGGGTTAAGGCCGCGCCTCTTGCGTATAAAGTGCGGGCATAATCGGTCCAAGTACCCTGGCCCCAATAACGGAAACAACTGGTTTGCACAAGCAAATTATAAAGCAGTGCCTCCAGATAATCCGGTCGTCGGGTAAAACTAGGATCCGCCTGTACTAAAGGATCATATTTCTCGTGGAATTGAGCGCTTAATTGGTTCATCGGTTCGAGGACATTTTCGTAACCGCGCACCCAACTGAGATCATTTGTCCAAGAGGCCCCATCCATGCTAAAACGGTGGTCGGACTGTTTTAACTCAGCGATCGCCTGTTCTACCGCTTCTGGGGTAGCGGCATCGGGATTAACTCGCTGCCAGATTTTATGCTGGTGTACGGCTTGAATTGCCGGATAATCTTCGGGATTAACGCCAGCAGCCTCGATTAACTCCAGATATTCCGTACCGTTAAATCCTGCCACACTGGAACCCCCCTGCATTTCCCGCCAAGGATTGGGAAAATCGCGAGGAAATTCATTCATCATCACGCCACCATTTTCACCGTCGGCAATCTGGGAACCTAGGGAAGGAACCCAAACGCCACCGATTTGCTGTTTACCGCGGCATTTGGCCTCGTGGTAGGGTTGCATTTGGGCAACTAATTTGGTGTCGGAACCCTGGGTTTTAATCAAAGCAGTAATCGCAATCACTTCACCGCGAGAATTACGGGCCACCAGGCGATTAGGAATATATTTTTGTTCCTGACTCAATCCCGAACCGTCGAGATTTTCCACCGAGTGTTCCTGTACCAATAACCAACGATAGCCGCATTCTTTCAGAGCTTTAATATACTCGTAGAGGGTATCAGGATGGTTAGGAAGGTGCATTTCCGGGGGAGAGAACCCTTTGACTCGTTTTAGGGCATCCAGACCAAAAATCGAGGCAAAATAGGTTTGCCATGCTTGCATCTGTAATTTTAGATCGGGAATCGGTGTGGAAGGGGCCACCGCATGACTCCACATCGTCCCCAACCATTCCACAAATGGTTGATATTGACTGTTACAGGTGATTAATTTGAGTTTATCGAGGATATCCTGCCGTCCCATCTGTACCAAACCCCAGAGGAGATTGCCGGAATAATCGAGCATAATCCGGGGATTACAGCCTTCCGCCACCAATTCTGGGATAAAATCGCCCATGCGACTGTAACACCAGGCAAAAACGCTGGCATTATGGTTATCACCATCCCCCTGATTCTCGAACATATGCTGGAGATTGCAGATTAATTCACCGTTAACACCCGCGGGGATGGTGGGTTGGTGCATATGCAAAGCACAGGCAAAACCAGCCTTAATATTGTCTAATTTGAGATTTGTTGTCCGTAAAAAGATCGGATCATCGTGATTGACAATCGCTGCGATTTCCTGTTCCCAACCGCAAATAGTCGGTAGTCCGGGGCGGATTTCCGTGATAGCGTTCGATTTCGATGATACGGGTGTAGCGATCATAATTTTTCAGGCGAATAGATTGAGATGGTTTGTCCCCACTCTCCCAGGGACAACTTTTTTGACTGGCAACAGGTCACTCTTGACTGTTCACTGCTAACTGAGCTAAGAGTGCGGACTTGATCCTATCCCATTTATACTGGGAGTACCTCCCTCCAGACACAAGCCTTCGTAACTCGTTAAAAATCAAGATGATTCTTTACTGAACTTAACCGATCCTCGCACTATGATCCAAACAACTATCCGCCCTTTTACCTGTAACTTTTAACCATGTTCTCGGCGACTACCGAAATTCTTGTTATCTTCTTCCTGATCCTCCTCAATGGAGTCTTTGCCCTCTCGGAAATTGCCATTGTCTCGGCCCGCAAAGTCCGTTTAGAACAATTAGCCAGAGATGATCGACGGGCGGCGGTGGCCTTAAAATTGGCCAATGATCCCAATCAAATTTTATCTACGGTGCAGATTGGCATTACCCTAGTGGGAATCTTTGCCGGGGCCTACGGAGGAGCGAATTTGTCGGCAAGTGTGGCGAAATTATTAGCGCAAGTTCCTGTTTTAGCCCCCTACAATCAAGCTTTGGGATTAGGATTAGTGGTGTTAATTATTACCTATCTATCCCTGGTGGTGGGGGAATTAGTGCCGAAACGGTTAGGTTTAAGTAATCCCGAAAAAATCGCTATCCTTGTTGCCGGTCCTCTTGATCGCTTATCAAAAATTGTTTCGCCCGTTGTCCATCTTTTGAGTCAATCGACTAATCTGATTCTCAGTTTGTTGGGGATTAGCGGTGATAATAATGATTCCCCAATTACGGAAGAAGAATTGAAAATTATGCTTAAACAGGGAACCGAAGCGGGAACCTTTGAGGAAGCAGAACAGGATATGGTGGAAAGGGTGTTAGGATTGGGCGATCGCCGAGTAAGTCAGATTATGACCACGCGTCCGGATGTTGTTTGGCTAGATTTGGAAGATGGTGCCGAAATTAACCGCCAGAAGCTAATTGAGAGCAATCATACCCGTTTTCCAGTCTGTCAGGGCAGTTTAGATGAGGTTTTGGGGGTAATTGAAGTCACAGACTTATTAGCGGATTGTTTAAACGGTGAAAGTTTCGACCTAACGAAGGATTTACAACAGCCGCTTTTTGTGCCGGAAAGCACTAGGGGTTTAAAGGTTTTAGAATTGGTGCAGCAAAGTGGTCATCATATTGCCTTGGTAGTGGATGAGTACGGGGTGATTCAAGGATTGGTGACGCGCAAGGATATTTTAGAGGCAATTGTCGGCGATTTACCCCAATTAGATAATATTGAAGATGCTCAGATCGTGCAGCGGGAAGATGGTTCTTGGTTGATCGATGGCACAGTGGCGATCGAAGATTTTAAAGAATTATTTGAAATCAGTGAATTACCCGGGGAAAAACAGGGCAATTATCACACTTTAGGGGGTTTTATTATTACCCATCTTGGCAGGATTCCGGGGGCTGCTGATCATTTTGAATGGCAAAGGTTGCGTTTGGAAGTGGTGGATATGGACGGTAATCGCGTCGATAAGGTGTTAGTAACGCTATTGTTGGATGATTTGTAAGTAATTGTTAGTAAATATCTAGATTGTTTTAAGCTTGTGAAGACCGATACAATTTTTTATCAACTCTTGCAAACTTTTCCGGGGTTAATTTTTGAATTACTGGGAGAATCAACCCAGAAAGCTGAAAATTATCAATTCTCCTCCCGAGAAATCAAAGAATTAGCGCGTCGTTTTGACGGTATTTTTTTACCGACCACAGCAGCACCGGAACTAATTATTTACTTTGTTGAAGTGCAATTTCAGGATAAAAGTGATTTTTATTGGCGGTTTTTAACAGAAATTGTCATCTATCTCAATCAGTATAAACCCGTTCAGGATTGGATAGCTGTCGCTTTATTTGCCTCCAGGGATCTCGATAATAACTTTCCCTATCAACTGCGGGGATTTGAGATAACGGGACAGATCAGACGTATTTATTTAGATGAATTAATCGATAATCTCGATCCGTCTCTGGGTTTAGGAATTATTCAGTTAATCGTCGCTACACCCCAATTAGCACAGCAACGAGGGAAACCACTTTTAGAAAAAGCGATCGCTGAAATTGATGATCTAGTTTTCCAGCAAAAAGTTATAGAATTAATTGAAAGAACCTTAGCCTATAAATTTACTAATCTTAGTCGCACGGAGTTAGAAGCTATGTTCGGATTAGATGATCTCAGACAAACTCGACTTTATCAAGAAGCTAAACAAGAAGGTCGTGAAGAAGCTAAAACTGAAGCGATCGCTGGTTTACTAGCTTTAGGTTTAAGTATAGAACAGATTGCCACTGCTTTGCAATTAGAATCTACCAAAGTACAAGAGACAGCGGCAAGATTATCCTCCCAAAATTAGAAGGGTAAATTAACAAGTTTATCCCCGATTTTACCCTATTCATTCATATTACGATAGGTAGCCACTGCCGAGGGAGAAATGCGATTGAGATAACGGAAAATCCAATATTTTAAGACTGTATCCAAGATCACGGGAAAAGTGGCGATAAAGAGAAAATTAAACTCGCGATTTTCCGGTAAACCGAAATGACGACTTAACCCTTCTAGGATCACTTCCCAACCGTGGGGAGAGTGGAAACCGACAAATATATCGGTAAAGAGAATAATTAAAAAAGCCTTAGCTGAATCGCTAAGATTATAGAGAATGCCATCGAGAAAAGACTTGACAATCTCGATTTCTCGACGACTAAAAGCGACAACAAAACCAAAGGCAATCAAGGAACAAATATCGGCGAAAATATTAGCGATCGCATTTAAACCTCGTTGGCGAAATTCTTCACTTAGTACCGCCGCTTTTTTAGTAATTTCTCCCTCGATTTCTTCGTTAGATAATTTGGGTGCTAAACCAATCATACCTCGAAAATGTAAAGCTTCCTCAAATCTTCTCAATTCCGAAAAAGCCTCTTCTTCTAAATCCTGATTGATAAAAATAAACTGTTCCTGTTGTTGGAAATATTTATTAACCAAGGGGGTAATCAGGAAAGTTTTGGTTAATTGTTGGGTTAATAAAGGAACAATAATTAACAGTAAAATAAACTTGAGAGAAATGGCGGTTTTATAACGAGAGTTGCGAAATTTCTTTAAAACTGCCTCCTCCGATTCCTCCGCTTGCGGATCGATTTCCTGTTTAATGCGATTAAAAGTATTGACAAAAGAACGGGGTAAAACCCCCGGTTTTTCCGTAGCTTTTTGGGATTTATTACTTTTGATTATTTCCTCCTCTTCAGGACTACCGGCCGCTAAAAAAGAGCGATTTCTCGAAGTTTTATTTTTAGATGTTTCCTGCTCAAAATTTCGGTTCTGGAGACTTTTGGGTACATCTTGAATATCTTCTTGCCAATAATTATCTTGATATTTTCCGATAACACTATCGATAAACTGAAGTTTTTTCAGACAAACATCTGTGGTGACAGTAATCACCCCATTATTAATTGTCGGTTGATTTGGTCCAAAGGTATTAACGATCGAGCGACTAGCTTTAAACTCCGTCAATCTGACTTTAATTTTTTGCAGATAACCTTTAACTTCTGAGATAAAATAGGAATTAGTGCTGCTGCCATAATTCGAGAACCCATTGGCCACTTTTCGCCCTTGAAAATGCTTGTCTTCTATCTCCTTAATCTTCAAAGCTGCATGATACGCCTCATCTAAAGAACGTTCAGGAGTTTGTAATAACCATTGATTAACACCTTGTAAAATCCGATTAAGATTCATAGAAAACAATTACTTCCACAAGGAAAAAGCTAGAGTACCGATCAGTCATCTTAACAAATACAATCGAGAAAAAACGATGTCAATCATACCAATTTGGATCGAAGGTGGCACGCGATCAGGAAAAACCACCGCTTTAGTCAGGGAATTTCAGCGCTGGGTGTCTCGCGATCAACTGAAATCATCGCCCCTTCCTCGATCGATCTTAGTTTTCGCTGCCAACGATGATAATAAAGGGGAATTAGCCGATCGATTAGCCCTTGCTGTTAAGGGTAGCCATCCGATTCTCTGCAAAACCCCTTTAGGTTTTCTCACCGATGAAGTCATCCTGTTTTGGCCGTTAATTTTCGAGTTTTTGGGGCTAAAAGCGCAATTTCCCCGCCGATTACGCCCAGAAACGGAGCAGGAACTCGCCACCCGTCTCTGGCAACCAGCGATCGCTAAATTATTCCAGCTTACTAGCATAAATGAATATCGTTTCGTCCGTCAAGTTCTCGATCTGTTACAATTAGCCGGCGCTAGTGGTGTTCCCGCAGAAAAGATACCCGAAAGATTAGCCGACGGATTATCAGAAACAGATTTAAAACGAGTTTTAGCGATTAATGAGCAGGAAACACCAGAAAAAGTGGGAGAATTAATCATTCAATGGCGTGATTGGTCTCTAGAACGTGGTTTATTAAGTTATGGTATCATCTACGAACTCTATTGGCGCTATTTATTCCCTGATAGTCGTTATCAACAGCAACTATTAAAACGCTTCCGGGCAGTTTTTGCGGACGATGTGGACGATTATCCGGCTATTGCCAAGGATTTACTCAGTTTTTTCCTCGATCATGACTGTTTTAGCGTTTTTACCTACAATCCCCAGGGAAAAATCCGCTTAGGATTAACTGCCGATCCCGATTATCTACAAAAATTAGCGGCACGCTGTCAAACTATGCCATTATCTACCACTAACGGGTTAGCGGCTCAGTTTAGCGAGACGATTCTCTCCTTAATCAGCGACGGTAACTATCTTGGCAATCTTCCCGATCAATTCATCTCCCTGCAAACCACCTCTCGCGCTGAATTGTTGCGGAAGACAGCCACAGCTATTATTCAAGCAGTCAATCAAGGAGCAGTAAAAGCCGAAGAAATCGCCGTTATTGCCCCCGGTTTAGACGAAATCGCCCGTTATAGCCTGATGGAAATTTTAACCGGTGCCGGGATAGCCGTTCAACCCCTGAACGAACAACGACCCCTGATCAGTTGTCCTCTGATTCGGGCATTATTGACCCTTCTCGCCCTTGTTTATGAAAATTTGGGGCGTTTAGCCCCCCAAGAGGCCATAGCGGAAATGCTGGTGATTTTTAGCCGTTATCGCTGGGATGAAGAACAAAATTTAATTCCCGATATCGATCCAGTTCGCGCCGGATTAATTGCCGATCATTGTTATCAAGTGCATCCAGAAAATCCTCGTTTATTAGCGATCGAAACTTTTCCCCGTTGGGATCGCTTAGGACAAAAAGCTTGTACTGCCTACGAAAGAATTTGTCACTGGATCGAAGGGATGAAAAAACGGCAGCAAGAAGCCAAACTTTTCCCGATTTTTGTCTTAAATCAAGCGATCGAACAATTATTAAACGATGGGGAAAATTTGCCCTTCGATCACTTGGCAGCTTTGCGAGAATTAATGGAAACTGCCCAACATTTTTGGGAGATCGATCGGCGTTTGCGTGAGAGTGAACCCTCTTTTCAAAGTCCCAGCGAAACTATTAGTCAGTTTATCCAACTTTTGCGCCGTGGTACAATTACTGCTAATCCCTATCCTGTGCGACAATTTATTAAATCTTCCTCAGCAGTCACCCTAGGCAATATCTTTCAATATCGTTCTTTTCGTTCTAGTCATCGTTGGCATTTTTGGCTAGATTGTTCTTCTCCACTCTGGGAACAAGGAGGTGCTGCTACTCTTTTTGCTGCGCCAATTTTTTGGCTAAAAAGTCCCTATCAACCCTGGACAACAGAAGCAGAATTAGAGGAAAATCAGGACCGTTTACAGAGAGTTTTAAGGGATTTGTTAGCAAGGGTAAGCGAAAAAGTTATCCTCTGTCACAGTGATTTAGGAGTATCGGGAACCGATCAAACCGGACAACTTTTATCCTTAGTACAAGCGGCAAAAGAATATAATTACAGCATTTCTCCTCAAGATGAAGTATAACCTAAGTTGCTATTGACGACTGGCCACCCAAAAGGAAAACTTCCTATCTCACCATCACCAATGCAGCCCGGCGATGGATAATAGAGAGAACTTGGTCTGGGTTGATAAATCTAGAGGATTATGTGGGAATTATGAGGAATTGCCAGAGAATCATGAGAGAGTCGTTTATATTGTCATGGTAGGTCCGATGCTTCGCCGTTTAACCGATAATCAGCATGGTGGGTTCAATCAACAAGTTTAACCCTCTGCTAACCAGCGCACGGCATCCTTAGCGTGGTAGGTTAAGATAATATCAGCCCCCGCCCGTTTAAAGCTGGTTAAAGTCTCTAAAGTCACCCGTTTTTCGTCAATCCAGCCATTTAACGCCGCCGCTTTAATCATTGAATATTCCCCCGATACATTGTAGGCAGCCACGGGTAAATTAGTCATTTCCTTGATTCTCCAGATAATATCCATATAAGATAGAGCAGGTTTAACCATTAACATATCTGCTCCCTCTAATACATCTAATTCCACCTCTTTTAAAGCTTCCCTGGCATTACCCGGATCCATTTGGTAGGTTCTGCGATCGCCAAATTGGGGGGTAGAATCCGCCGCATCCCGAAACGGACCATAATAGGCAGAGGCATATTTAGCCGTATAGGAAAGAATCGGTGTATCACTATAACCCGCCTCATCCAATCCTTGACGAATTGCCTGCACAAAACCATCCATCATTCCCGAAGGTGCAATGATATCCACTCCTGCTTTTACCTGGGAAACGGCGGTTTTTTGCAATAATTCCAGAGTGGGATCGTTTAACACCCTGCCGGTTAAATCTCCCGTTTGCAGATAACCACAATGACCGTGGTTGGTATATTCACACAAACAAGTATCGGCGACAATGAGTAGATCGGGAACTGCCTCTTTAATTGCTGTGGCCGCTTTTTGCACAATACCATGATCGTGCCACGCTCCCGTCGCCTCTGTGTCTTTACTTTCTGGCAGCCCGAATAAAATAATCGCTGGGATTCCTAAATCACGCACTTCCTTGGCTTCGTTAACAATTTTATCGATTGATAATTGGTACACCCCCGGCATCGATTTCACTTCCTGAGCGATACCTTCCCCCGTCGTGGCGAAAAGGGGATAGATAAAGTCATTGGCTGTCAAGACGGTTTCACTCACCAGACGGCGCATTTGAGGGGTTTGACGCAGACGACGGGGGCGATGAATAGGAAACATAGTTTTTTGTGATTAAATCGGGAATCTGGTCTCGATTCTTTAGTTTAAATCTTTGGTTAGGATGAACACAAATCAATTCAGCCAGCTGCGGGCTGCTGGCAGCTATCGGCAATATTTAGTCATTTTGAGCTTAATCACACTATTTAGGTTAAAAATGACCTAATGAGGCTCTATCGTCGTTTTTAAGGCGAAAAACCAGCAATTTGACTAAAATTTCATCTTTATAGCGATCAATTTTGCCGTCGCCACCACCGCATCTATTTACAAAACTTTACCTCATCAGTTATCAGTTCACTGATGGCTCTCTTGGATAGAGGTGCAAGCGTTCACCGATTACTGTTCACTGTTCACTGACTCTCAAAACCCATCTCCATTTGGGAGAAGGATCGTTTATTCTAGTAGGTAAGAGCGATCAATTCAGGATTTTTGCTATGGCCAACTTAGGTGATTTAGTCAAAAAAGCAGTTTATTTGGGTGTAGGCATTGCTACTTATGCCGCCGAAAAAGCTGAAGTAAATTTACAAGAATTAAGAAATCAAGCCCAAAAATTAGCCGATGAGATGATTGCTCGCGGCGAAATAAACGCGGAAGAAGCGCGCAAATACGTTGATGAGTTGGTGAAACAGGCACAACAGCAAACGGTAGAAGGTAACGAATCTAATATTCCCCATGAACCCCGACGGATAGAAATCATTGAAGATGAGGAAGACACCAAGGCAGCCAATCCAAAAGTAGATGAATTGCGGCAACAGGTGGAACGTCTTCAGGAAGAATTACGGAAACTGCAACGGGATTAAAACCTAGATTTTAGCAACAAATAATTAATTATTACCAGACAAGGGATGCAAGTATAAACATGGACGATTGGCAGAAAGATTTTTGGGAAGTGATCGAAACTGTGGCGGTGGGAATTGAAACTTTTTTCCAAGAAGTAGCCCAAACTATCGAAGAAATTAATGAGGAGATTATCATCGATCTGGAACAGTTTATTCAAGAGGTTTTACCCCAGGAATTAGAAGAATTTTTTAACCTCGATGAATACCCCTTTTCGGAATCAGATGAACCCTCGGATTTTACCCTCACTCCTAAGGTTAACCCCGATCCTAACACCCATCCTGCTTGTATCGGTTGCCGTAATTATCACGGTTATATCTACGGAGGTAATCTTCTCGTCTGCGGTTTCCATCCCTACGGTTGGGATAGTGATAGTTGTCCTGATTGGCAAGCAGAGAATTAGTTATTTTTCTATAAAATCAGGTAGGGTTATTATCCCTACCCATAGCTTTTATCTCAAAGCAATTACCCGTCATTTTTAGTTAAGAATTACCCTTGGGAGCATGGTAAGGTTCAGAATCAAAAGGCTGCATCCCCACATCGGGATATTCATCATTGCTGGGACTAAAAATGCGAGCGAAAGCCTCTGTTAGGTACTGGACAAAATTGTGTAACGTATCCTTGATATTCATTGCTTTTCTCTCCGACTCTCGACAACAATCTCTTTTTCGGATCAGGTTGATTCACCCCTCCATCCCAATTATCTGGCCAGAATCTCATCAATTGTTGACTTTTGAGATAATTCTTGAATAATCTTCATAAGACTTTATAGTTTTTCTGGTTTATCCAAACTTTTATAATAATTCTTGTATTTTTGTCAAGGAAAGATTATTCAATTAAATCACTGAACAAATATTTGATTGTTGTCCAGAAAGGATTGTATCTTTGTTGATCATCTAAGCATAAATATCCATTGACAAAAACTTTTAATTGAGCATTATCTATCTCCTCATCCAAAAAAAGCTCGATGGCTTTGTGACGAAGTTCTTTAATTTTGTTGAGGTTTAATCCCAACTTTTCGATAGTATTAAAAGATGGGGTCACTAAAATAGATTCAGGTAAATAGTTAATCGTGAATATAAGCTTTTTACAGTTGTTTTTTTTCGGGGCGATCTCGCTAACCCTAACTTTCACCCTCGGCTATGTTAGCCTGAGAGCGATCTCGCGCTTTACCGTCAAGGAATGTATGGCCCTTGCTGGTGCTTGGGGAATGGCTTTACAATCGGCGATCGCTTTCGTTAATTTTCTTTGTGGCTTTTCCGGAAGAACTTTTTTTCTGTTAGCGACGGCTGGTTTATTTATTATCTCTCTATGGTTACTGACGCGACAATTGTGGCAAGCGGAAGAAAGAGAAAACTATAGATGGCTATACCTAGCGATCTTGTTCTGGCTCGTCCTGCTAGGGATGCAATTCTTCGTCGTGCTTTACAGTGGGGGATTTTACTACGGGGATTGGTGGATGCACTTCGATATCGCTCAAATTTTTTTGGGACTTCAGAAAACCGATACGGTTTACTTTGGAACTTATAATGTTACTTCTAGAACTCCTTTATTTAATCTATTTTCTAGTTATTATCTGGCACTTTTAGAAAATTCATTTGCGGTTTATCAAATTACCGCAATTTTACCAGGAGTATTCCTGACCCTCCTAATCCCTCTCTTTCTGCGTCCGTCGTTAATTCCGTTAGCCTTTTTCCTCGTGGCTTTTAGTCCCTATTTGAGTAATATAATCACCTACCCTTGGCCGAAGGTATTGGCCACGGTCTATATCTTAACCGGCATCTATTTCTATCTCGACTTGAGAAACAATCCCCGCACAAGAGTCTATTCGCTTTCTGGGATTGGTTGTGGAGTTAGTTGGGGATTAGCTTTTCTCAGTCATCCTTCCGCTATACTCTATGTTATCGCCCCGATCATCGATAATCTCTGGGTAAATCGTAAAAATTTAGCTCTTGTAGTCCGTCAGTTATTTTTTCCATTAATCCTCATGATCGCCGTGTGTCTTCCCTGGTATTTATGGGGAATCTCTCACTTCGGTCTCGCTTCTATCTTCCAGACGGCAATGGGAACGACGGGGGGGGCGACCGCGAGCGTTAGAATTTCCGATGCTTTCAACAATGCGTGGTCTACCGTTTATCCCCTAGAACTTTCCGACGCGGTTCAAGATCGAATCCAGAAAGGCCCCGGAGAGGGGGGCGAGTTTTACATCTTACGCTATCGGCTGTGGAATTCATGGTTTCGCTTGTATTTTAGTGTTTTAGCCGGCTCTATAACGATAACCCTGAGCGCCGTCCTTCTGACGGTTTTCGGGAAACGAGTTTTCGGAAAAGTTAAGGGTAAACCTTTGTTTCCCAGATCATTTTTAGTATCGGTACTCGCGAGCGGTTTTTTGGGAGGTTGTTTCCTGCAACCCGGATTTCATCGAGGGGGAATTATCGGCGAGAGTATGACTCCTATCGTGGTTCTGTTGCTCTTGATCGTTACCGAATATCTGGCCATGTTACCCGTGAGACTGAAACAGTTAATTCTCTTCACTATCGTGGGAGAGTTCGTTCTTTCTCGGGGGATTCACTTGTTATTTCTCGGTGCGGAAAAAACGGTAGTTTGGGATGGAAATGCCGATCTAAAAACTAACTATAGTTTACAATTCGCCCGGGATCTGATCGGTACTCCGATCGGCTTATTTATGGCGATAGTTGCTTTAATCATTTTTCTGGTGATCGGTTGGAAAACCGTATCGGGAGGCGGTGATCTTCGAGAATCCCTGGAATAACGATTTCCCTTTGCGGGCGATCAATTTTTTGGTAGCAGGATTAGCAATCAATAGAACTGCAAGTGAAATCAATCGAGTGACCGAAAAACCATTTTTATTTTGCTACTCCTTATCATTCTTGGGAGTTAATCGTACTATTAAAAACGGATTTAGTATCATACCCTATTGACAATTGGCAAATTGTGTGGGCATTTCAAGTGATACCAGTCAATCAGAATAGTTACGAACTGGACCCATTTGGTCGATTTTTGTTTAACAATTGAGATGGCAAATTCTCCTCAAATATGCCTGAATCGTCATCTGGGTAAGCAACTCACATAAAGTTCATTTTGTCAAGGATTTTTAAGATACCCTTACCCTGTCTGTTAGGTACTGGACAACATTCTGTAACGTATCCTTGATATTCATTGCTTTTCTCTCCGACTCTCGACAACAATCTCTGTTTCGGATAAGGTTGATCTACCACCCCAATTATCTGGACAGAATCTCATCAATTGTTGACTTTTGAGATAATTCTTGAATAATCTTCATAAGACTTTATAGTTTTTCTGGTTTATCCAAACTTTTATAATAATTCTTGTATTTTTGTCAAGGAAAGATTATTCAATTAAATCACTGAACAAATATTTGATTGTTGTCCAGAAAGGATTGTATCTTTGTTGATCATCTAAGCATAAATATCCATTGACAAAAACTTTTAATTGAGCATTATCTATCTCCTCATCCAAAAAAGGATCGATGGCTGCCTTACGAAGTGCCTTGAGTTTATTGAGGTTTAATCCCAACTTTTCGATAGTATTAATTGCTTTTTGATCATCTTCTTGTGCAGGTTTAATTGTACCATCATAGTTAAAGGCAAAGTGAGACTCACAATCGGGATTAAGTGGAGAGATTAAGAGATTTTCATCAAACCAGTTATCTTTTAGATTACCACAGTGCCGAGGTTCACCAGGCTTAAGATTTGCCTGACAGGAACATAGCAAATTGGCATAATCTAGGGGATCAACACTGGGATCACTTTGAGGTTTAAAATGTTCTATATGCCATTTACCATCAATCAATCGATTTTCACAATAACAACATATTTCCCCCTGTTCTGTCATCAAAGCTTTAATTAGTATTTCTTTTGGTTTTCCCGCTAAATTTCTAAAGTCGGGCTGCCAATCTGAGTTAGCTTGCTCTTTCCAATTCTTAAACTCTGGTGGTTCTTGTCTTTTTCTAATATACTTCATTTTCCGATAATTTCCTTGCGTCGAATAATAACTTCAGCTTTAATTAATTCTGGATCATCTTGAATTTTAGCTCTGAGATCATTGATTTTATTTTTAGCTGCCTCTAATTGATTTTGAGAAATTTGTTCATAGATATCTTTCAAAGCTTCAGCGATTTCCTTGGGACGAGTTGTCTCTAATCCCATCAAATCTTCCAAAATTCGATCAACATTTTTGCCGTAGGACTCTTGCACGGGATGAAATTTTATTCCCATTTCTGTTTGTTCCATGAAGTGTAAACTTTCTGGTTGAACATGAGTGATAATATTAGGAGAATGGGTGGAAATAAAAAATTGACAGTTAGGAAAAACTTCTAGTAATTTAGGTACTACAAATCTTTGCCATTGAGGATGTAAATGTAAATCAATTTCGTCAATGATAATAACACCATTACCCGTTAAGGGATAAGGATTTTGAGGATTAGCAATCGCCATTCTTCGAGCTAAATCTCCAAGCATAGCAATCAGACATTTTTCTCCATCAGAAAGTTGATTAACAGTAACTATTTTATTCTTTTTTGTTACTTCCATTCTCAAAGGATTACGACGGACGCTAAGATTAGTAAAATCGGGTAGAAAACGTTCGATCGTTTCCCGAACCGCTTCCAATTGGGGATCAGGAAAACAAAAACCTTCTGGTTTAATTAGATAATCCTGATATTTTCTATTTTCATTTTCTAAATCTTCACGTTCGCGAAACCATTCAAAAAAAGTGCGAAAATCTGATCCACTGGTTAAAGCATTTTCGTAGGCACTTAGAGAATCAAATTGATGTTTTGTTTTAATTTTTAATGGTATATCTACCACGGCTCGATTAACAGAATAATAAACAAATAAAGGTAAGTTAATTTGTCCTTGATGTTCAGTAATTTGTCGTTGTATTTCTTGACTGTATTCATTTAATTGGCTAAAATTACTCCGTTCTCCAGCGTGGATATATCCAGTCCTAGTTTTTACTATTTTCCAAGTAATCTCTTGACTATCTTCCGTCACCCCAGTGATTTCAATTATAGCCGTCCCCTGACCATTATTAATCTCGGTTTCGCTAATCTGTTGTCCACTGGCATTAGTGTTTTTTAGGCGATTAACTAACCATGAAAGCATAATAGCCAAACTGTCTAAAATGGTTGATTTTCCCGCCCCATTAACTCCTATAAATACGTTTAATTGCCGATGAAAGTCGATGTTTAAACTGACTGCACCTCGATAATTAATAAGCTTTATAGACTTAATTCTCATGGTTTTTTGTATCGGCAAGATTTGCTTATATTTGAGATAATTGTTAGAGAATGACTCTCGAATAATTGCCAGTAAAACTTAGATAGGCTTAAGAGACAGTAGGACAAGGAATAGAAAAAAATATCGACCAAAGAAATAATATCTAATTTTGGCACAGAACCGGATAGTCATAATGATTATTTATCATTTACCCTCGACTAACTCAAAAAAAACCAGGCTGACTTTCCCGATCGCTGCCGTCTGTGAGACAATCGATCGAGTGTTATCCTAAACTCTGCCAATTTTCATGTCCGACGACGCTACTATTCGCACTGCTGTACAACGTCTCTACAATACCTATCCTTTCCCCCCCGAACCGCTCCTAGATGAACCTCCTCCGGGTTACAATTGGCGCTGGAATTGGATTGCTGCCTATAACTTTTGTTGTCATCGTAAACCCGAACGAGAGGATATTCGGATTCTCGATGCAGGTTGTGGTACTGGTGCGGGAACCGAATATCTGCTCGCTCTCAACCCTTTCGCTCATGTAGTCGCGATAGATATCAGTGAAAAAGCTCTAGAAATTGCCAAAGAACGCTGTAATCGTTCGGGAGTCGCAGCAAAACACCGAGGTTCTCTGGATTTTCACCATTTACCCCTTGAATCCGCCACTAATCTCCCCGGAGAATTTGATTTAATTAACTGCGTCGGGGTGCTGCACCATCTCCCGGACCCGATTAAAGGTATTCAATCCCTCGCGCAAAAACTGGCCCCTGGTGGTCTGCTGCATATTTTCGTCTATGCTCAATTGGGACGCTGGGAAATCCAGTTAATGCAATCTGCGATCGCACTTTTGCAGGGAGACCGACGCGGGGATTATAAAGATGGGGTCGCTGTCGGCCGAGAGATTTTTGCCTCCCTACCGGAAAATAATCGCATTTTGAAACGGGAAAAAGAGCGTTGGTCAATGGAAAATCATCGCGATGAGTCCTTCGCTGATATGTATGTTCACCCCCGGGAAGTGGACTATAATATCGATACCCTCTTTCACCTGATTGATGCGTCAGGATTAGCTTTTATTGGCTTTTCTAACCCTTCCTACTGGCAATTAGAGCGTTTATTGGGTAAATCACCCGAATTGATGGCTAGAGCGCAAAATTTAGGGGAAAGGGAACGTTATCGCTTGACGGAATTATTAGACCCAGAAATCACCCACTATGAATTTTTCCTCGCTAAACCACCGATTTTGACTGCCGATTGGTCCGGGGATCAAGTCCTAGAGAATGCAGTGGCCGAAGTTCATCCCTGTCTTTACGGTTGGCCTAGTGCAAGTGTTCTAGATTACGATTATCGGCCGGTTAATCTCTCGGAAAGAGAATTTGCTTTTTTACAAGCTTGTGATGGTCGTTTAAGCGTGGGAGAAATCGACGCTCAAGTTGCTTTAGGATTAACTGGTGTGCGTTCCTTACAACAGCGCCAACTACTGATTTTAAGTTAGGGAAAATTCTGGGATGTTAGAGATAGCGTCCCTTGGCAATGGGTAACTTGTGAACTAACTTGGCTAAATCTTACAAAAACTTCTTTTTTCTCAACAATTATCCCCCTCCTGTCCCCATAGTTTCAGCCCCAGAATTAACCGGGGCTGAATTATAATAGTTTAAGGAAGTGGACAAGGCTGCTAAATTTCTGATCAGTCCGATTTTTGCCCATCGGCAACCGGGAGAGTTTAATCATTATCCCAAGATTCCGAGGCGATCAAGTCACCAATTTGATCTCTGAGAAGGTAGTCACATCGTTCTAGTTCACATTCAACACAAACCCACTCCCGGGGGGGAATGAACTGACAGAGGGTGTAGATCGGTTGGTGTCTGCTCACTACCCCCTGTTCTACCATCTGACGGACTTCGTCCTTAATCATCCTGATAGAGTAAGCGGTGGGAGCGGTGGAGAAAGTTATGGCACTCATGGGAGATTTCCTGCAAGATCTACAAAAGAAGTCTTATCACTAACTATAGTCTAACCTATAGAGGGACAAAAGAGATTTTTTGCTGTATCGACGATGACAATTTTTTATAATATATAGCGGAACCCTCTCCCCTCGCCAGTTTAGGCTTAGGTTAAGAAAAGTTAAATTTATCGGCTAAAAGTTGTCGAGTCCCCTTATGCCAAATCAGTTATCAGTGATCAGTGATCAGTGATCAGTTAAGCTGTTGACTATCTAGGGTTGGCTGAATAAATGTGAAATGTAGGCAAGGTAAGGGTTTTGGGGCTTTTCTTGCGAAACAGGTGCAAGATTTTGAGAGAATCGTGGTTCAAAACCTTGCATCTTCATCGGCCCGCGTCCTGTAGGGGCGAAGCATTCGGGCAATAACCTATCGGTGAAACCGGAGATTTTCTATCCGAATGCTTCGCCCGTACTTTTTGTCGCAAACCCTATCTAAATTACTGGTTAGGACTGCACTGGAGTGCCGGAGTTGGCAGCAGGGAGGAGAAGTCAGAGCATTTGTACTTAATTTTTCCCTACGCAGTTTAAATTCAGTACAGCTGATCACTGAAAAAAGCTTCCCGCTTACCCTAGCAAATGGGGAATAAAAATAAAAGCCGCTACGAGTAAAGCGGCGATCGAGGCGATTAAAACGGCACCGGCCGCACAATCTTTCGCTATTTTGGCTAAATCATGGTAGGATTGCCCCACCGTCAGATCCACCACTGATTCTAGGGCAGTGTTAATTAATTCTAAGACCATCACCAGAGCGCAGGTAAGGGAGACAATCGCCATTTCTAGGGCATTAACCCGCAAAAATAAGCCCCAACTAATCGCTACTAGGGTAATCAGGGTGTGAATGCGAAAATTTCTCTGACTGACAAAAGCATAACGGACTCCGGCCCAAGCGTAGCGAAAACTGACTAATAGATTCGAGGCGACTTGCCAAGCGTATTCTCTTTGATTGGGATTGTTGCCCTCACTCAGCTGTCCCGATCGAGGGATAAAATTATTGTTGAGATAGGGATTAGATAGGCTGGTAGATTGGTTGGCTTGATGATAGTTTGTCTTCATATTCCTCAATAATGCTTGACAAAAACAACTAACTATGTATCGGCATTTCGACGGTTTTTAACAAAGTTTCCTGTAAAGATAGCATTTCTAACAGACTTGTTTCATCGGGATGGTCCCAACCCAAAAGATGTAAACAAGCGTGGGCAGTTAACCAGGCCAATTCTCGCGCCAAAGAATGATTTTGTGTTAAAGCCTGTTGTTGTGCTGTCTCCACAGAGATGATAATATCCCCCAAATATAAAGGTTCTGTCTCTAAAATGCCCTCATCGACCGGGAAATCCACTTCCAGAGCGGCAAAGGCGAGAACATCCGTCGGTTGATCTTTGTGGCGATATTGGCAATTATAGGTCTGAATTTCTCGATCGTCTGTTAAACGCAAACTTAGTTCATAACCGTCGGCAACGGGGAGATAATCCGATAGATAGCCTAACCATGTCTCCAACCAATAGTGCCAAGTTTGCTCATCCACAGGACTATTTCCGGGATCAAAATAATTATCCTGTAGGCATAAATCCACCCCTAGGGGCAAAGTCTCACTCACCAGATTTCACCCTAGGGACGCGTCAGATAGGAAATACCGACAAAAAAGCCTAATAGGGCTGCTGTAGTCAAAAAAAAGTGTTTTAACGAGACGCCTTTTTTCTTGACCATATTCCGCATCGCCAGTTTGACGTAACTGGGTTGCGCTTCGGCGCCAGTTTCTACTGCGGGGTCAGTGGTGCTAACAGGTTCAGTCATCAGTAATTCCCCAGACAAGGATTGATCGCTATAAGTGTAACAGATTATTAAAAAAGTGCAAAAAAAATTCAATTATGGGAAAAATTGTTACCCGTCCGGGATAGTAACAACCGCTCAAACTGTTTAAACCAGAGGTTTCTAACCAGTTGCGCCTTTAAACAGTCCCCTGAATTTTAATACAAATGCTCTCCCCTACACCCCACACCCCACTTCCCCAGCAGTCTAACCATGTCTTCCCACGATACCGAAAGCATCCAGACTATTTTTCAGAAAATTTGGGGCTATGATAGCTTTCGCTTTCCCCAACAGGAGATTATCGAGACAATTCTAGCGGCAAAAGATGCCCTGATTGTCATGCCCACGGGATTCGGTAAATCTATCTGTTTTCAATTGCCCGCTTTATTAAAAACTGGCTTAACCCTAGTGATTTCTCCCCTAGTGGCCCTAATGGAAAATCAGGTGGAGGAATTATTAGCCAAAAAACTACCCGTCGCCCTGATTCATCACGAAATCCCCCGACAACAGAGAAAGAAAACCTTAGCAGCGATCGCAGATCAAACCCTGCGACTTCTCTATCTTTCCCCAGAAACCCTCTTAAGTCCGCCCCTCTGGTCAAAATTAACCCTTCCCCACGTTAAAATTAACGCTCTCATCCTCGACGAGGCCCATTGTTTAACCCAGTGGGGCGACAATTTTCGTCCTGCTTACCGTCGTCTCGGTGCTGTCCGTCCCGCTCTGCTGCAATCGAAACCGGCCGGCAGCCAAATAGCGATCGCTGCTTTTACCGCCACCGCTAACCCCGCCACCCGTGAGACTCTCACCCGCGTCTTACAACTAGAAAAACCGCAGCTTTTCTTAATAAATCCTTACCGTCAAAACCTTGACTTAAGCACCAAAATATGTATTAGCCCCGGTTGTCGTCGTCATCAACTATTAAACTTCCTCACCAGTCAACCTCGACAATCCGGCCTGATCTATACTCGTTCCCGTCGCCATAGTGAAAATTTAGCGGCATGGTTGCAATCTCTCCACTATCGCACCAGCGCCTATCATGCCGGTTTATCCCCCTTTCAGCGTCGGGACATAGAACAAAATTGGCTGCGGGGGGATTTAACTTTTGTTGTCTGTACCTCAGCTTTTGGCATGGGTATCAATAAACCCGATGTGCGTTGGGTTGTCCACTACCAACCCCCGGCTTTACTATCGGAATACCTACAGGAAATCGGCCGCGGTGGTCGCGATGGGGGTAAAATGCAGGCTCTCACCTTAATTAGTGAACCGACGGGATGGTTAGATAATAGCGATAAAAACCAGCAAAAATTCTTTAACTCCCAACAGGAACGCCAATACCGACAAGCTTGGCAAATTTTAGCCCAAATTCCCCTAGAGGGCAAAGTAGAGGCGATTAGTGCCGAATTTCCCGATGGTGCGCTCATTCTCTCCCTTTTACACAGTCTCGATCGCCTAGAATGGCTCGATCCTTTTCATTATCGGCTTATTTATCGCCATAATTCAGCCAAGATGACTTTTAAACCCAAAAATGAGATATTTCCCTACCTCTATACCCGTCGCTGTCGTTGGCACTTTCTCTTAAATGCCTTTGGGTTTCAGGAAAATGCCGATAATTTTCGCTGTGGTCATTGCGATAATTGTCGTCGCAATCGACCTCTGGTAAGCTAGGGAGCGCCAGAGCAGGGAGAGCAGAGCATTTGTACTAAATTTTTATGTCTTTTTTCTCCTCCTGTCTCGGATTCTCCTAACCTAAGGTCAGGTTTTTGATTTTTGCAGGAGATCTATAGCGGTTTTCCCAGAAGTTAGTCCCGATTAAAACGCTGGCCTATCTATCAAGAGATTTACCATACCTTACCCGAAATAATAGTGAAATTTTGTGACAAAGTGCAGCCAGATATAAGAATCTTTGCTACATTCCCAGAAGGCTTCTGTGATAAGTCTCCTTAAAGGAAGCTTTTTGCAGTAAGCTAATCTGGCTAACACGCTTTTGGGCGTGATATAGGGGAGGATACAACCATGACTCATGAGATTTTAGGTGAATTTTTATCTTTGCCTGCTGAAGCACAGAGCCAAGTAGTCAGCCTGATCGCTTTTTTGAAACAAAAGTACATATATTCTGAACCTCTGTCTGCATCGTCAAATGTTGATTTAGTTAATGATCCCTTTGTTGGAATGTGGCGCGATCGTCAAGATTTAGATAGTACTACTTGGGTGCGAAATTTACGAGAAAGCGAGTGGTCAAAGACAAATGGCTAGTTCAACTATCGTAGATACCGACATAATCATTGATGTTGGTCGTGGTATTTCTGAAGCAGTCAATTGTCTGCAAAGGCTACAATCAAGTTCCAGATTAGCAATTAGCGTAGTTACACAAATGGAACTAATTGTTGGCTGCACTAACAAGTCAGAGTTACGGACGCTGGAAAAATTCCTTCAACAGTTTGATGTAATCAGAATTGACCAACTTATTTCAGACAAAGCGGTTGACTTACTTCGCTTGTATCGGCTAAGTCACGGTTTGCTGATTGCCGATGGCTTGATTGCAGGTACAGCAATAATATGGAATTACCCTTTTATCACCAAGAATCAACGAGACTACCGATTTATTCAAAATTTAAATGTATTACCCTACCCTTAGCGAAAAGCCTAACTAGACCGTTATGCCGCAAGTCCTCGGTGGAGGGTGTAAACAGGGCTAGTTCATCGGTATCTGAAGTTAAAAAAGGAGAATTGGTTCTTGAGCGAGGATAAAGAGTATCAATGGCTTCAGTTTGAACAACTGATAGATTTGCATAAATTTTATTTTGAAAATTTATGCAAATCCGCCTCTTTTTCCTTTGGAATTATTGGGGCGATTTTGACCTATGTAATCAGCGCTAAACTTAGCGAAAACTTAATCCGGCTTGCTCTTCAACTACCATTTCTACTCAGCATCGGGACGTTCATTATGTTTTGTTTCGGCACATGGAAGACTTGGGATTTGTCAAATTGGGTGAAGCATCATCAGGCAGAACTTGGAATTGATTGGCGACCTCATGCCGAAACTTTAACCTATATGTCAATCGCGTTTGCTCTATTGTTCTTAATAGTAGCCATTGGTCTTGGAGGACTTATTGCAAATCCCTCAATGCTACAGCCGTAGGGTGCGTTCCTTAATGTGACTCCTACTGCTCCAGCGATCGATTTTTGGGGAACGCACCATGCACATTGATTGAAGTTGTGATAGCAAATCCTGTTATAATAAAATGAGTAAAGACGAGGAGATAAAATGCTCAAGAAAGCTTAGTTAGCCGAACATCCAAGCGATCGCCGATCTTGTATCGTGTATGCTCAGCGAGCACGTCACTGCATCGGGTTGGCGCGATTAGAATAAAAGGGTAAACCTAGCTTGACAAGAGCATTTCATTTTATATGGTTTCATCAGAATTAATCTCGGCATTGAGAGAACTGGGTCGTTCAGATAAGTTTTATATCATGCAGCTCCTGATTTCAGAACTAGCCCAACAGGAGACAGATTTGATTAAACAGGGTCAGGCTTACCCAGTGTGGTCGCCCTATGATGCGGTTGAGGCAGCAGATACGATGTTAAAAGTGCTACAGGCTACCAAAGCTCAAGACCATGGGTAACGCTGAGCGATATCCATTTGTTTCTGGTGACGCGGCATTAGGTGAAGCCAGTTTTCGTCCGCATTTGCCTTTTACTCTGTTTTACAGACAAGCTTCTGTCACAGCATCCGGTCTATTGGACACTGGAGCAAGTGTAAACGTACTACCATATTCAGTAGGAGTCGAGCTTGGGTACGAATGGGATCGGCAAACAACAGCACTGAGTTTGACAGGAAATTTGGCTCAATATGAGGCGCGTGTCGTACTTGCTCAAGCGGTCGTTGGGCAATTTGATCCCGTGCAACTGGTATTTGCCTGGACACAAGCTACCAACCTGCCGCTTATCTTGGGGCAGGTGAACTTCTTTATGGAGTTTGATGTCTGCTTCTACCGTTCACAGCTAGAGTTTGCAGTTAGCCCCAAAGCTCCTGTTTCGGGATAGGTTGGTTGCTCTTGCCAGCCAGCTAACACTGCGTGGCAGCGGACGGGCGAAAGCCGCTTGTGTTGAGTTTGAGGGTATCTGCCGCCGCTGCACTTTACCGTTATACCGCTTCATCTTTTGGCGGAGGTAGTGCGATGCCGAAGGCACTGCGTAGCAGCACGCTGATCTTGTAGCTGTAGGGTGCGTTCCCTAATGTGGCTCCCACTGCTCCACTGATCGATTTTTGGGGAACGCACCATGCACATTTATTGAAGCTGTGGGTTAAAGTGCGATGCCGCTCTGGTGGGCCAAGTTGAGGAATGTTAGCGTTGGTTAAAATAGAGGGGCAATCCTGTAGGCTAGACTGTAAGCAGCTAACTAAATCACCCCTAATTCTTGTGATAGAGATTTCCCCATGCCCCAAGCCTTGAAAGCGATTTATCATAGTGGTACGTTCATCCTTCAAACAGCTTACGATTTACCTGAAGGCACTGAGGTGGAGCTTTTTGTCAAATCACCTCAAATTATTCCCCCAAAGATTACCGATATTGCGGCTAGGCAGAATTTTTTAAGACTGCTTGTTGAGCGAATGCAACAAAACCCCATTCCCTCTGATGCTCCCCAGTTTACTAGAGATATGTTGCATGAACGCCGTTGACACAAATGTTTTAATTTACGTCAATGATTCGCGTTATCCTAGTAAGCAGGCAATCGCAGCTTCTCTAGTAGCTAATCTGACAGAGGGAGTTTTAATTTGGCAGGTTGCCTGCGAATATTTAGCGGCAAGCCGCAAACTTGAGCCATTTGGGTATTGTAAAGTTTTATAAAAAATATATGCAAATAACTGCAAACAACTGCTAATATGGTTAGTACAAGTTTACATTGCAGTTCATATAAAACTATCAGATTATGCTAAGAAAAAAGGGATCAGTTATGACACTGCTTGGAGAATGTGGAATCGAGGGCAGTTACAAGGAGAACGTCTTCCTACAGGAACAATTATTATTTTTGAAGATGACCGTTCTTGCGGTGAAAATAAAGTAGCTATTTATGCGCGAGTTTCTAGTTCAGAAAATCAATCTAACTTAGAGACTCAGGCAAAAAGATTGGAAGCTTATTGTATTGCGAAAGGCTATCAAATTGTTCGAGTAGTTAAAGAAGTAGGAAGTGGAGTCAATGATCATCGAAAGCTATTATTAAAACTTCTAGAACAAACTGATGATAATTTGATTGTCGTAGAACATAAAGATCGTTTAAGCAGAGTAGGGTTTAATTATCTGAAAGTTCTTTTAAGTCAAACAAATAGAGATATAGAGGTCGTTAATCTAGCAGAAGAAAGAAAAGACGATTTAAGGCAAGACTTCGTGAGCATAATTACCTCATTTTGCGCTCGATTATACTCATTAAGACAACGAAATAGAAAGACAGAATGTTTAATTAAATGCCTTGAGGAGAATGATGAAATTAGTTCAAAAACATCTAATTAAATTTAATCACAAAAATTATTCAGTAATTGATAAATTAGGATTTTTATCGAAGAATCTGTATAATTGTGCTGTTTATTTAAACCGTCAAGTTTTCTTTTCACATCAACCATTTTTAACAATGACTGAGTTACATCATGCCTTAAAAATGAGTCCAGATTATCAAGCCTTACCCGCCAAAGTAAGTCAGTTAGTATTAAAGCAAGTAGAAAAAACCTTTAAATCCTACCAAAAAGCGAAAGAACAATACAAAAAATCGCCAGATAAATTTACAGGAGAGCCTAAGTTGCCAAGATACAAAGACAAGGAAAAAGGTAGAAACGTTTTAACTTATAACTATCAAGCCATTTCTAAAAAAGCGTTGAAGCAAGGTTTAATCAAGCTATCAGGGACTAATTTAGAATTTAAAACTAATTTAAAGGAAGTCTTAGAGGTCAGGATTATTCCTAAATTGGGTGCTTATTGTTTAGAGATTGTCTATGAACAACCATCCTCATCAAGTCAAGAGGGAGAAAGATATGCTTTTATCGATTTAGGCTTAAATAACCTAGCTGCTGTTACCTCTAATATTCCCGAATTTCAGCCAACTTTAGTATGTGGAAAAGCCTTAAAATCCTGCAATCAAAAGTACAACAAGACACTAGCTAAACTCAAATCGGAATTACCCAGTCTACAGAAGACCAGTAAAAGAATACAAGGTTTAACTTTAAAGCGTAATTGCCAGGTGGATTATTACCTCCACACCGCTAGTAAATATATTATTGATAAATTACTAGCTCATCAAATTAACCTTTTAGTTATTGGTCATAATCAAGGCTGGAAACAAAACATTAATATTGGAGATAGAAATAACCAGTCATTCGTAAATATTCCTCATTCAAGGTTTATCGAACAACTTACCTATAAAGCAAATTTAGTAGGAATAGAGGTCAAAACAACTAATGAAAGCTATACCTCTAAATGTAGTTTCTTAGACTTAGAGTCTATTCAAAAGCAAAAAAGCTATTTAGGCAAGAGAATTAAAAGAGGACTATTCAGAAGCTCGTCGGGTTATTTCTATGGAGCAGATATTAATGGTTCCTTAAATATTGGAAGAAAGGTAGTCGGAGAGGCCGCCTTTAGCGGGAATCCGATAGAGAGGTTCGTAGTTAACCCAGTACGGGTCAAAGCGTACAAAGCTAATTCTAGATGCAATATTTGCGTACAGAATTAGTAACTATTCAGACATTGATGGGCTGAAAATTGTCAATCCTTTCAAGAGTCCCTAAACCTGCCGCAGCATAAGCCGTTCCCATACCCTGCTCCCACCAAAAACTTTTTCCCTATATGGGCAAAGATTCGCCAATAGACTGGACAAGAACCTCTAGATGGGCGCGGCTATGGGTGGCCATGGCAGTAAACCGCAGACGACTGGTGGGAACGGTAGGAGGACGAATTGCGGGGGCAAAAATCCCTTTTTCTAGCAGTTTTTGTGATAATTCTAGGGCTTGACCCGGATTGGCTACCGGTAAACATAAAATCGCCGCTTCCGAAGGCAATATATTAAGATTATTTAATTTACTCTTGACAAAATTAATATTTTGGTGTAGGCGTTGGCGACGTTCCGGTTCCAGACGAATAATCTCTAAAGCCATTCTAGCGGCGGCGGTGTCGGCGGGGGATAAACCGGTAGTATAAATCCAGGTGGCGGCGCGATTGCGGATAAAATCGATAATTTTGGCGTTTCCGGTCACATATCCCCCTAAACTGCCCAAAGCTTTACTCAGGGTCCCCATCTGAATTAATTCCCGTCCTTGACAACCACAATATTCCACGCAACCTGTGCCATTTTCCCCCATAACCCCGGTAGCGTGGGCCTCATCCACCAAAACCATGCAATTATAAATCTCGGCTAGAGCGAGAATTCCCGCTAGGGGACAGATATCCCCATCCATACTAAACACTGTATCAGTGAGCAGTAAACAATGACGATAGTGATGACGGTGGGCTAATAACTGATTTTCTAAGTCTTCGAGACTATTGTGCCGGTATTCTTTCACCGTGGCACCGCTTAACTTGGCTCCATTTTTGAGGCTAGAGTGATTGTATTGATCGCCTAAAATCAGGTCTTTCTGCCCCACTAAACAGGTAATTGTCCCCAAATTGGCTAAATATCCCGAACTAAAAACGATCGCGTCTTCGCTATTTTTAAAGGATGCGATCGCTAATTCTAAGTCTCGATGAAGATCTCGGTGTCCACTTAATAGACGCGAGCCGGTGCTTCCAGTTCCATAGCGTTGTGTTGCTGCTATGGCTGCCGCGATCATTCTTTCATCGGCTGCTAATCCCAGATAATCATTACTGGCAAAATTAATCAGCGATCGACCCTCTAATTCTATAACGGCTCCGCCCCGGCCTTGAATGGTTTTAACCCTTCGATACCAATTGGCCCGATGGAGGGTTTTTAAGCTGTCCTCGATCCAAGAATAAGGATGATTCATAGGCGATTTGTCAATATAGCAGTCAGCTAGGGGAAAAATAGCCAGATTGTTGCCGAAAAAGGCTCTTTTAAGGCTTAATAGTTTCGTAAAAACGACAATCTTGACAGGGACCTGGGGGGTTAATCGCACAGCGTAACAGTTCGGATCTGGCGTTAAAACGACAACTAGCATCCCCCATCACCCAACGTCCTTCAATCAAACTTTTTTCGTTAGGGGTGGGAGCAGTTTGTACATAAAGGGAAATTTTGCGTAAACAATAGCCACCAATCTTGTATTGATACTGGTGGTGACGTTCCAAAACCGCATAGGTTTGTCCTTTTAAGGCCAAATAATTACCCGGTTGTGGCATCCAATCCAGTTGGATCTCTCCCAAACTTTGCCGTGGATGGGTTAGAATAACCTCCGTTGTTAATGAATCTTGCTCCATGATTATCCCTGTATTCTGGGCTACCTTTGCTCAATGGTAGCCTAGATCTCCGAGTCGATTAATAATTATATCTCCTGCAAAAATCAAAAATCTTCGGTTAGGTAAGCAGACTCCCAGACAGAAGACTCCGAGACAGGGGGAGAAAAAAGACAAGGGACAACTACCCTAGAATTGCCAATTTCCCGATTAGAGTAGAAGATAAACCGCAGGATTTTTCCGAGAATTTAGTTTATGGTTTACCCCATCCCGCCTGAAGATAATCTACCGCAAAAATTTCCGAAAATTCCCTTAGATCGTCGGGCCTATGCTTTCCTGATCGACTTTGCCTCGATCTGGTTTTTAAGCTCCTTTGCTAATAGTGCGCCTGTACTGCAATTTTTCCTTTTTCTCCTGATTTGGTGGTGTTTGCGGGTGTTATTGGTGGCGCAGAATCAGGGTCAGAGTTTAGGACGTTGGGCCTTGGATATGAAGATCATCGATCTACGACTTCAGCGTTTACCCGGAATTTTGGAGTTAAGCAAACGAGAGGCGATCGCTGGTGGCGGGGCAGCTTTAATGATGCTAGGGTTAAATACTTTTTTTGGCAATCCTTTAAGTTTGATTTTATTATCTTCGCCCCTTTTCGCCGATTGTGGTATGGCGATCGGTGATGATCGATTTAACCAAGCTTTCCACGATCGCATCGGTGGCACGATTGTTATTCCCACCCGTCGAGGTTTTTCTCTCGATCTACGTTTAAGAAGGCTTTGGTATCAAGTTAAGGGCAGAATGAGAAGATAAATGTCAGTTATCAGTGATCAGTGATCAGTTATCAGTTATCAGTTTTAAGTTTTGAGTTTTGAGTGATACTAAATCCAGTTATTAAAAACTGATTATTTATTCCCCCTTTTGCCTCTTGCATGAGTGCCTTTTTCCCGTCCTGATATATAGCCTATACTCAACGGATTTAGTATGACTTGGTAATAGTCAGTAAAGATTAAGACTCCTGATGAGATCGCATTACAGGGGGAATTTAGGGAATCGGATCAGCGTTGGCATCGAAAAGCCCATAATTAAAGTTATTCCCCCATCCGACGGGCATCGGTGGGGGAGAAGAATTAGTATATTAGGAGTTTACCAAAATGTCAGAAGACAGATTAGAGCGGATCGAGAAAATAGTGGAATCGAACGCTCGCGCTATTCAAGCCCTAGCCGATGCCGTCGCTAGTGACCGCGAGGAACGGAAACAGGAGAAAAAAGGGCTTTACGATTACCTAGCTCGAATAGCAAGCGCACAATCAGATTTTTATGAGACTCAAGCCGATTTTTACCGGCATCTAGAGAGAATGGATGATCGACACGCTCAAATGATTGAAATCATCCGACAGATTAACGAAAACAGAAGCGATCAAGCCTAACCTCTAGAAGTTGCCCGTAGCCGTGCCTACGGGCTTAATTAGGGTCTGCTGAAAAAGTTTTTCGTGGGGACAGGGTGTGGGGTGTGGGGTTTTAGCGGTTTTGAGGTGGCCAATTACCTCATTTTCAGGGAAAAAGTGCCTCAATTTTCCCCCTCATCACTCCCATGCCTGGTACTTTTTGATTGACAAAAAGTCTAAAAGTCTTACCCAACAAGGTTTTTATCATTATTCAGCCAGCCCTAAATAGCAGTTTCCCAGCATCTTTTCGCTGTTTACTGATCACTGATCACTGAAAAAGGCGGGATCGGCCGGGATCGAACCGGCGGCCTAGTGCTTAGGAGGCACTCGCTCTATCCAACTGAGCTACGACCCCAATTTTTTCCCTAACCATGATAAGCCATCCACAGCTAAATTGCTGATCACCATGGATTATTTAAGGGTTTTTTTTGGGGGGGGGTAATCTCGACTAATCCAGCAGAAAACGCTTCGATACCCACCCCCTTTCTTTTTTATGGCCGCAACCTTGGCAGTATGTTAATTTTATTTGCCCTTGAGGGCTTTTTGAAAATTCTTGCGGTAGGCGGGATTAACAGCCAACAGAAGCGGCCAGAACAGTGTTAGAGCTAAACGATTGGGTAAACTGGAACTAAAATTAGTGCTTCTGTATCCATTCCAGAATTTCCAACCACCGACACCGTAAAAAATTATTAAGATAAAAATAACCAGTCTCATGCCATCTCATCCTTGGATTTAGACAATTCACATCTCCCATTGTAAGCTTGGGTTTTGCCGGCTTGGGAAAAGAAAATATTGTCCTGAATCCGGGAGACGGTGTTAGAATGCCGGTTAGGAACTAGCTCGATCGAGATAGGAAAACTAAAGCCATAATTTGCAAAAAATATTTAAAAACGGCGAAAAGATAGCCTTGGGAGGAAGTTATGCGAGCGGTACTAATGGCAGGTGGTTCGGGGACAAGATTACGTCCGCTTACTTGTGATCTTCCCAAACCGATGGTCCCGATTCTCAACCGTCCGATCGCCGAACATATTATTAATTTACTGCGAAAGCATGACATTACCGAAATTATCACCACCCTGCACTATCTCCCCGATGTCATGCGCGACTACTTTCAAGACGGCAGCGACTTTGGGGTAAAAATCACCTACGCTGTCGAGGAGGATCAACCCCTAGGCACCGCAGGATGTGTGAAAAATATCGCCGAATGGTTAGATGATACCTTTCTGGTGATTAGTGGCGATAGTATCACCGATTTTGACCTGCAAAAAGCGATCGCATTCCATAAAAGCAAAAACTCGAAAGCAACTCTAGTCCTGACGCGGGTTGCCAATCCGATCGAATTTGGGGTAGTGATTACCGACAAAGAAGGCAGAATTCGCCGTTTTATCGAAAAACCATCCACCAGCGAGATTTTTTCCGATACCGTCAACACCGGAACCTATATTCTTGAACCAGAAGTCCTCGATTATCTCCCCTACAAAGAAGAAGCCGACTTTTCTAAAGATTTGTTTCCGCTGCTGCTGCAAAGGGGCGAACCTATGTATGGTTATGTGGCCGATGGTTATTGGTGCGATGTCGGTCATCTGGAGGCCTACCGAGAAGCGCAATACGACGCTTTATCCGGCAAAGTTAACCTGGAATTTCCCTATCGAGAAACATCCCCCGGGGTATGGGTCGGCACTAATACTTATATCGATCCTAGCGCCCAGATCGAGGCCCCGGCCATGATCGGCAATCATTGCCGCATTGGTGCAAATGTTCTGATCGAGAGGGGTTCGGTTATCGGCGATAATGTCACCATCGGTGCCGGTTCCGATCTGAAACGTCCCATTCTCTGGAATGGTGTGGTGATCGGGGATGAGGTCAATTTAGCCGCTTGTACGATCGCTAGGGGAACCAGAATCGATCGACGGGCCCAGGTACACGAAGGTGCGGTGATCGGACAATTATCGATCGTGGGGGAAGAAGCGCAGATCAATTCCGGGGTCAGAGTCTGGCCGAGTAAACAGATCGAATCGGGAGCCATCCTCAATATTAACCTGATTTGGGGAAATACTGCCCATAAAAACCTCTTTGGTCAACGAGGAGTATCGGGACTCGCTAACATCGATATCACGCCCGAATTCGCCGTTAAACTGGGGGCAGCCTACGGTTCCATCCTGAAACCGGGGTCAACGGTAATCGTCTCCCGGGATCAACGTAGTGTCTCGCGCATGGTCAGTCGATCGCTGATTGCCGGTTTAATGTCCGTGGGAGTTAATATCCAAAACCTACAAGCGAATGCTTTACCGATTTCGCGGACTTTGGTGGCTAAATTAAACGTAGTCGGTGGCATTCACGTCCGTATCCATCCCGATCGCCCAGATTTTCTCTTAATCGAGTTTTTAGACGAAAAAGGGATTAATGTTTCCAAAGCCAAGGAAAAGAAAATCGAAGGGGCCTATTTTAAAGAAGATCTGCGACGGGTGGGAATGCAGGAAATCGGCAGTATGTCCTATCCGGCTGATATTCTCGATAATTACCGCAAAACCTTTGAAACTCAGCTAAATGTGGAGGCTATTCGCAATAGTAGCTCCAAAATCGTCATTGATTACGCCTACGGAGTCTCTGGCGCGATTTTACCAGAATTACTGGCTAAATTTGGCTGTGATGCCGTGGTTCTCAATGCCAGTTTACGTCAGAATGCCCTTTCCATGCAGGAAAGAGAGTTACTGATCCATCAATTGGGCCATGTGGTGGAGGCCCTGAAAGCGAACTTAGGGGTACAAGTTTCGGCCAACGGGGAACAATTAGTCCTCGTCGATGAGAGTGGTTTATCGATTCGCGGGGAACAATTAACTGCTCTAATGGTGAATACAATTCTGACCGCCCATCCTCGCGGTACAGTGGTAGTGCCGGTTCATGCTTCTAGTGCCGTGGAACAGATCGCGCGTCGTCACGATGGCCGGGTGGTGCGGACAAAAGCCAGTCCTAGCGCTTTAATGGAAGGATGTCAAACCAATCCTAACGTGGTTTTGGGAGGCTCTGGGCAAACTGGGTTTATTTTTCCGCAATTACATCCCGGTTTCGATGCCATGTTCAGCGTGGCGAAACTTTTGGAGATGTTAACCATTCAGGAACGTTCTCTAGCTCAGGTGCGGGCCGAGTTACCGCGCATTTACAATAAGAATACGGCGGTGCGTTGTCCTTGGAAAGTAAAGGGATCCTTGATGCGCTATCTGGTGGAGACTCACGCTACCGATAATCTAGAGTTAATCGATGGAGTCAAGGTGATTAATCCCCTTAATGATGACTGGGTATTGATTTTACCCGATGCCGGAGAACCTTTAGTGCATATCTACGCTAACAGTGAGCAGCGGGAATGGGTCGATCGGACAATTAAAGAATATCGTCACCGTGTGCAGTATTTCGTCGAACATTACCAGGGCGAAATAGTGATGATTTAAGAGTTTTCTGCCCTATTAGCCCCGAAACTTGACTATGATGACTTTTTTGACCTAAAAGGTGGCGTAGCCCTGTAAATGCTCATTTTTACCGCAAAAGGAAGGCGATTCGATCGGCCGCCGCCTCACCGGTGCGGATCGCTCCCTCAAAAAATCCCGGCCAGCGATCGGCCATTTCTGTGCCGGCCCAGTGAATCGGTCCGACGGGAGTAAAAAGAGCCTCGCCGAAACTTGTCCAGACTCCGGGGGGCATAAAAGCGGAATATGCGCCACCAGTCCAGGGATCCCCGGGCCAATCCACCTCATCGTAACTGATCGGGAAAAGTGCCTCTTGACCGAAATAAATAGCTAAATCCGAGAGGACGGCGGCACGACGCGCCGGACTACTCATGGAGCGCCAACGGTTATAGCGATCGCCAACTAGGAAGGTGGCGATTACCCCGACGCCGGTTTCGGGATCGGAACTATCAGCACAGAGTTCCAACCATTGACAATTCCCCTGAGCAACTCCCGCTAGTCCCTGTTTTCGCCAGAAAGGTCGCTCGTAGGAAATCAGGACTTTAGCGCAGCATCCCATCGGTACTCGTTGGGTTAGTTGTTCTCGCTGGGGTGGCAGCGGGGGATGATAAATAATGCGGCCGGCAAGATGGGGCGGCATGGCAATGATGGCAAATTTGGCGGTAAAAGTGTTCTGGCTGGTTTTTACGGTCACGCCGGCCGAGTCATAATTAAGGCGAAAAACCGGTTCCCCCAGTCGAATTCGCTCTCCTAACTCCGCCGCGATCTTGTCGGGAATTTGTCCCGCTCCGCCATGGATCAGTTCGGCTTCTGGATGTTCGGCCTGAGGGGCGCAATTTTGTCCCCAAAGAACGTGCAGCAGTGAGACTTGTTGGGGTTCGGCCGGTCCGAGAAACCCGACGGCACGGGCCATATAAGCAAAATACCATTGACCAAAATCTGTGCTGGTGTTTTCTTCAATCCACTGGGCAAAAGTTTTACTGTCTAGTTTTTTGGTGTGATCGTTGCTTTGGGGATAACCTGAAGGTAGGGTTTTGGCTAGTTCTTGAAAACGCGCCCATGCTGACATCGCATCTTGCCATTCTGCCGCGCCGATATCGGGTACTTCTCCCTCGTGGAAACCTTGAAAAAAACCATTGAATTCATAGCGTTTGTTGTTGAACACTAGGACGGTTTTTCCCTGATTGGGAGAGGGAAAACGACGTATTTTATACTCGTCGAGGAGGGCTAAAAAACGCTCTTGGGTTGGGCCCACCCACTGACCACCTCGATCGATCCACTGTCCGGAGGGGAGATATTGTCCAGACATTCTGCCACCGTAACGATTTCGCGCTTCGATCACCAGAACTTGATGACCTCGCCTCTGGAGATTACGCGCGGCGATTAATCCTGCTAATCCCGCCCCGACAACGATACAATCATAGCTAGTCCACTGGAGATTGGTCATGATTTTAGCCCCACAGAATACCTGATAATTAACAATTATTATTCTCCCCGATTTTTACCTCAGTTTCTCTATCTATTGGCTCTTTTAATTAAATTATCTGCTACCATCAATGTTTGATCTTCTTAGCGATCGCTTAAGCCAACACCTAGAACAAATTGTCCGAGAAAGAAACCCTTTTTTCTCTAGTCAAGGACATTTTTATGTGCGAGAATACCTGCGGCAAGAGTTAGGCAATTGGGGAAAGGTTGAATCACATTTTTTCCATTTTCAGGGAAAAAATTACGAAAATTTAATCTTGGATTTGCCTAATAATAGTCAAAAACCTCCGATTTTAATTGGCGCTCATTATGACACGGTGCCGGGGTCGCCGGGGGCCGACGATAACGCCACGGGATTAGCGGTATTATTAGAATTAGCGAGGTTTTTTGGGGAGAATCAGGCTAATTATCCAATTCGTTTAATTGCCTTCGATCTAGAAGAATACGGATTACTGGGGAGCATTGCCTACGCAGAAAAATTAAAACAAACTAAGCAGGATTTAAGGTTAATGTTATCCTTAGAAATGCTCGGTTACTGTGATAAAAATCCCCATTCTCAAAAATATCCGGCTTTTCTAGAATATTTTTACCCCAACACCGGGGATTTTATCGCTTTGATTGGCAATCTCAAAACCCGCAAGGATTTAAATTTTCTCAGTCGAGTCATGAGAGAAAATCAGACTCCCTGCGAGTGGTTGCCGGTAATTTTTGGAGGTTATATCGTCCCCGATACTCGACGCAGCGATCATTCTCCCTTTTGGAGTCGCGGTTATTCGGCAATTATGGTGACAGATACTGCTAATATGCGTAATCCCTATTATCATAGTTCTCGGGATACAATCGCTACTTTAGACTTAAATTTCCTAACGCGAGTGTGTCAAGGTCTTTGTTTTGGATTGCAATCTTTACCGATAAGATAAAAGCAGACTACGGGGGAATTTTTCACAGCACCAAGGCTCTGGAAGAATTATCACTTTAAGCGGTGACATTTTCTGTTTCTACTGGTTGAATTTCCGGCATTTCTACTTTAATTAAACTCACTCTAGCACGATAAAGTAGTTTTTCCCCATGACGATAGCCCCGATAACGCACTAGAACTTGTGTACCTATTTCCGCTTGACCATCGATCAATTGATGGATTTGCGGATCATAACCGACATGATCACCGACACTGTGAATTGGTTGCACTCCCCAGCGCTCCAGTAACTGCATAATCGGTTTAACTAGGGAGAGGATTTTGACGGCTGCTAGGTCGGGATTTTTGCGGGCAACGGCCTCGGCCGTGGGCCATTGAACTAACCAAGATTCGAGCGCTTCGATGCTTTGACGTTGAAATTCTGCGGCTAATTCTTCTTTTTGCTGGTCTAATTGTTGCTGTAAATTTTGATACTCTTGTTCGAGAATTTTTAATTCCCCTGAACGATCCTCTGTCCCCATCGTCGGGATTTGAAAATGAGCGAGGAGATCGCTAACTGGCAGCTGCAGCGCATTAGCTAATTTCACCAAAGATTCAGAGGATAATTTGGCGATTAAACCATGGCGAACTCTCTGCAATTGCCAAGAAGATAGACCCGATAACCGACTCAATTCTTCTAGGTTTTTACAGCCAATTTCTGCCATTAACTGCTCTAATTTTTGCCGATGATATTTATATAAGGACTCATTCATGGGACTTCTCAGCTTAAGCGATGTGTTTAGCTAAAACGGATTTAGGAGCGCGACGAACTCGACAGAGAATTGTTGCTTTACCGAGACGCTGATGTGCTGCAAAGCGATGGCAACCGGAAAAACCGTAGTAGTTACCATCCACCTCCAAAACATCGATCGGTTCGCGTAATCCCTCCTCAGCGATCGATTGCATCAACTGATTAACTTTTTCGGGATCGGTTTGTCGCGGTAAAGGACGACGAATTTGGGACAGAGGAATGTTTTTAATTTCCATAGTGTTTTTACTATAGCACATTTAGGCTAAACTGAAGATAAGTGGACTCGGTTGCTGATGCAGTGGTCCGCCTCGCTGCCGGTAGTTTTCTGGCCACAGACAAGATTTTATCACCCAATCCTCTCCTTTGCTGACTATGACTATTCCTCCTATCAGTGAAAAAATTATCCGGCAAAATAGCACCAATGCTTCCTATCAGCGCGGTCAATATTATTACGATAGCGGTGCAGTTATTTCTCTTTGGCAACGGGGGCAAAATCTGCAAGCTTTAGTGAGTGGTAGTGAGGTTAAACCCTATCGAGTTGCTATCGATTTTAACCAAGAAAATCTTGAGAATGTCTCCTGTTCCTGTCCCTACGATTACGAGGGTTGGTGTAAGCATATTGTGGCGGTTTTATTAACCTGTTCTCGCCAACCAGAATTAATTATTAAAAAAGCCTCCCTAGAGGAGTTATTGACACCGATTGATGAAAGTAAATTAAGAAAATTGCTTAATCATTTAGTGGCTAAACACCCAGAAATTATCGAGACAATTGATAAGTTTTTATTTCCAGCTATCCCAGTTAATAAAGCGGTAGGAAAGATAACTATTAATGTCAAAGCTTATCGTAATACTGTCCTTAATGAACTGCGGCAATCCCTACGAGCGATCGAAGAAGATTACTGCGAAGAAGATCCAATTTCTGATGAAATTTATGCCCTGGTGGATGAGGCCCAAGATTATTATCAAAAGGGAGAACCAGATAATGCGATCGCTATTTTAGAAGCAATTATTAGCGCCTGTATCGAGGAATGGGATGATTTAGAAAATTACGGTGCTGTCAATGATGATTTAAGTGCTAGAATCGATCGAGTTCTAACTGAGGCAATTTTAAGTAAAGAATTTAATCCCCAAAAAAAGCAAGATTTAATGGAAAAGATCGAGCAATGGCAAGATGAATGGAGTGCCGATTTTGAGATGAGTTTAGCAGCCTTACAACAGGGGTGGGACGATCCTGTTTTAGAGAAGATTTTACGAGGAGAATCGGCTAATTTTTCAGAAATGTGGTCAGGGAATATCCCCCATTATGCCCAAAAATTAACTTCTATTCGCTTAGAAATTTTCGAGCAGCAGGAAAAAGATCAGGAATATTTGAATCTAGCTTTAGCTTCAGGACAAGTGGTAGAATACCTAACTAAGTTAGTCTATCTTGATCGCATTGACGAAGCGATGGCAGCGGCAAAAAATATGATAACTAAAAACGATGAAGCTTTCTTTTTTGCCAAAGCTTTACGCGATGAATCCGCACCAGAATCCGCCCTAATAATTGCCAGGGGTGGTCTAAATTTCCCTGGGAATTATTATTATCAATTAGCTCTCTGGACAAGTGAACTAGCGCAGTCTTTAGGGGATATAGATACAGCTTTGGCTGCTAGAATTAAGGCATTTCAAGACCAACCTTCCTTTTCCCATTACCAAAAAATTGAGTCTTTAGCGGGGGAAGATTGGCCCGATTTAAAATTAGACTTGTTAGATTACTTGCGCGAGTTTAGCGGTGGACGTTCCACAGAGGCTAAAATCGATATATTTCTCCACGAAAATTTAGTTAGAGATGCAATTAAAGTCGTTTCTGATAATTCCTATGTGCAGTCTCACCTAATTTGGCGGATAATGGATGCGGCTGCTACCGTCGATCCTAACTGGGTGATCGATCGCGCGTGTCCTCCTGCGGAAAAGATACTCGACGAAAAAAAGGCTGATCGCTACGAAGAAGCGATTAAATGGCTAAAAAAAGCTCGTAATGCCTTTTATATGTCAGGAAGACGGGAAGAATGGCAAACTTATCGGGAAAATTTAATTAAGGAACACGGACGCAAATCGAAATTTATGGGGTTATTTAAACATCAGGATTTACAATGATTTAAGCTTCTAGCCGTCAGTTATCGGCTAAAACTGGGCTGTTTTTAGCTTGTAGAGCGGTAATTGTCCTAATCTTAGACCTAGTGACATTTCGGGGCAAAGTGGAGTATAATGGAAGATTGGTCTAAACTTATCTCCAGACTACTTATACTGAATATTCATTGTCAAAAAATATGACTGAAACCATTCGCTTTTTGATGTGTTCTCCCGATCATTACGATGTGGATTATGTGATTAATCCTTGGATGGAGGGCAACATTCACAAATCTTCCCAGGAAAAAGCTAGGCAACAATGGCAGCAGCTTTATCATGTTCTCAAAGATCGGGCGATTGTGGATTTAGTCCCACCAGAAAAAGGCTGGCCCGACATGGTTTTTACCGCTAATGCAGGTTTAGTTCTGGAAAAAACTGTCGTTCTCAGTCGCTTTTTACACAAAGAAAGACAGGGAGAAGAACCCTATTTTAAACAGTGGTTTGAAGATAACGGTTTTACAGTTCACGAACTGCCAAAAGATTTACCCTTTGAAGGTGCAGGAGACGCATTATTAGATCGGGAAGGACGTTGGTTATGGGCAGGATATGGCTTCAGAACCGAGTTAGATTCCCACCCTTTAATCGCTAAATGGCTCGATATCGAGGTTTTATCCCTACGTTTAATCGATGAACGTTTCTATCACCTTGATACCTGTTTTTGTCCCCTTAGTGGCGGTTATCTCCTCTACTATCCTGATGCTTTTGATGCCTATTCTAATCGATTAATTGAGTTAAAAATTCCCGAAGAAAAACGCATTATCGTTGAAGAAGCCGATGCGGTTAACTTTGCTTGTAATGCAGTGAATATCGGTCAAGTAATCGTCATGAATAAAATTAGTGACGATTTACAACATAACTTAGCCGCAAAAGGATTTGAAGTGGTACAAACTCCCCTGACGGAGTTCTTAAAAGCAGGAGGAGCCGCTAAATGTTTAACCCTGCGTACCACCGAACCCCTAATTCCAGACCATCACGCAAATGTCACCATTGAAAGTCGCATTCTCCAGTTAGAAGGTCATCTGCTCGACGCGGGAATTATGAATAAAGCTCTCGATGTTGTGGTGGGAAATGGGGGCAGCTTCAAGGTTTTAAACTTCACTTTAGGGATTGAGCGCCAAAGTACCTCCTCGGCCGAAGTGCGCGTTTCTGCACCCTCTCACGAGGTAATGGAGGAGATCATGGTACAATTGATCGACCTCGGTGCGGCCGCTCGTCCCCAAGAAATCTGTGATGTCAATACCGCCATTGTCGCTCAAGATGGGGTCGCTCCCGATGATTTTTATGTCAGCACCATCTATCCCACGGAAGTGCGGGTTAACTGTGAATGGGTGCGGGTGGAAAATCAACGCATGGATGCAGCCATCGTCGTCACTGAAAGTCCAGAAGGCAAAACCGCGAAATGTACTCTGCTGCGGGATTTAAAAGCTGGCGATCGCGTTATGGTGGGAGTTGAGGGCATCCGTACTATCCGACAGGCGGAATCCAGGGAACAACGCAACAGCACCCAGGAATTTACCTTTATGGGTGCGGGGGTTTCCAGCGAGCGCCGAGTCGAGTTAACCGTCGAGCAGATTGCCTGGGAAATGCGCCAAATTCGCGACCAGGGCGGTAAAGTGGTAGTAACGGCAGGTCCCGTGGTCATTCACACTGGAGGAGCGCAACATCTCTCCCGTTTAATCCGCGATGGTTACGTTCACGCTTTACTGGGGGGAAATGCGATCGCAGTTCACGACATGGAACAGGCGATCATGGGTACTTCTTTAGGGGTGGATATGCAGAAAGGCATCCCCGTGCGCGGTGGCCATCGTCACCACCTCAAGATTATCAACCTCATCCGTCGCCACGGCAGCATCGCCAAAGCTGTATCGGCCGGGGTATTGACAAAAGGCGTAATGTATGAATGCGTCAAGAATAATGTCCCCTTCAGTTTGGCCGGTTCAATTCGCGATGATGGTCCGCTTCCGGATACGGAGATGGATTTAATTAAAGCACAGGAAGAATATTCCCGCTTAATTCAAGGTGCAGACATGATTCTCATGCTCTCTAGTATGCTCCATTCCATCGGTGTGGGCAATATGACACCGGCGGGGGTGAAAATGGTCTGTGTTGATATTAACCCGGCCGTGGTGACAAAATTAAGCGATCGAGGTTCCGTAGAATCCGTGGGTATCGTCACCGATGTGGGTTTATTCCTGAGTCTGTTAACCCAACAGTTGGATAAGTTAACCCGTCCCTTGGTAGAAACGGTTTAAAACCAATACTCTAAAACATAAAACTTATGAGCTTTGGGGGTATTTAAACCCCCTTTTTTGGGACTATTAACCCCTATCTCTATAGGTGAGTTAGCAATGGGTAACTAGAATAATAAAGGAGAACCATTGCCGAAAAACGAGAGCGCTATGCCAGAAGAAACCATTTGGATTATCACCGCAGAAGATACCCCCGTCACCGTCGATGAAGATGCGAAAGGAAACGACACCTATCGCAATCCCTGGGACACGAGGAAAACTATCACCGAAGCTGCGACTCGTGGCGTAAAAGTGAGCATAGAGAAGCTAGAGACAGAACTTTCCCATTTTCTCCAGCTTATCGGCAAAGTCTTCAATCAAGCACAGAAACAGGTCAACCAACAAACCGGTTTTAAACTCGATGAAGTAGAGCTTTGCGTAGAGATTACCGGGGAGGGTGAAGTAAAATTGTTAGGGACGGGGATTAAGACCGGCACCAAAGGCGGATTAACCCTAAAATTCAAGCGAGACGAGAAAAACACACCGACTGCGGACTAATGGCGAACTGGGCATTTATCATCGGCATTACAGCCTATAAACAGGGACACTTTAACAAGCTAGATTGCGCCATCGAAGACGCGAAGGCTATGTTTCGCTATTGTAAAGAAGAAGCCAAGTTTGACGAAGTTTTCCTCTTTACCGATGATTCTGACTCCATTAAAACGCCTAGCGGTACTTTTCTAGAAACGAAACCCACCGCCACAAATTTAAAAATCTTCCTCCATGAATTTTTCGAGTCCCCGCAGTTGGAGACGGGGGATAACTTCTGGTTTTTCTTCAGCGGCCACGGATTACGACATCAGGAACAGGATTACCTCGTTCCCCACGATGGACACTCCCAATTGCTCCCAGATACCACCATTTCTCTCACCTATCTCACCCAACGCTTACGCAAATGCGGCGCGGATAATATCATTCTGTTGTTGGACTCTTGCCGGAACGAGACGCGATTCGGCAATAAATCCGCGGGAGGAAAACCCCAACAGGGAGTGATTACCATCGCTTCCTGTAGTCCGGGGGAAGAATCCTATCAAATTCCCGCTTTGGGAATGAGTTCGTTTACCTACGCGCTTCTGGAGGCTTTGCGAATTGAGGGGGAAAGGAATTGCGCGACGGTGGAGAGACTTTGTAATCATCTATTCCATCGAGTTCCGGAAATCAACCGACAATACAACAAACCCCCGCAGACTCCCCACTCCACCGTCGAACCAAACTACAAGAATCATCTGATTCTGTTACCGAAACAAGCAACTATCACCGATATCGCGTTACTGCGAGAGGAAGCGTTAGATTTAGAAGGTGACGGGAGACTAGAAGAAGCAAAACAGTTAATGAGGCGAGTATTAGCCTTAGACCCCACGAATCCGAAGGTTTTAAAAGTTTATGACCGGATTACCCTGAAACTAGCACAACAACCCGTCCCACCGTCCCCTAAAACGGAACCGATAAATGGTGAGTCGGCGAAAACGATAACAGAAACCCCGAAACCCGCACCACCGCCAGAAATCGAACTTAAAAGCGCCAAAGGAATCGATTATCGGAACTTAGAAGATTTATTAAAACGGCAGCAATGGAGGGAAGCGGACGAGGAAACAAGAGTCGTGATGCTACAGGTAAATCGCACAAAAGAAGGATGGCTACAGGTAGAGGATATGGATAATTTCCCCTACGAGGATTTGCGAACCATTGACCAATTATGGGTTAAATATAGTGGCGGTCGCTTTGGTTTTTCCGTGCAGGCGAAAATCTACTGCGAACTCGGTGGGACGGGGGAGTATAATGAAAGAGTTTGGAACGCTTTCGGAGATAGGGTAGGCTGGCGAGTGAATAATAGCTGGATATACTACAGGGATGTTACTTTTGACCTAAAAGCACCCCTAGGACACCTCCCTGGACCCTCTGGTTTTTTGGGTGTACGTCGGGGTTCTGTTTTTGGTTTTTTGGGTGTACGTCGGGGTTCGGGTGTTTTGTTTGGGTTTTGGTATGGGTTTTTGGGTCGGGGGTTTTTGTATTTCTTCTGGGTTTTCGATGTACCTCACCCAGGCCCCGGGTCCGATCCGCGACATGATTGTAGTATGTCTCCGGCGACGCGGGGGTTGTAGGCGTTGGCAAAAACGAACTGATCCGCCACCGCGAGAATTTCTGGGGTGACTTCCTCCCACTCCTCCCACCAGAGAGACAATTGGCCCGGAGAGGATTTTTTAGACCTTTTCTTCGGCTTTATCCCCGCGAGTAGCTTACTTCCCCAGTGGTTGCGGGTTTCCGGTTTCGGTCGCGGCCGGTATTTCTTGCAGAATCCGCGATATTTGGCCGCCCATTCCTCTAGGGTTTCTCCCAGACTCAAAAACGCAGGATGCCAAGTGGTTAAGCCATCGTCTCCGAGTCGGTCATAGACCCCGTAATCGCTAAAATCGTAGAAGAATCCGACTTGGACTCCCGCAGCCTTCGGATTGGCGTGAATATAGCGTAGGGTATTCAGCGCTCGCTTAGTATCCGTGGTGGGAAAACCGCTACTGTGATAGCGTTTTTCCCAGAAGTGACCAGTTCGATTCAGCATTCGGTTAAAACACATGGCGGTGTACCAGTTCAACCAGTGCATAATTTTGGGTAAGTCTTCCGCGTCTTTCGGTTCGATGAGATAGTGAATATGGTTACTCATCACACAGAGCGCGTAGAGTTTGAATCCGTACTTTTCGATCGCTTTTTTGATAGCGTAGAGTAATACCTGTCGGCATTCTAGACGGGTCAGGCGAAATTCTCGGTTATTACAGCGAATGGTTATATGATAGGAATAGCCTGGGATTAGTTCTCGTTTTGCTCGTGACATTTTGCGTATTTTTCCCCGCGAGGACTTGTAGAATATAACACCTAACAGAAAGATACCGCTATCTTTATCCTGTCCGCAACTTTTATCTGTTAACATGGAACTGTAAACATATTACTAATGCTCAAATTCAGAAAAAACTTCTCAATATATGCGCGGATTTCGGCTACAAATTACCGCTAATCTGTACACCTTACGAGTTAATGGGAGAATGAGCTATGTGGGAAGATGAAATACTCGAAGAAATTCATAAGATTAGAGAAGAACACGCCAAGTCTTTCAACTACGATATAAAAGCGATTTGCGCCGATTGGAGGGAGAGACAAGGGAAAAGTGGTAGAAAATTAGTTCGGTTAAATACCGCCCAAAACATGACAAAAAATAGCGAAAATGATACTATTGAGAGAAACAAATGCTAGAAATTAACAAAAGCTATGTATTAGACAAAGATCAAAAGCCGATTGCTGTTCAGATTCCCATTGCTGAATTTGAAAAAATCGAAGAAATCCTAGAGGATTACGGACTAGGAAAACTCATCGAAGAAGTTGAAAATGATCAAATCCTAGACAAAGAAAAAGCCTGGCAATACTGCCCGTATATACTGTAAAATCTATTTTATAGAAGTCTATAAAGAAATTGGCTAAATTACAATATAAATGCCTTATTTAAATCCCAATGCGACAATCCCACCAGCTAAATTAACCCAGTATTTGCTAGTTTTACAACCCAAAGATGATAAATCAGGCTTTCTGGCACAAGCGGGATATAATTTAGACAACTGGCAGGTATTGGAACAAGATTTAAGACGTATTCTTCTCAACGAGGCCACCTTAAATAAACCAACAAAGTTCGGTGATATTTATGAAATTAAAGGACTTTTACAAGGGGTGAACGGGATAAACTTACGAGTCTCTACCTATTGGATTATCGACTCACTTACGAAAGAAACAAGATTTGTGACTTTATTACCAGATTAAAAGAGTTAGACTATGAAATTTGATATGTTTTCCGAAGTTCAATTAACTGAAGATTTGCCAGAATCTAATTTGTCTCGTGGCACTCACGCGATTATCGTGGATTATTGTCCTAGACCCGAAGGCCACGAGGATGGCTATGTTTTAGAAGTGTTAAATAATCAGGGAAAAGCCTATACAGTTATCGCTGTAGAAGTTTCCAAGATTGAATCGATTCAAAATCTTAAACAGGATGAATTGCAAATTATATAATTCTGTTATTCTTAGTGGATTTAATCCCCCATCCTAGCAATGGCGAAATGGGAGCAATTTTAGAGGTTTTTAACGCTCTCGGTGAGTCAATTTCAGTAGTTACTGTGCCAATTTCGGCGATTAAACCCCTACAAGCCAATGAAATATTTACCGTCCGCTCTTTGGTGAAAGTTGAATAAGTTAAAATCAAAGAGAATATCCCTATCACCACAATCTCAACTATCGATGAATCTCCTGAAAGATAGTAAAAAAATCCGTTTTATTGACCTCTTTTGTGGTTTGGGAGGGTTTCGATTGGCAATTGAACAAGTTTGTCGCCAAAAAAACTTAGAATCTGATTGTGTTTTTTCCTGTGATATAGATAAAGATGCTCGGTCAATTTATCAGGCTAATTTTAACGACCACCCCCGGGGAGATATTACCGAAATTGCTGCCCTAGATATTCCCAATCACGATATTTTAATGGCGGGATTTCCCTGTCAACCCTTTAGTATTTGTGGTGATTTAAAGGGATTTGACGATACCAGAGGCACGCTATTTTTTGAGATTGCTCGCATTTTAAAAGCCAAACAACCCGCAGCATTTATTCTGGAAAATGTCAAGCAATTGCAGGGACATCAACAGGGAAAAACCTTAGAAGTTATTCTCGATACTCTGCAAGATTTAGATTACTATACCGATTATCGGGTTTTAAATGCTCTTAATTTTGGTTTACCGCAAAAACGGGAACGGATTTTTATCGTTGGTTTCCGAGAAGCGAGAGATTTTATCTGGCCAAAACCAGCTTTATCTAGAACAAGTTTAACAGAAATCTTAGAGGAAAATGTTTCGGATTTTTATTATGCTTCCGAAAAAATTCAAAAAAGTCGCCTGCTGAAAAGAGAGGGAAAAAAACCTTATAGTGAACCGACTATCTGGCACGAAAATAAAGGAGGTAATGTCAGTGCTTATCCCTATTCCTGTGCCTTGCGAGCAGGAGCATCCTATAATTATTTGTTAGTGGATGGGAAAAGACGCTTAACAGAAAGAGAAATGCTACGTTTACAAGGTTTTCCTGATGATTATCAAATTGTCGGCAGTTATCAAACTATGCGAAAATTAACGGGTAATAGTGTAGCGATTTCCTGCGTAGCTGCTGTGGTTAATTCTGTAATCGAGTCTTGGTTAGATGTTGAGCAAGCATCAACTAATTCATTCTCGTTCAATCGAAAACTTAATTAAGTTTATTTTCGACTCAGGAGTTTTAGATAATAGCCGTCAGCACGTCTAACAATTCTTACCCGTTTAATCTGTTGCTCTGAATAATAAACTAATGTCTTTTGACTACACCATAAATCAAATTCTCCTGCGTTAAAACCGTCAGTAAATCTGATTTTACGTCGCTCATCAGATAGTTTGTAGCCTGTTAGTTTATACTCAACGTCGAGCGAAGTGGCCTCTGAACTACGCCGAAGAGTCGAGACGTTGATATTCTGGTCGGATTTCATCCCCCGCTAATTTTGCTAAGTATCTTGTCGAAAAATGTAGCGGGGGTATTCATCCGACATTTTAGGTAATCATTTCACTACTACCTTTAGATAACTCTTGGTTATATTAATTATAACTTGCACTTATGATGTCTCTATAACATTAGAACTCACAGTGGTGGGGTAGTGGAAACTAACAACCGCTGGGGGTAGGAGACATTAGGAGTAACACCCATTTCTAACTTTTTTCAGGTTGACCATCCTATGATAGTGAAGTAAACGGGAGAAAAATCGGAGAGATGGTGCTTTGCAAGCAGGATGGTAGTTCTGAGAATTGGCCAACACTAAGGCTAGAGATGCTATGGAGGTTAGCGGACTCGAACCGCTGACATCCTGCTTGCAAAGCAGGCGCTCTACCAACTGAGCTAAACCCCCGATCTGGTTTTTAGGACACTTTTGTTATTATAACCTATAGTGAAAAATATTACAAGTTAATTTTTCCCTTGCCTGCCATGTCTTATCTAGTCGCCACTTTTTACCAGTTTGTGGCTTTGTCAGATTATCGTCAAAAACAGCCAGAAATACAAAAATACTGCCAAGAAAGAGGAATTAAAGGAACTATTCTTCTGGCAGCCGAGGGGATTAACGCAACGATCGCCGGGAACCGTCAAGCGATCGCTGAGGTGATTAGTTGGTTAAAAACCGATACTCGTTTGGCTAATCTAGAGGTGAAAGAGTCTGTTTGCGATTATTTGCCCTTTCAACGCTTAAAAATTCGCTTAAAAAGGGAAATTGTGACTTTCGGTCAAGCCAAGGCTAATCCTCTCGAAAAAACAGGAATTCATCTCAAAGCTGAACAGTGGAACCAATTGCTGAAAGAGCCGGACGTGGTAGTGATCGATACTCGTAATAATTATGAAGTGGCGATCGGTACTTTTGCGGGAGCGCTTAACCCAGAAATCCAGCATTTTCGCCAATTTCCTGAGTATATTCACGACAATTTTGATAGTATTAACGATAAAAAAATAGCTCTTTTTTGTACGGGGGGAATTCGCTGTGAAAAGGCGGCAGCTTTTTTATTAAATCAAGGCTTTTCTCAAGTTTATCAGCTAGAGGGAGGTATTTTGAAATACCTAGAAGAAGTTAGTCCCGATCAGAGTCTTTGGCAAGGAGAATGTTTTGTTTTCGATCAAAGAGTGGCCCTAACAGCTAATTTAGAGGTGGGACATTATGAAATGTGTCCCGCTTGCGGTCATCCCATCGATGAAAAAGATAAACAATACCCCAATTACCAAGCAGGAATATCTTGTCCCTATTGTAGTTAATTTTATCCTATCGTCCCGCTCCCCTCTCCCTACTTTTCTAATATATGGTTACTTTTTCTTGCGGATTTGTGTACCTGCAATCATGTCATGAATGGTGCGCTTTTTCTTTGTCCATGCTGCCAGTAAAAAGCCTAAATATAAGGGAGCAGTGGAGAGAAATTTTAGTAAGTAGCGGCGATTGGCTCTCGCAAAAGATATGCGTCGGCCTTGGCTATCGGTGACGGATAAATCAAAAAACATTTTACCGATAGTGGCTTTAAAAAGATATTCTAAGAAAACATAATATAACCATTTAATCACTATTCCTAAACCAAGAGCAGTCAGAATGGCAATATGTTCGTGAGTAAAGTTAATTTTGGCTTGAATATTATAGATAATTGCCGCTATAAATAAAGCAAAACCAAAAATTGTTGTTCCAGCTGCACTTAATCCTGCTGCATAGTAAACCCAGATTTCTTTGGGAATATCAAAATTAAGATTTAAATCTTGAAAAGTTGACCATTGTTGTAAGCGAAAACAGATATAACCACCTAATAAAGCTGCGATAATAAGAACGATAAAAGAATCAATTAAAGAGGCTTTGAAACGGAGCCAAAACCCAGCATAACTGGAAGAAAGTAAATCAGGAATAGATGCAGAATTCCGAATAAGAATAACTTGAGTTTTTTCGGGAGGAGAATTTTTAGTTTTTTTAGTTTGATGGAGATTAGTTTTAATATCGATAATTATTTTTAGCAAAGTTTTGGTATCTTTTGGACGATCAATAGGTTTTTCTGCCATTAAATTATCGATAAAATCTGCTAATCGAGAAGGGATATTTGAGGCATATTTACGCCAGTTAAATTCATTTGTATTAATATTATAAATTTTCGGATCACTGGGTTCTTTACCAGTTAACAAAAAGACGAAAGTTTTGCCCAAAGCATAAAAGTCTGATTGGGGGACAGAGTGACCGCGAGATTGTTCGGGAGGAGCATATCCGGGGGTATAAATTCCTGTATTTTTGCCTCCTGCTAGGACGGTTTTAGTCACTTGTCGCGCTGCTCCAAAATCAATTAAAACTAATTGACCATCGGGTTTTAAGATAATATTAGAGGGTTTGATATCACGATGATAGAATTTATGTTTATGAACTTCGTGGAGAATATTAGCTAACTGAGTTAACCAATCCAAAGCGAGATGATAATCAATCGGTTTAAATCCTCTTTGTTTTTGATATTCTTCTAAGTCAATACCAGCAATTTTCTCCATAACTAAACAGTGTAAAGCAGTTTGACTTTCCCGGGGATGATAAATAAAATAGTTTTCTCCTTTGGGAATACCAGGGTGATTTAATTGTTTTAAAAGATTGGCTTCCTGTTGAAATAAATCAATAGCTTTGCTGGAATCGTAGGTAAGAACTTTTAATACTTTGGGCATTTTATGTTCATCTATCACTTCATAGGTATTACCAAATCCACCTTTGGCACTCAATAAATTTGTGACTCGATATTTACCGTTTAAAAGCAAGTCGGAACCACAGGATTGACAGTAACGACTCTCCGTGATACTTTTCGGTTTAGGACAATGAGGATTAATACAAAAACTCATGGATTTTATTGGTAGAGTACAAAATAAACTTGATGATTAAAATATCCACTGATATATTTAAGGTTTATTGCCAAGAAAAAAGCCGCGCAATCCCAAAGTGACCACGGCACTTAAAAAAGCCACAAGCATGGGGATAATCAGAGATTTAAACCCTTTCAAGTCCGCAATATCTTTAACTAGGATTGCATAACTATCTTCGACTTTTTCCAGTCGTTTATCCATTGTTTCGACTTTCTGATCAAGAATTTTAATATCTCCTTTGATTTCTGTGACTTCCACCTTTAAATCATTAACATCTTTTTGGAGACTGTCAAATTTTTTATTAACATCTTTTTGGAGACTGTCAAATTTTTGATCCATATCTCTTTGGAGATTGTCGATTTTCTGATCCACATCTCTTTGGAGACTGTCAAATTTTTGATTAACATCTCTTTGGAGATTGTCGATTTTACTCTCGATCCTTGTCAGGACAGATTCGAGAGAATAGGTAACGGTTTCGCTAGTTTGATTCATAATTAAAACCCTCGGATCGATATAGCCAAATATAATTAGGTTATGCTGAAAAAGTTTTTCGTGGGTGTGGGGTTTTACCCAATTTTCAGGAAAGAAGTACCCGAATTTTCCCCCCGATTACTCCAATGGCTGGCACTTTTTGATTTCAAAAAAGCCTAAGGATATTATCCAACAAAGTTTTTAGATTTATTCAGCCAACCCTAATTATTCCCCTATTGCCTATTGCTAGGAGCCAAGGACGATTTTGCTACCGGAAAATTTTCAATTGTGGCCACAGATCGATCATGGTAATTTAAGAAGGCGATTGGGGAACTCTAAGAGGGAAACTCCCGACCCTAGACAGGCAGTGCCTGTTTAACCGTCTGTCCTATGTACAAGTCTATTACTGTTTTAACGCTGCTGACGGGAATTATTGCCGTTGATGTGGTTTTTGCTCAATCCACTGTTAATCTTCCCATCACAGTTAAACGAGGAGAATCCTACGAAGGATTATTGACTAGAGCATCGCAATTAGCGGAGAAAACTATCATCAGTCGTTTTAATCAACAACAGGGTCTTAATAAAATTGATTTATTAATAACGGCCGAAAAATCAGGTGCGATCGCACCTATCCTCTCGGTGAAGGTATCCCGTCAAGATTGGTTTGGCCATCCCAATATTCAACGCTGGAGAAATGTTTTTCCCTTTGGCAAAGCTCTCCTCGGTTTTAGCTCTCCCGCACCCGTCCTCACCCCGAAAAGTCCCCCCGCTGTGGCTAATCCCAGTCCATCTCCAGCACCATCTCCCAGTGCTACCACTCCTCCTCCTCCCCCTGCTTTACCCTTCGAGGACGAGCCGAATAATGCTCCCCAAATCCCCATTCCTAAGCAAAGATTAACCAGTCCAGCTAATCGTTAATTGATAGAAAAAGGAGGGGCTTTCGGCAGATATATTGACTTTTAAGTGGCAAAACGAGGCTGAAACCAGTCTAGGGGAAAAATATCATCTTCTTGGACGATTTCTGTCCAACCAGTGACACTCTCAAAACAAGTCCCCGTCAAGTTAGCACCCCTCAAGTCCGCTCCCTGTAGATTTACCTCTTGTAAACGCGCTCCCGCTAGATTAGCACCCGCTAAATTGGCCCCGCGTAAATCACTACCCGTCAGACGTGCCTCGCTAAAATTAGCCCTTTCTAAATTGGCCCCCTGAAAGTCCACCTCTTTAACAAAAGAGCCGCTAAAATTGGCTTCCCTTGCGGAAATCTGACGACATTTAGCCCCACTTAACCGCGCTTCCTGCAAATTAGCCCAATTGAGATTGACTTTATCTAGGTTTGCCTCCAAGAGATTAACTAAGTATAAATTCGCCCCGCATAAATTTGCCCCGCATAAATTCGCCCCCCGGAGATTAGCATGGGAAAGATCCGCACCACTTAATCGCGAGTTACGCAGGTTAGCCTGTACCATAAAGGCCCCGGTGAGATTGGCTTTGGTTAAGTCCGCTTCCACTAATTGCGCTTGACTTAATTTGGCATAGGTTAAATTCGCCCAATTCAAACTCGCTCCCCGCAGATTTGATTTAGTCAGAAAAGAGCGGCTCAAATTAGTTCCGCGCAAATTGGCCGCAGCAAAATTGACAGCGATTAGAGTCACTTGTTGTAGATCTAGACTCATCAAGTCAATGGCTAAAAAATCCCGCTCTCCTTGTTCGTAGAGTCTTAGTAACTGATTAACTTTCATCTCCCTTCTTCTACTTATAAGATGGTGGTTAAGAAGTAATCAACAAAAACACCTAAAAACCTCGTCCGATAACTAACTCAGCTTTTAGATAAGAAATTTATCAGGCTCTCTTTTGAGTTTATGTAAAGTTTTTTGTCGATTTTTTAAGAGAAGATAACCCGAACAGCAAGTTAATTTTCATCATAGTTAAATAGCTTGGCTAAAACAGTTTGACTGGTTTTTCCAATTCTACCCCAGTCCATCGGGTAATTAGTATCTAACACTACTCTTGTTAAAAAACTTATCTATTGTTTAAACTCGATTATTCAGCTTTTTAGCCGTCAGCCTTGAGTCAGGAGTCAGGAGTCAGGAGTCAGGAGTCAGGAGTCAGGAGTCAGGAGTCAGGAGTCAGGAGACAGGAGACAGGAGACAGGAGATTATTTCTATTTATTCTTCCGACACCCCACACCCCACACCCCACACCCTACACCCCACACCCCACACCCCACTTCCTCCATCTCCTAACCCCTGCTAACCCGCTAATTCCCTACTCTAAAGCGTAGATACGACCATCCATGAGCAGACGGGTGATCCCTTTCGCTTCCAGTTGAGCGTGAGCTTTTTCGATCAGGCGACCGTCGGGAACTTTAATCACTTTTTCCTTGCGCTTGGAGAAACGACGAGCGATGCGATGACTTTCAAAGATGGGGAGAGTGCGCTGCTGGATTTCCTGAGGGGGAACCTTACCCAATTCGGCAAAATCCTTGAGGGGACGGGTGATTAATTCGGCAGCGCGATCAATCACCAAGTAACAGGTTTTGGGAAAAGCCGCCGCCGATAGGGGTAATATCTGTAATTGGGCTGTTTTAACGATAGTCGGGCCTAAATAGCTCCCCGCTAGTTCCTCATCCTCCTCATCTTCATCTTCATCTTCATCCTCCTCATCCTCCTCTTCATCCCAATCCTCGTCAAGCTCATCTTCCTCCTCTTCCTCGATAGCTTCGACGAAAAACTCGGTTAAATTAGAGTTTTCTAGGGGTTTATCGCCATTAATTTCTGTATCTTCCGAATTATCTGCTTCTGACGGGTAAGAGGTATCCATTAACAGGGTTAATTGTTCCACAGAAGCGATCGGTTGCTCAAAAGCCTGCTCATCCTTAGCTTCGATGCGCGCTGCCCGAAAACTAATCACCTCGATCGCTTTTTCTGGTAAATCCGCTGCTGCTCCCTCCTCCTCGAGGCCACGAGGATTGCGGGCCAAGCGTTTTTTCTGGATTAACTGCTCGTATTCCTCGCTAGAAAAAGAATTTTTGAGAAAACGACTGACCGTAGAGCTACTCACGCCATAACGCTCGGCTAAGGTGGAAGTGGTGGACTCCGTTTCCCGATAAAGCTTAAGAATTTCTTTTTTCGTGGCATCAGTCAGTTTTCTTGGACTCATATTACTTATATAGTTATTTTTTAAGCGATAGGATCTTGCCGATGGCTAGTCAGGGGAAGCTGTTGTCTTTAAGCGGATGTACTCTTAATCATAAAACGCTCTAGCCAATTAAAACTAAGCAATTCGTTTTCTAGTCCCTGTTCTAGTCTATCCTTGACTTCTGTTTCTCACCACTACTCAAGATTAAAAAATTGACGATGATATCAAGTGCTGCTAGTCAAAAAGCCTTATTAGTTCTGGCCGATGGTACGGTTTACGAGGGTTATTCCTTCGGAGCCAAGGGAACCACTGTCGGCGAAGTTGTCTTTAACACGGGGATGACCGGTTATCAGGAAGTTCTCACCGATCCCAGTTATGCCGGTCAAATCGTCACTTTTACCTATCCGGAATTGGGAAATACGGGGGTTAACCCCGAGGATGAGGAGTCAATTCGTCCCCAGGTGAAAGGAGCGATCGCCAAAAATATCTGCCACCGGCCCAGTAATTGGCGTTCTAGCCAATCCCTACCGGATTATCTGGCCGCTCATCATGTTATTGGCATCTACGGCATCGATACCCGCTCCCTGACCCGCAAAATTCGCTCGTTTGGGGCGATGAATGGGGCAATTTCTACGGAAATACTCGATTATCATGATTTACTGCGGCTGGTGCAAGCAGCCCCCAGTATGGCCGGGTTAAATCTCGTCAAAGAAGTAACCACCAAGGAAGTGTACGAATGGACGACTCCCACCCCCTCCGCTTGGGAATTTGCGCCAATTGATAGTGATCAAGAGGCATTAACGGTGGTGGCGATCGATTTTGGCATCAAACGCAATATTCTCCGGCGTTTAGCCAGCTACGGTTGTCGGGTAATCGTGGTTCCCGCCGACACTCCCCCGGAAAAAATCGCCGAATATAATCCCGATGGTATTTTCTTTTCCAACGGACCGGGAGATCCAGCGGCTGTTACCGAAGGTATTGCCCTAGCCAAGCAACTTTTACAAGGGGAAAAACCCACTTTTGGCATCTGTATGGGTCATCAAATTTTAGGGCTATCCCTAGGAGCAGAAACCTTTAAACTGAAATTTGGTCATCGCGGGTTAAATCAACCCTGTGGACTGCAGCAACAGGTGGAAATTACCAGTCAGAATCACGGTTTTGCGGTGCAGGAAGCCTCTTTAAACCAGGAAGTGGAGATTACCCATCTCAACCTCAATGATCGCACCGTAGCGGGGTTAAAACACAAGTCTTTGCCCTTTTTCTCGGTACAATACCACCCCGAGGCCAGTCCCGGCCCCCACGATGCTGATTATCTGTTTGGCCAATTTGTTGATTTAATGCGGCAAGCAAAAAAGGATCGGTCGTAAATTTTTAGGATATACTAGGGTTTTGATTTTTACGGCTCTCGAGCTAGGAGGCGATTATTCCAGAAGCAATTAACTTGACTGTCAGCTTGCGAGGCACGCGTGAGGTCAGAGATAAGTACCAAATTTTCCGTTTGACGGGTCTTTTAGATGCCTTTTCCGAACCGACTTTTTGTAAGGTGATCGAAGGCTATGTGGAGGAAGGTCCCAAGGATGTGATTATTAGCCTGGCTCAGATTGATTTTATCGATAGCTCCGGTTTAGGGGCTTTGGTAAAATTGGTGAAAAAGGCCAAAACCGAAGGGGGCAGTTTACAAATTGTTACCAATCCCCGGGTAACTCAAACCGTAAAACTGGTGCGATTGGAGAAGTTTTTTTCCCTGCAACCCACCCTAGAAGAAGCGATAAAACATCTAGAAAAAGCGTAAATCGTGGAATCTCCTCTCGAAAAAATTCGCTTACAGGTCAATGGCGAGGGTTCACCACTCCTAGAGGGTCTTGACCGATTATCGCCCGCTTCTCTGGCCTATCTGGGGGATGCTGTTTATGAATTATACATCCGCACCTATTATTTACTGCCGCCCCAGCGTCTCGGGGACTATCACGCTCAGGTGGTGGGCAAAGTCAGGGCCGAACAACAGGCTTTAGATTTAGCACAACTGCAGCCCTATCTGACAGACCAAGAAAAAGAAATTCTGCGCCGGGGACGCAATGCGGTCACGGGAAAACGCCGTCGTCTGACAGCCCAAGTCTATCAGCAGGCCAGCAGTTTAGAAACCCTGTTCGGCTATCTTTATCTGCAAGACCCCTCAAGATTACATCAACTATTAGAAAAACTAGAATTATAGCCCTCAGGTATTATTCCCGACCCCCCTTTTATTAATCCATGCAACCATGAGCGATCGACCATTTCGTGATAAGTCCGATAATCGTAATTCTCGCCGGCCCTCGCGGCCAAAAACTGGGCCAATTCTGACTAAATCCCTGGCAGTAACTCCAGAAAACCAAGAAGCTGATGATCTGCTCTACGGTCGCCGGGTGGTTTTAACGGCCATGGAGGAGGAGCGCCAACTGAATCGGATTTGGGTGGTTAATCGACTCCGTTACGATCCCCGTTATCATACCCTCTTGGAAAAGGCCAAAGCCAACGGCACGGTGATTGATGAGGTGGACGATCTGCGTCTCGATCAGATTACCAGTAAGGCCAATCATCAGGGGATTGCGGCCCAGATGTCCCCCTATGAGTATATCGAATTAGCCGATCTGATCGAGAAAGCTAAGGGCAAAAGTCGCCACCCCGTGATTGTTATCGCTGAAGGTATTACGGATCCCCATAACCTGGGGGCAATTATTCGCACCGCCGAGGCCATGGGTTGTCAGGGGGTGGTTATTCCCCAACGTCGCGCCGCCGGGGTGACATCGACGGTGATGAAAGTGGCGGCGGGGGCCTTGGAATATTTACCTGTGGCCAGGGTGGTCAATCTCAATCGTGCTTTAGAGGAATTAAAAGCGGCTGGTTTTTGGCTCTACGGCACGGCGGCAAAAACTGGTAAATCTTTACACACAATCAATTTAACGGGTGCGATAGGATTGGTAATAGGTTCGGAGGGTGAGGGGTTGAGTCTGTTGACCCAAAAGTCCTGCGATGAGTTGGTATCTATCCCCTTGGCAGGCAAAACCGCCAGTCTCAATGCTTCGGTGGCGGCAGCTATGGCTCTTTACGAGGTTTACCGTCAACGCTGGCAAAATTCCCCCGACTGAAAATCTGTATTTTTCGACACTCCCAATAGCCAAAAGGAGAAAGTATAAATAAAATAGGAAGGAAGTTTGCGAAATGTAAACAAACGTAACAAAACCACCAGAGTAGATTTAGATGGGGAACGAAATGAAAGAATTTTTGATTAGCTTACTCGAAAGGTTCGGATTAGCCTACTGGGTCGAGATTAAAACCGACTATCCCAGATGTACTTATTATTTCGGTCCTTTTCTCGCTAAAGACGAGGCTGAAGTCGCTCAAGCCGGTTACGAAGAAGATTTGAAAACAGAAGGAGCGCAGGGGATTAAATTAGATATAAAACGTTGTCAACCGAAAGATTTAACTATTTTTGAGGAAAAAGAAGAAAGCAAGCTCCTCAATCCCCTAAAGGTGTTACGCAGTCAAGTTTCTTAACAATTTTCAGTGATCGGTAATCAGTGATCAGTAATCAGTGATCAGTAAACAGTGAAAAGACAGCATAAGGCTGCTACTTATGGCAGTTATCTTAAGGCTGAGATAGGAAGTTTTCGTTTTTGGGAGTCAGGATGAATACCGAATTAGGTTAAACTGCCTCTTGAGGATAAAGACCGTAATACTGCTCACTTAATATTCTATTTTCCTACTGATAACTGATAACTGATGGCTAAATATCAATGGGATCGATTTAAAAAGCAGCTATATTCTGCTTCTGTCAGTCTTCCTGCTTCGTAGAGAGTATCGGTAATTTCTGCTAGGGTTAAAACCGAATAAGGTTGATAACCATGGCTACGAAGTTTATCTTTAACAGGGCCACCATGATCGATAAAAACCACGATATCATTAACTAATAATCCCGCCGATTTAATTTTTTCTGCCCCCTCGATCGCACTTTTGCCAGAAATTAAAATATCGTCCACCACTACCACCGTTTCCCCCACTTGAAAATTACCTTCAATTACTCTTCTTGTGCCGTGAGCTTTTACTTCTTTGCGGGGGAAAATCATCGGATGATTTAATAATAAAGATAAACCCGTAGCTGTAGGTAAAGAGCCGTAGGGAATACCAGCAATGCGGTCAAATGTCAAGGTTTTTAATATTTCTCCATAGGCTTCAATTACCTGCTGAAAAATATTAGGATTAGAGATAATTTTTCTCAGATCGATATAATAGGAAAAAGTTTCTCCCGACGCTTGCACATAATCGCCAAACATCAAGCAACCAATATCAAATAATTGTAGAATTAAATCCTGATGAGGATGTTGTTTTAAAAGACAAACGTTAGCAGTCCAAGTATCATCTCCGCTCGATTCTTGCCTTTGATTTTGTTTAATCTTGTTGACTTCCTCGCGTAAATCCTTGACTTTTGCCCCCAAATCAGGTTGAGATAAAAAGTCTTGGGGTACAGGAATTAATAAACCCTCGCCATGGCTATTTAAACCCACAGTAATTAACTCGGAGAATTTACTTTTTTCTTCCCAAATACTGCGTAATAAAATCAATCTTTCGGGGGCAAAATTGCGAATCTTTTTCAAAATCTCTGGTTGAGTGGTTCCCACTTCTAAAAACACCTGTTCGGGAGTTCCCCAAGTGCAAGCTTCTTTGACAACTTGCAGATAAAAAGGATTGTCGCGACTGGGGAATTCTTGCAGATTAATCGCACCTTGATTGGAAGTATGACAAAGGATAAAAGCGCCATGCTCGGGGTAAACTAAAAAAGGAGCAACGTGATCCTGTCCGGAGTAGGGATTGAGAGTAACCGCGTCCACCTGCCAAGTTTTAAAGATAGTCTCAGCTAAAACACTGCTAGTATTAATATCGCCGTGTTTAGCATCCAAAATGACCGGGATATGAGGGGGAATTGCCGTTAAAATTCGCTGTAATAATTCTAACCCTGCCGCTCCCAAAGCTTGATAAAAGCCTAAAGTTGGTTTGTAGGCACAGACAAAAGGGGCAGTTTCATCGATAATAAACTTGAGCCACTGTTCTAAATTAACGATTAATTCTCCCGGGGTGGAGGGCATCATTTCGGGGTTAGCATCTAAACCGAGGACAAGTAGAGTCTGGTTTTGACCAATGGCGTGGTTTAACTTTTGAAAAAAATTCATCGGTTCCTAATCTCAGGATTCTGGATTAGTCTCTAATTCTACACTATTTGGCCGAAAAATAGGCTGTAAAATTGTCTGGTGCAGACTTTTTCTGGTGTCAGCGTCAAGGAATTTCTTTTGTAGTGGTTGCCATTCTTGCCATTTTTGGTGACGGATATTTTGGAAAATTTCTAGTAAAGTGGGCATTTCCTTGGCAAGACAATTAGGGAAAATTTGGCTAAGAAAATCCGAGAGAACACAACAATCCTGCATTTCTCCGAGAATACCTTGAAGGTTTTTAATATCTTCTAGATATTCTCGATACTTGTCGCCATAAAACTGAGTAAATAACTCCATATTATAGCGGGAACGCTTGGCTTCTTTACGGAGATCGTGCAGTAATAATCCTTCTTTTTCCAATAAGGCATCAATTTCTTGACTAGAAAACTCTCGTACTTTTTGATCTTCCTCTAAATTTACCCCAATTAACCAGCCTTCATGGAGTAAAAAGTGACTCGCTTGCGGTAATAATAAGTCTGGTAAAACCGTGGCAATATCTAATTTTCCTATCGGTTGATAGGTAGGATTATCCAACCAACGGGCAAAATCTGCCTTAAAATTGAGAAATTTATCGGACTTTAAGAGTTTTTCTACCTTAGCAAAAGCCTTCTTTCTTCGGCTTTCGAGAACCTCTAAAACTTTCTTTAGTAACTCCTGTTCTTTCGGTGGTAAAATTGGCTGATAATGACCGATAAAAGCCTCTTTTAACACATCTAAATCCCGCAATTCTCCTAAAATTCTGCCCAGATTACCCACCCGTTTTTGATCGGCATATTTCGGCATGGTTAAAGCGGGGGCAAAACCGGTTAAGGTACTGCGAAGACGGCGCATTCCCACACGAATTTGATGTAATTCTTCCGTATCCTGATCGAGTAAAACCCCAACTTCGTGTTTAAGAACTTTATGAAAATGTTTATCAATACCGATATAGGCCCAATCGGCAACAGTTTTAGCTTGAGGATTAAATTTGTTAGTCATTTGTCTTTAGGGAGGAAATAATGTCAAGATGGTGATAGAATCTTTAAATAAAGACTGGAACTAATAGATACCATTTATTCTACACAATAGGATGAAGCAGCAGCTTTAAGAGAAGTTTATGGATAGTTTTTGGCTAGATTATGCGGGGGAAATCGCTTTTCGCACTGGAGAGCATCTTTTCTTGACGGGAATAGCCATGGCTATGGGTAGCTTAATCGGGATTCCTCTAGGTATTTTAATTAGTCGTCAAGCTATTCTCGCCCCACCGATTATAGCGATCGTTAACACCCTACAGACTATCCCCAGTTTAGCCCTATTTGGCTTTTTAATTTCCGTGCCTTTTTTGGGAGGAATCGGCAAAATTCCCGCTATTGTTGCCCTAACTCTCTATACTTTACTGCCAATTGTTTTAAATACCTATCTGGGCATCAAAAAAGTTGATCCCGAATTAAAATTAGCCGGGTTATCCCTAGGCATGACCGACGGTCAAATCCTGCGCTATATCGAATTACCCCTGGCCGGGGCGACAATTTTGGCAGGAGTGAGAATTGCGACGGTGATTGCTATCGGTGTGGCTACGATCGCAGCCGCTATCGGTGGCGGTGGTTTGGGAGTGTTTATTTTTCGCGGTATTGCCACGGTCAACAATCAGTTAATTTTGGCGGGAGCAATTCCTGCCGCTTTTTTAGCCCTTGTTGCCGATTGGAGTCTCGGTTGGCTAGAAAAGACCTTTTCCCCTTCGCAACGTCCGAAAAAGCCCTCTAAATGGCAATGGGGCTTAGGTTTAATCGGGTTGGCCTTGCTATCTTTCCTCTTGACTCAGATTTTCCATTCATCCCCCGGCACCGTGGTGATCGGTTCCAAAAATTTTACCGAACAGGTGATTTTAGGGGAAATTTTGGCACAGGAGATCGAAAAAGAGACGAATTTAAGGGTCGAACGTCAATTTAATCTCGGCGGTACTCTGATCTGTCATGAAGCGGTGAAAGCGGGTAAAATCGACGGTTATGTGGAGTATTCTGGCACGGCTTTCACGGGAATTTTGCAAGAAAAACCCCTTAACGATGCCCGATTAGTCTCTGAAAAGCTGCAAGAGATTTATCCAGAAAAATTTAATCTAGAAGTCTTTCCCAGTTTAGGATTCGAGAATACTTTCGCCATTGTTATCCGGGGAGAAACCGCCAGTCAATACAATCTGAAAACTCTCTCGCAAGCGGCTAAATATACCCCCAATTGGCAAGCGGGTTTTGGTTATGAATTTTTGGAAAGGGAAGACGGTTACAAGGGATTAGCGAAGACCTACGGGCTAAATTTTGCCCGACCCCCGAAAGTGATGGATTTAGGGTTAATGTACCGCGCTTTAGCCGAAAAACAAGTGGATTTAGTGGCGGGAAATTCCACCGATGGCTTAATTCCCGTGCTAGATTTAGTCATCCTAGAAGATGATCGACGCTATTTTCCTCCCTACGAAGCGGTACCGATTTTTAACCTGGATAGTTTGCAAAAATATCCACAATTGCGACAGGTTTTAGCCAAACTCACCGGCAAAATTACCTCCACAGCCATGCAGAAATTAAACTATCAGGTGGATGGACGCGATCGTAGGGTGGAGGAAGTGGTCAAAGAATTTCTAGTCTCCCTCTCTTAACCATTTAGTCACTCCCCCGGGTTGGTCGATTAAACTAATGCCTTGGGCTTTTAATTCTGCGCGAATGCGATCGCTTTCGGCGTAATTTTTCGCTTTTTTCGCCTCTGTCCGTTGTTGGATCAGATTTTCGATATCCGCTGCACTAATTCCCTCAGAAACAGGGGTTTCTCCCTGGTCAGCGGCCATTTCTAAGCCCAAAACCCTAGACAATTTCACCAAAGTATGCCATTTTACCGCTAATTGGGCGAGATTGCTGTCTGTCTTACCCGCATGGGTTAAATTATTACCCTCCTTGCGTAATTCCTTAGCGATTTCAAATAACACCGCTAAACCACCGGCAAAGTTAAAATCGTGATTTACCGCCTCTTGAAAGCGATTTTCTAGCTCTTGGTCGGTAATTGCGGGATTATCTTGCTGAAGATGCTTATAACCAAAGGATAAACCCTCTTGTAAAGTATGCCAGCCATTAGTGGCCGCCTGCAATCCCTCATCAGAAAAATCAATCGGTTTGCGGTATTGGGCGCCTAAAATTAATAATCTCACGGCTAAGGGGTCATATTTTGCCAATAACTCGCGAATAGTGATGAAATTACCGAGGGATTTTGACATTTTTTCCCCTGCCACCTTAACCATGCCATTATGTAACCAATATTGGGCCAGAGGTTTACCCGTAGCCGCTTCACTTTGGGCAATTTCGTTTTCGTGGTGGGGAAAAATTAGATCACTTCCCCCCACATGAATATCGATAGTTTCTCCCAATTGTTCTTTGACCATGGCCGAACATTCAATATGCCACCCCGGACGACCTTGGCCCCAGGGAGAATCCCAACTAGGTTCCCCCGGTTTTGCCCCTTTCCAGAGGGCAAAATCAAAGGGGTCTTGTTTTTTAATTGCTTCCGGGTCGTCGGTTTCTACCCGGCCGCTGGCCCCGGCTTGCAAATCATCCAGTTTTCGCCCTGATAGTTTGCCATAATCGGAAAAACGACGGACGGAATAGTAAACATCGCCATCGCTGGGGTAGGCATAGCCTTTTTGTTCTAATTCATAGACTAGGCGCTTGATGCCGTCGAGGGTATGAGTGGCCCGGGGATAAGCGTCCGCCGGTCTGACTCCTAATTTTGCCATATCCTCAAAGTAGGCCTGGATAAATTTCTCGGCTACGGCTGCCATGGTGGTATGTTCATTTTTAGCCCGATTGAGAATTTTATCGTCAATATCGGTGAAATTCTGAATATAGCGCACTTTATAGCCGAGATACTCTAAATAACGCCGCACCACATCCCAAACCACACAGGTACGCGCATGACCCAAATGGCAATAATCATAGACGGTAATGCCGCAGCAATACATGGAGACAATGCCGGGGATGAGGGGGGTAAAGGGTTCTTCGCGACGACTGAGGGTGTTGTAGAGGATTAAGGTCATGGATGGGGATTTTTTTCTGGGGAAAAAGGCTAGTCCAATTTTATAGCAGTTATCAGTGATCAGTTATCAGTTATCAGTGATCAGTTATCAGTAACCGCTAACCACTTTCCCTGATTTCCCTACTATATTTTGTGTTTTTTGTCAAGGGGTTTTTAGGGTTTTAGTAAAGATGTGACGGTAAGATTCGAGGAGATAGGACTGTTTTGATGAGGACTATTATTGTTGAAATCGATAGAATAACGATAGGGGAAGCTTGATTGTTTGCCTCAACCGACAATTTTTATTGTTAATCAACTTTGACCAGACCATCACCATGAATGAACCACCTAATAGCGCTGGCGATGAAATCCAATTACCCCGGGGAGAAAGAGTTGACCAGCTAAGAAATCTCATCGAAACCCTACGCATTGCCGATGAAGTGGCCAATCGCGGTTATTTGATTACCAGCGCCGAAGTGGCCGATTTAATGGATATTAATCCAGGGGCCGTTACCAGTCGCGGCGACCATTGGCCGTGGCGAAATTGGGTAATCTCCCGGGTCAGACGGGAGGGAAACCAAATTCTTTGGCAGTTGGAAAAAGTCGATTAGGATTAATTGCAACCATCAGTTAATTTCTCTCTTAACTTTTGTAAATTAGTAATTATCTCGTCATTTTCCCCCAGCAGATGACGCGCAAAACGTCGGGCCAGGGGCGGAGCCGATACAATTGTACTGGTAAAGCCAGAAAATACCTGCAATCCCAGTTTATCGGCGATCGCTCCCACTAGGGCCCGTCCCGAGGGGGCAAAGGCCACTAGGCAATGATGACAACTTCCGGGGAGAGAGGCTAAAGAGGGCAGCAATGTCCCCACGGCGGTGCGTATTGCTTTTTCCCCCGCCAGAGGGTTTAAAATCGCACCTGGATCGGTGATAATGGCGCTAATTTGCCCTAGATAAAGGCTTTGATCCCGGAATTGTACCGCCCCCGTTTCTAAAACACTGGCAATTATTTCTGGGGTTTCTCTCTGCCAAATGCCCTGATTTTCTAGTTGGGTGATTTTTTGCTCTAATACCAATCTGGCAGGAATTGCAGGCATAACTAGGGTGTTTAATTTGATTTCGCTGGGGGGAATTTTGATCACCTGGGCATGGGTAAAATAGACGGGAGCAGCAATACCAGATTTTTGCAGTAAAGACCGGGTTAATCCCCCCGCACAAACGATAGTTTCCCCGGCATGATAATTATTTTTAGGAGTTTTTACGCCGGTAATTCTCGATGCAGTTTCAATTAATTCGATGACAGCTTCCCGAATAATCTTGCCTCCCAGACGCAGAAAAGCTTGTTGATAGGCAAGATTAGTTTTTTCGGCGTTAATGTGACCGTGGGGCAGTCGTAAAACTCCCGAAATAGCTGCGGGATTTAATAGAGGTTCTAAAGCGATCGCTGCTTGCGGATCGAGAATTTCGGGGGTAATAGCAAAGATAGCAAATTTTTCGGCCACAGTGACCGGATCATCTTCGGGGTTAACGGTGAGAATTAAGTCTATGTCCCGGTATTCGTTATCTATGCCCAATTCTTGGGATAAATTGCGCTGAATTTCTCGACCTTCTTGATATAATTTTCTCTCGATTTCTGTGGTAGCCGACCAATAGGCTAAACCCCCGTAACTGTAGAAAGTGGCGTTGAGGGGATGGGTTTCTTTTTCTAATAAGAGGACTCGACTGCCTAGGTTGGCTAGTTCATAGCTTAAGGCGGAACCGGTGATACCACCACCGATAATTATATAATCATAAGTTGTGGTCATAATTGGGCTAATTTTTCCTCGATTAATCTATTCTATCATTATACTTGCTCGGTTCCTTGGTTCTGATTTTGTCGATAATTGCTATAATTACAGAAAAAGTTCAAAGGGGGATAGGATAACTATGCAACAGCTAGAAACTAGGGGGATAACTGACCGATGGATTAGAGGTAGTTGGGAAGAATACTTAGCAGCAATTAACCACCTCCCAGAGAATCAAGGAAAAAGTTATTATTACAATGGCTATTATCGATTAGAAATGACTCCTATTGGTAACGATCATGCCAGCGATCATGCTATTTTGATCTTCGCTGTTAGTCTCTATGCTACCCTAAAAAATCTGGCCTTTAATGCCAAGGATAATTGCAGTTTTCGCAAGTCTGGTTATCGAGAATTCCAACCGGATATATCTTATTATTTTGCAGAAAAAGCTAATCTGATTCCCTACGGTACTTCGCTGATTGATTTAAATCAGTATCCCCCACCAGATTTAGTCATTGAAATCTCAAAATCTACCCTTAATGATGACTTAGGTAATAAACGCTTACTCTATGAAGAATTAGGGGTTAGTGAATACTGGAGTGTTAACGTCGATTATCCCCAAATATTCGCTTTTGAAATAATCGATCGAGGTAGCAAAAGAATTGATATATCAAAGGTTTTACCTAATTTAAAACTTGCGGTTTTAGAGTCAGCTTTACAACAGGCACGCACCAGAGATCAAAGTCAGGTGGGACGTTGGTTAATCAGTCAATTTCAAGGTTAAATCCTGCGGTTTTTTAGCAGCCGCTTTCTCCAATAAAGACTCGGCAAAAGCGAGGGCATCCGCTGCCGAATTTCCTCCCGTTAATTGTGCCAATTCTTCCCTTCTCGTCTGACGATTATCGAGAGAAGTAACCCGGACAACCGTGCGAATTTCCGAGAGATTAGTGGAATTATCTTCGGCAATCATTTGTTTATAAACCCGAAAATGGTGATCAGCTAAAGCAGCCACTAAGGGTTGATGAGTAACGCATAAAACTTGATATTGTTGACCTAATTGATCTAATTTATCGGCAATTGCCTGGGCAACTTTTCCCGATACTCCCGCGTCAATTTCGTCAAAAATTAGGGTTGCCGCTGCCGATTGGGATTGGGAAAAACAGGACTTTAATGCTAGGAGAAAACGACTCATTTCTCCTCCGGAAGCGGTACTGGATAAAGGTTGGATTTTTTCCCCCGGATTGGGACTAAAATAAAATACCACCTGATCGACTCCCAGACTGCTAGGATTACCCGGGTCAATCCGACAGACAAAAATCACCTTTTCCATGGCTAAAGGTTTTAATTCCTGTACCAATTGTTTTTCTAGTTGACTAGCGGTTTCTTGTCGCAAAAAGGTTAACTGGGTGCTAGTTTCTCGATAGATGTTTTCCTGTTGCTGACAAATTTTTTCTAATTCTTCAATGGATTGTCCTTCTCCCGTCAACTCCGCTAATTCCTGCTGTAATTTCTGATAATAATCGAGTGCTTCGGCTAAACTTGGGCCATACTTGCGACAAATGCGCTTAAGTTGGACAATTCTCTCTTCTATCTCGTTCAATCTCTCGGGATCTGCCTCTAGACTATCCCCATAAACGTTGATTTCCTGTCCCGCTTCCACTACCTGATTTAATGCCGATCGCACCATCTCTAAAATTGGCTCTAAACTGCTATCATAAACCATCATATTTGTCAAGATATTTTCAGCTTTTCCTAACAAATCAGCGACGGCCGGTTGATCGCGATCATTTTGGTAGAGGAGTTGATAGACTTGATAGCTGGAATTTTGCAAATCGACAGCGTGGGAGAGTCGATTTCTTTCCTGTTCCAACTGTTCCAACTCGTCAGCGTCAGTTAAATTAGCTGATTCTAGTTCTTTTAGTTGATATTCTAATAAATCTAATCTCTGTAGGCGATTTTGTTCCGATTGCAACCTATTATTTAAAATATTCTTGCTTTCTTGCCAGTTAAGGTAGGCTGTGGCTACTTTTTCCCGCTGCAGCAGCAGCGACTCACCCCCGTAGAGATCTAATAATTCCCTCTGTCGATTAGCGTCCATTAACTGAACTGTTTGACCTTGGGCGGTGATTTCTACCAAAAAATCTCTTATTTGCGCCATTTGTTGGCGATTAGCGACGACTCCGTTAATCCGAGAACGAGAACGCAAGGAATTATTAGTAATCACTAATTCCCGGCTGATGGTCAGACTATTATCCTCTAATAGGTCAATTTCCTGACTTTCTAGCCAAGCAATTAATTCTGGAGTTAGAGAAAAAGTCGCTTCTAGGGTTGATTGTTGGCTTCCCTGACGGATGACGCGATGATTGACTTTACCACCGAGAACAATATCGATCGCATCTAATATAATTGATTTTCCTGCCCCCGTCTCACCGGTCAGTACATTTAATCCGCTCCCGAAAGTTAATTCTAGGCGATCGATGAGGGTAAAATTTTCAATTTGTAGGCAGGATAACATATATCAGTAATCAGTAATCAGTTGCTAAGTAGGTAGGCGTTAAAAATTATCAGACACCCCCCTTATTAAGGGGGGATTAAGGGGGGACTAAGGGGGGATCGGCATCCCCCTTATTAAGGGGGGCAAGGGGGATCGAACCTAAAATCCATTTTTAATTTAATTATAACCAGTTACTTATTCTCATTATCTTTCAGCATTCCCTAATTTTCCCCGAAACGGTAGCCTTTCCCATAGACAGTATTAATTAGAGGTGTTTCTCCAGCCGCTTCGATTTTACGACGCAGCAAGCGCATGAGGGCAGCAACTACATTGCTATTAGGTTGCTCTCCTTCTGACCAGAGATGCTGATAAATTTGTTCATGGGTGAGAAGTTGCCCGGGATGGGTCATAAATAAAGTCAACAATTGTACTTCTTTTGCTGATAAACTAATCGTGCGACCGTGACGATAGGCCAATTGATTTTCGCTATCGAGTTCTAAATCAGCACATTTTAATTTACTGCTATTACTAGCTTCAAAATTGGGAGAACGACGCAATAAAGCACGGACTCTCGCTAATAATTCTCGCAGTTGAAAGGGTTTGACTAAATAATCATCAGCACCGGCATCTAATCCCGCCACTCGATCGTCTATGGTATCCTTAGCGGTTAGAAATAAAACGGGAGTGGTGTCCCCCTGATCCCGTAAATATTGACAGATTTGTAATCCGGATTGCTGGGGTAACATCCAATCGAGAATTAAGAGGTCATAATTATTCTCTCGTGCCAATTCTAACCCCGTCCGACCATTATCAGCAATATCAACTTCATAGCCTTCTTGAGCAAGAATTTGTTCTAAGGGTTCGGTTAATTCTTTTTCATCGTCAACGATAAGTATTTTCATAAAAGTAAAAAAGATGGTGTTGGGTTTTGGGGTTTTGGGGTTTTGGGGTTTTTTAGTTGAATCTCCCCATTTCCCCTATCTCCCCATATCCCCATTTCTCCTAATTATCGATCTTTGGGGAATAAATTGCGCCATTCGAGAGGGATATAACTTTCAATAAATCTAGCCAGGGTTTGGTAATGACGCTGATACAAAACTCCCATATAGATAATACCAAGTCCTAGGACGGTTAGGGCAAAGGGAAAGAAAATTGAATCGGCAAAGATACGATAGGAGAGATAGGAAAGATAGGCAAATACTCCGACACCTCCGAAAACTACAAATAATCTTCTTTTTAGCAGGACGGATAATAACATCAATCCCAAGTTAATTAGACAGTACAAAAATCGTTGCGCTTCATTATCATCGATGAGGAGAGATAGACTAAACCAAAACATAATCAATCCGAATAGGTACAGCCAAAAAGCAAAATCACCCCGACTACGGCGCTGACGTACATCAATTAAATAGGCAGTTATTAAACAGGCAATTCCAAACCAAAAGGATACCCACAGTCGCAGTCTCCATGTATATTCGTTCTCCCCAAATAGTAAAGGAGTTAAGTCCATTGACATATACCACAGACTAAAGGCGATCGGTGCAGTTAAAAAAGGAAATTTAACAAATCGCAAAGTTATTAATCCCGCGATAATCGTGCCTAATTCCATTAAAAACCAACTGCCTTTAATCCATGTATGGAAATCTCGATAGATGCCAGGATATCCGGCTTGCCAGTATCCTGTCCAGCGTTGTAAACCATAGATTGCTAAGGGAGTCATTGCCACTGCCATGGTAAATAAAAGACCGCCGGGGATTTTGAGATTTTGCTGAAAATAGAGATTTTTACCGGTGAAAATAAAACAAATTGCATAAAACAGGGCGATAAAAAATAGTCCTGCACCACCGAAACTCTCCCAAGCTTCATTCATAAACCACCCCAGGGCAGAGATAACAATTAATGCCCCAAAATAATAGGCCACATTAGCAAAATTAAAGCGAGGGCGATTAACTTCATCTTCCTGGGGATAACGGGACAAAAAAGCTGTCCATAAATTTTCAGCTTGGCTGGCAGTAATTAGGTTTTGTTGTACTGCCCAATCAAAATCTTCTTTTTCTAGTCTCATAATATTCTCTAGTCCTTAAGCTAAGATGTATTTTAACCGCTTATCCTAAGGATAAGGGAATAGGGCATAGGCGCAGATGTTAGATCCTGTAATAAAACTTAACATTTACCACTAGAAACATCCGAAATCTGCAAAATAGAGTATAATTCAGTCTAGATTAACTATTATCGAAGCAATTATGATAACTAAATCAGAACTCTATGAACAAGATTTTCAATTATGGCTGATAACAACAATAGGTCAGTTGGAACAAGGAGATTTTCAGGCATTAGATGTATCTCATTTGGTTGAGGAGTTAAAAGAATTGGGTAAATCAGATAAAAATGCCTTGGAAGGAAATTTAATGATTTTGCTGGCTCATTTACTGAAATTAAAAGTACAATCCTCCGCCCCTGAAAGCATGAAATCTAGCTGGTATAGCTCCATTGTCGAACACAGGGAACGAGTTGTCGCCTTACTAGAAAACACCCCTTCTTTGAAATCTCATTTAGCAATCGCCATCGATAAAACCTATCCTAAAGGTCGCAAAATTGCCATCAAGGAAAGTAAATTGGCTGACTTTGGAATTGCGATTCCTCCAGAGGAAGCATATCCCTTAGACTGCCCTTTTTCCTTAGAACAGATTCTTGACGAAGATTTCTATGGCTGATAATTCATATTTAATCCATCAGCTAAGACACTTTCAAAATGCTTCTAAAAAGTCTTCAAATCTCAAAAACTGGGAAGCTATACAAGTCACATCTGTCTCCCGATACTAAGCGATTCGACTGACTTTAAATAGAGCTTACAAGCTTTTTTGCCCAACCCTAGTTAATCAGCCTTCAAGAATAAGTAAAAATTATAAATTTAAGGTAAATAATTAAAATATTTAAATATTTGGCGCGATTAGTCAAGTGTAACAAGCAAGTTACAAGATTTTGATTTTCCCAGAATTTGCCAAAATTTGGCTGTAAATCGGGGTTGCCTACATTTATTAATATGGTATGATCGTGGTATGCTGTGGGCTTAGTTTAAGCATTAAACTTTAAATCAACGGAAAACCAAGACAATCAGGGGACTATATCGATTCTCTTGCCCAAAAAAAGCCGCCAGTGATGAAATTTTTTTATGTTGCAATTTTTGAAGTTTTGTAAAGGCTATTGACTTAAAGCCAGAATTGTGCAACTCTCCCCGCTCCAAACTCTGGCACTCGCAGACAGTCAACAGCTAATCAAGTTGGGAACTAGGAGGAGAGGTCAACTCCTAGTCCCCTGTTTTTTGGAATATCAATTCCGCTTAAGGTACTTCAGTCCAGCGCCTAAGCCTCCTAGTACCAGCAAACTCAGCACAGTTGACGGTTCGGGAACAGAGACAGGAACAGGGGCAGGGGCAGAAAAGTTAGAAATCGTCACACTAGCCCGTCCGAGGGTGTTGTCTCTAGTGAAAATACGGAAACCAAAGCTGTCGCCAGCTAGGACGTTAAACGTCGATGTCCCGTTTTGGACAACACCTCCCCCATCATTAGTTACTTGGGTGAAGCTGCCGTTGAGCAGATATCCGAAGGGATCGGAAAAAGGCCCATCACTATCATTAGTCGAATAGTTCCAATTAAACGTCACCGTCCCAGCCGCAGCCGCAGTGGTGGTGTAGTTTGTGGTTCCAGAAATCATAGAACCATTGTCCCCCCCAGTCAGGCTAATGGACGCGGGAGCGCCGCCGGTATTAACCGACCCGTCGGCATTACTATTGGTAAATGTCCAGTTAATGGGAGCGTAGGGAGTTTGGAAACCGGACACTGTTGCGGCACTAGCACCAGAAGCAGCGGCTAGGGTGAGGCCAACAGTAGTGACAGTCATTGCGGTCTATGACCGCAATGACTCGAATAATTTTGGCGATTTGGTGGCCATGGCCCTAAAAATAAATTAATGTACCCCTTAAAGTTAAGGTTGATCAAAATATTTTTCAAGAGGATTTTTTATGAAAATATTCAATCCTATCTATATAGATAAGTAAATGGTTGGTTCTCTTATTCTTTGTGTGATCGGTGTAACTTATATAGTAGCGATCGATCTTTGTCTCCTTTGTGTCTGGAGTGGTTGGTTTCACTCATTCGCCCGCAAATCTACTCGAATCTGGCGCTGCTGATTTTTTATCTCAGTTTGAAGAGGGGCTAAAAACTGGCGCAATGTGGACATCGATCGAAAGACTAAGCTAAACTGGTAATGACTATGTATTAGGGCGGAGGTCAACGGATACAACTATGGACAATTTGGAGGTAAAACAAAAACCGATCCGGTGTTTAGAAGATGCGATCGAAAGGTGTCAAACTTTAGGAATGCGGGTTAGTCGTCAGCGTCGCTATATTTTAGAATTGCTGTGGCAAGCGCAGGAACACCTATCAGCGCGAGAAATTTATGATCGTCTTAATCTGCAAGGAAAAAACATCGGTCATACCTCAGTGTACCAAAACCTAGAGGCTCTATCGGGTCAAGGCATTATCGAATCTGTGGAACGCTGGGACGGCAGACTCTACGGTAACATCAGCGACTCCCACAGTCACGTCAATTGTCTGGACAGTCAAGAAATCATCGATGTGCATATCCAACTTCCCCCGGAATTAATTAAACAGGTCGAGGCATCGACGGGGGTAAAAATTACCGATTATCGCATCGATTTCTATGGCTATAAACAAAATAAATGAGCCAGATAACTGTATAATTGGCCCTGTGAATAGTATCCGTTGACAGGCTGCAACTCTTGTGATCGATCGCCCTCTCACCTTAATTATCATCGATAATGACCCGATTTTCCGCTTGGGTCTGGTGCAGGCCTTGTCGCGGATAGAAAATATTAGTATCGTCACCGAAGGGGATTTAGAAACAATTTTCGCTTTGACTCTGAATCCCTCCCCCGAAATTATTATTATCGATCCTCTTTTTGATTGGTCTTACTGTGAAATTCTCCACTCTCGCTACCCCGAAAGTAAAATTGTTCTATTAACCTTTCCTCTCGATTCCAGACAGCAACTAATCGCCAGAGAATTAGGCATCGCCGGTTATATTCCCAAAGGCACAAACCTAGAGCAATTTATCAGTATTTTAGGACAAATTTCCCGGGATGAATCCCCAGATGTTGCCCCTTCTGCTCTCACCATTGCTACCCGTCCAAGTTTAGCCCCTAGTCATTGGTTAATCGCTGCCGGAAGAACGGGATTAAATCGCATCGAAAGTGAATTACATTTAATTGATCTCCATCTCAATCAACAGTCTTTATCCAGCTTTGATCGCTTTTATTGGCAGGGGAGAAAACGAGAACTTTTAGCCGCCCTATGGCTAGTGAGAAAACTAATTCCCCTGGAAGGTAGCTATTACAATTCAGCTTCAGTGACACCTCCGGTAATAATTAACAATATCGATCGGGAATTACCAATTTTAAGCCGCGAGCGTCCCCTGTGTGTTTCGGCAGTTTTTGAGTCCACTTTAGCAGTCATTCGATCGCCTTTAATTAATAGAACAAAGATTAGTTTTGAAATTGATGTTTTACAGGATAATCGGCAACGGGAATTATTGTATTTAGTTCTCGATGAAATTCGTAAAAATGTCGATGAAATGAGATATTTACAGGTTAGCAGTGGGGAATTAAACAGTCGCCTAAATCTGATTATTTACGATATTTGGGAGAAAGTTACGCGTAAATTTTTAGAAATTAATGCCTCGGTTTCTGACGAAATTAGTAAAAGCAGACTTAACGAAATTATTCTAGAAGAAAGAGAGGCAATTCAAACAGAAATCCTCAATAAAATTCCTTTTACTCTTGACTTATTTTCCTATTTAGTGTACGAAAATAGTTTAAATATTGACGGAGTAGAATACCGGGCTAATGCTCCTGAAACCATCGCCAGAGCCGAAATTCTCCTGCAAAATCTCATTCATAATCTTGCCAATGCAGTGACGGTAATTATTCTCAATAACTTCTCGGAATCGGAAAGAATCAAACAAAAACTTTACCGGTCAGAATTTCTCATCGCTAGAAAATTAGCTAAAATCCGCAATGAATTATCTTGGAAATACCGACGGCAACAATACTGGCAAGAACCCAAAGATATCTTTGAAAGTCAATATCAATTATTTCACTATAGCGAGGGACAAATCAAATCTTTAGCCATTTATTCCCCCCGACAGGAAGAATTAAACAGTTTAACAGGCATACCCTGGTTAGTTTCGATCGCCTTAGAATTAAGAGACTCTTTATCTCCCCGTTTACGCGCTTTTTTTCGGGTGGTGGGTAAGGGAGTAGTCTATATCCTGATCCAAGTTATCGGTCGCGGTATTGGTTTAGTAGTTCGCGGGGTTTTACAGGGAGTCGGTAACACTTGGCAGGAAGTCAAAGGTAAAAAGGGATCATGAATGATAACTGATAACTGATAACTGATAACTGAAGTGACCCTAACTTTTACAATTCCTTATCAAAACTGTATTTATCGCGAATTTGTCCGACAAAAAACTGTCCTTTCGATGGTGCAGACTGAAAGTCTTTATATACTGCCAAAGGTAGATCATGATAAAGATAGATACCACCGTGATTAAATTCCACTTTCAGAATTTTTTTTTCCTCATCGTAGTCAAAAGATTTAATCGCTGTACTTTGACTTTTTAATAAGGGGAAAGCAATCACATCGCGAATACTGGCAGAATCGGTTAATAACATGATCAGGCGATCGATGCCAATTCCTAAGCCTCCCGTGGGGGGCATTCCGTATTCTAAAGCGGTTAAAAAGTCCTCATCAACGCCTTGGGCCTCCAAATCTCCGGCCGCTTTTTTGAGTGCCTGTGCTTCCAATCTTTGCCGTTGGTCGATGGGATCGGTTAACTCAGAAAAACTATTAGCTAATTCCCGTCCAACCACATATAATTCAAATCTTTCCACGAGGTCAGTTTTTGAGCGATGGGGTTTAGCTAAAGGCGAAATTTCCACGGGAAAATCTAGCACAAAAGTGGGCTGTATTAGGGTTTCTTCGACTTTTTGTTCAAAAGCTTCATTTAGGAGCTTACCGATGGTTTTACAGTCCTCTGGAACGCCAATGCCGGCATTTTCTGCGGCAATACGAGCCGACTCGAAATCCTCAAAACTATTAAGGTCAACCCCGGTTATTTCTTGGACTAATTCGTGCATAGTCACTCGTCGCCAAGGGGGAGTTAGGTCAATTTCCGTGTCTTGATAGGTGATTTTCAGCGTACCTAAAACATCCTGTGCGGCATTAACAATAATGTTTTCAGTTAACTCCATCATGTCATAATAATCGGCATAGGCCTGATAGATTTCGATGGAAGTAAACTCAGGGTTATGTTTAGTAGAAACCCCTTCATTGCGAAAAATTCTGCCTAACTCGAAGACTTTTTCAAAACCACCCACTATCAATCTTTTTAGATGTAATTCGGTGGCAATGCGGAGATATAACTCCATCTCCAGCGTATTATGATAGGTGATAAACGGTCTAGCATCGGCTCCTCCCGCTTCACTTTGTAGCACCGGAGTTTCAATTTCAATAAAACCTTCTTGGTCTAAATATCTGCGAATGGCAGCGGTAATTTGGGCGCGACGGCGAAAAGTTTGTCGCACTTCCGGATTAACAATTAAATCCACATATCTTTGGCGATAACGTTTTTCTACATCGGTTAAACCGTGCCATTTATCCGGGAGAGGTAAGAGGGATTTGGTGAGAATTTCATACTCGTTTACATAGATAGATAATTCGCCGCGTTCTGTGCGTTTAATTGTGCCTTTTGCTCCTAAAATATCGCCCGTATCGGTCAGTTTAATTACCGTGTTAAAGGCATTCGGCACGGCGGCCATGGTTTCACTAATGCGTTTTTTATCGAGGTATAATTGAATCGTTCCCGTTTCATCTTGCAGGTTAAAAAAGGCTAGTTTACCCATAATTCTTCGGGCAATAATCCGACCAGCAATGGCTACTTCTGTGCTAATTTCTTCTCCCGGTGCTAAGTCAGCGTACTGCTCTTGTAATTGTTGAGCGTGAGCGGTAGATTTCCACTGGTAAGCGTAGGGATTTAAGCCAGCTTTTTGCAATCCTGCCACTTTTTCTAAACGAGCAGCCCGGATTTCTTCGAGGGTAGAGGAGGGTTGATTTTCAGGATTTTGTGCTTGAGATGCCATCGTTTTCTAAGAGGAACAATTCTGGGGAATTTTTAGGTGTTGGGGATTTCAGTTATCAGTTATCAGTGATCAGTTATCAGATGTGAGTTATCAGTTTACTGCTCACTGAAAAATTATCGTCCCATTTCTCGCTTTAATTTTTTCAATTCTTCTTCCATTTCCCATTCTTTAAATTTTAGATCGAGATGATCGTAGTTCGAGCGCTGATAGTCCGATTCTTGGGGTTGATCCCAAAAAGTGGTTTCCCAGTCACGCGACTGATTTTTAGGGGCTTTTTCGGCTTTAATTTGCACTTCTTGACGACGTTGTTGGATCTGTTGCAGTAACTCTTGGGATTGAGTCAGACGTTTTTTCACCCCTTCCATCCGTCCCCAAAGTTGATTACCCTGACGAAATAGGGCTGCCTCGCGTTCACTAGCAGCCTTAAGCAAGTCCTGCCGTCCAGCGGCCTTAGCCTTATCAATTCTAGCGTGCCAAGTTTGGATATCTTGGGCAGTGGCCAAAATTTGCTGTTCGAGACGTTGACGCTCATTTTCTAGGGCGGTAATAAGTTTAGCAGTATCGCGCTCCTGTTCGCGCAGTTGCTCTACCAGCGCCTGTAATTCTAATTGGGGATGACTTCTGAGAAATTCTTCCAGTTGGGTTTCAAGAAAGCGACTGACATCATCAAATAGATTGCCCATCTGTGCAGTATCCTAAATTTGCCATTAAAGTTTAGGAGCGATTTTAATCCCCCTCTTTTTAGCATAGGCTAGATCAACCCTAGATTTAAATATATTTAGGAAAAGTAGTACAAAGATGTTATTCAGCCGCGGGTTAGGGACGGGGAAACCCGTATAATAAAACTAAGTAGCTGGTTATAATTAAATTAAAAATGGATTTTAGGTTCGATCCCCCCTTCCCCCCTTGATAAGGGGGGTGCCGATCCCCCCTTAGTCCCCCCTTAATAAGGGGGGCATCTGATAATTTTTAACTCCTACCTACTTAGAGTGATATTTCCTGAAAACCTCTTAATTGTTTGACTTAAGTGACAACTTCACCAGCTTGGACAGAACGCATCGGTTATCAACGGGATTGGGTGTGGCGCGGTTGGCAAATTCGTTATAGTTTTATGCCGGCAAAAAACCCCCAAGATGCCGATAATCCCCCTTTAATTTTACTGCATGGATTTGGAGCGGCGATCGAACATTGGCGCCATAATATTCCTATTCTCAGCCAAAATCATCGAGTTTACGCGGTAGATTTATTAGGTTTTGGTGGTTCGCGCAAAGTGCAGGTTCCCTATACCGTTAATCTCTGGGTGGAACAAATACACGATTTCTGGCAAACTTTTATCAATAGACCGGTGGTATTAGTGGGAAATTCGATCGGTTCTTTAGTTAGTATGGCCCTAGGGGGTAAATACCCGGAAATGGTAGCCGGATTAGTTATGCTCAGTTTACCCGATGTCAGCCGTCGGCGGGAAATGATCGCCGATTGGTTATTAAATATCGTCACTCCCATCGAAAACTTTTTCACTTCTCCTTGGCTATTAAAACCGATATTTTACTATCTGCGTCGTCCGCAAGTCTTGAAAAAATGGACAGGAATCGCCTACGAAGACAAGAAAGCAGTCAGCGACGAATTAGTACAAATTATCGCCGCCCCAACCCTAGATGAGGGGGCAGCCGAGGCCTTTATTTCCCTAGCACAAGCTGTCAATCATCCCGAATATTGTCCACCAGCAAAGTTAACTTTACCACGCTTAGAAATCCCGATTTTATTATGTTGGGGCAAGCAAGATCGCATGGTTCCCGTCCAGTTAGCGCAGGGTTTTGTCTCCCTTAATCCTAGGATTAAATATGTAGAATTTGACCGGGCCGGTCATTGTTTACAGGATGAATGTCCTGACCGTTTTAACCCAATTTTATTAGAGTGGCTAGAATCTGTTCCTGTTCTTTGAGAGAATAGGGAGAGTGATTGTTGGTCATAGTCCTATGCAAACCTTGGAATCGACGCTCAACCCCCCTGCAACTGCCTCCGAATTCGACACCACGATTCACCGACGCAAAACCCGTCCCGTCCGGGTAGGTAGCGTTACCATCGGTGGTGGTCATCCCGTGGTCGTGCAGTCGATGATTAACGAGGATACCCTTGATATAGATGGTTCCGTGGCCGGTATCCGTCGCCTCCATGAAATCGGCTGTGAAATTGTCCGCGTCACCGTGCCGAGTCTGTCCCACGCCACCGCTTTAGCTAAAATTAGGGAAAAACTGCTCGCCACCTATCAACCCGTGCCGTTAGTAGCCGATGTACATCACAACGGCATGAAAATCGCCCTAGAAGTGGCCAAGCACGTCGATAAAGTGCGGATTAACCCCGGTTTGTACGTTTTCGAGAAACCGAAAGCCGACCGCAGCGAGTACAGTCAAGCAGAATTTGATGAAATTGGCGAAAAAATTGCCGAAACCCTGAAACCTTTAGTGATTTCTCTGCGAGATCAAGGTAAAGCGATGCGAATCGGCGTTAATCACGGTTCTCTGGCCGAAAGAATGCTCTTTACCTACGGCGACACCCCCGAAGGAATGGTACAGTCGGCTTTAGAATTCATCCGCATCTGCGAATCCCTCGATTTTCGCAATCTGGTGGTTTCCCTGAAAGCTTCCCGCGTGCCGGTGATGGTGGCCGCCTATCGTCTCATGGTTAAGCGCATGGACGAGTTAGGTATGGATTATCCCCTACATTTGGGGGTTACTGAGGCAGGAGATGGGGAATACGGACGAATTAAATCCACTGCCGGGATTGCCACTCTCTTAGCGGACGGTATCGGTGATACGATTCGCGTCTCTCTGACGGAAGCTCCCGAAAAGGAAATTCCCGTCTGTTACAGCATTCTCCAGGCCCTGGGACTGCGGAAAACCATGGTCGAATACGTTGCCTGTCCTTCCTGTGGTCGCACTCTTTTTAATTTAGAAGATGTCCTGCAGCAAGTGCGCGCAGCGACTCAACACCTCACCGGACTCGATATCGCCGTTATGGGTTGTATTGTCAATGGACCGGGAGAAATGGCCGACGCAGACTATGGTTATGTGGGGAAACAGGCCGGTTATATCTCCCTTTATCGCGGTCGCGAGGAAATTAAACGCGTCCCCGAGAGTGAAGGTGTCAGCGAGTTGATTAATTTAATTAAAGCCGATGGCCGTTGGGTAGAACCTTAATTAGTTTTACCGGTAGGGGTTGACATCTATTCAACCCCCGATCATCGGCGAGGATTTGTTATAATAAAAGGCTTGCTAGAAATTGCCGCCCCAGAGAGTTCATGCTACCTACACGCGATTGTGTTCGTCAAACCCCCGCTTATACTCCGGGAGAACAGCCCCAAAGCGCCGGATTTACCAAACTTAACACCAATGAGAATCCCTATCCCCCACCGGCGGAAATTTTTGCCCACCTGCAAGAGCAATTAGAGAAAGTCCGACTCTATCCCGATCCTATCTCCAAAGAGTTACGGCAAACGGCGGCGGAATTATACGGCATAACAGCCGATCAGATAATCGCGGGTAATGGCTCCGATGATATCCTTAATATCGCCCTGCGAACTTTTGTTAACCCTGGCGAAAGTGTCGCTTTTTTGGATTTAACCTATTCCCTTTACGAGACAATTGCTCGGGTACACGGGGCAAATATTATCCAATTTCCCACTAATGATCAATTTGCATTAGCAGGACCGATTATTTGTCCGGAAGCTAAATTAATTTTTCTAGCTTCTCCTAATCCTCCCCTCGGTAAACATCTTGATCGCGACTATTTAGAAGCAACCTGTGCTAATGCCTCGGGATTGGTATTAATTGATGAAGCTTATGTGGATTTTAGTGATGACAATCATCTCGATTTTCTCTCCCGTTACGATAATGTCATCATTAGTCGCACTATGTCGAAAAGTTATAGTTTAGCGGGGTTAAGAGTCGGTTTCGGTTTTGCTTCCAGGGCAATTATCGAACAGATGGATAAGGTGCGTGATTCCTATAATTTAGATCGCATCGCTCAAACTTTAGCCACAGCAGCTTTAAAACAACATAATTATTTTGAGCAAGTTTGGCAAAAAGTCCGTCAAACCCGCAGCCGTTTAATTACTTCTCTGCGCGAGTTGGGATTTATTGTTTTTGACTCGGAAGCTAATTTTATCCTCGCTTCTCCTCCCCAAATTAGTGCCAGTGAGTTATATACTCAACTCAAAGAGCGTCAGATATTAGTGCGATATTTTAAACATCCTCGCATTCAGAATTATGTACGGATTTCTATCGGCACTGATGGGGAAATTGATCGCCTTTTATCTGCTATTCAAGAGATTATGGGAACAAATTAATCTCTATTTTCGTCAAGGTTTTATTAACACTTTAACCCCTAATAACTTCTCAAAAAAAGGCTAGATTGATCGGAACAAAGCAGCGACAAACAAGGGTCTAATGGCCTGTCGTTTCTCCCGATTACTAGCCTTGGCTATCAAGATTATTAGTCCCACAAAAGGATTAAATACTAGCGCACAAATTTTTGAACTTATGCAATTTTATCCCCAAGGAATCACAGTTCAAGAATTGAGTGAGCGCTTAAATCGTCCCGTTTCTATGCTCAATCTTTGTCTAAAATCTTTGGTCGCTTCTAAAAAAGTCGTGGCCAAAAAAAATCATAATCAGTGGGTTTATACTGTTGATAAAAAAGCTTAGTTTGTCCAGATAAGCATACTTGAGATATAGAAAAAGTGTTTATTATTACCCCTATTGCTGAATAACTATTTTAGGCTGTAGGTAGTATTCATCTTCTCGGACAACTATCTCACCAATGCCGAGAAATTGAGCCTCTAAAGACTCCACAGCAACCAGAGAACCGATCATAACATTTGTATCGGTTAGATTAATTTTTCTGCCGTGAAACCAATCGATAACTCTCTCTGATGTCAAAGAAATCCAGTCTAGATGCGCCAAGGCAATGCGAGGCGAAATTAAACCCTCAGAATTAGCCATTAAAGCTTCCAGATTAATACTATCAGCTAATTGAAAACCACAGCTTTCCGTGCGAGTTAAACTGGCTAAAGTGCCACCCACAGCTAACACCTTGCCCAAATCTCTGGCCAGGGAACGGATATAAGTCCCCGATCCACAGTGAATATCTAGCTCTATCTGCGGAAATTCGCCCTCTAACCAGCCTAAAACCGTAATTTGGTCAATTTTGACCTGACGAGGCTCCACTGCGATTATTTCCCCTTTGCGAGCCAATTCGTAGAGACGGCGACCATCCTTTTGAATAGCACTATACATCGGCGGAATCTGGGCGATATTACCGATAAATTCCGCTAAATGAGGCTTAACTGCCTCTAAAGTTAAATCGGCACAGGGACAAGTAGCGATCGCTTTTCCCGTAATATCATCGGTATCGGTGCTGAGTCCTAACTGGATTTTTGCCCGATAAGCCTTATTTTCAGGTAAATAGGGCAGTAATCGGGTGGCAGCCCCGACGGCGATCGGTAAAACTCCCGTAGCCATAGGATCTAAAGTTCCGCCATGGCCGACTCGTTTTGTCTTAAGAATTTTTCGGACTTTGGCCACGCAATCGTGAGAAGTCCAATCGGGGGGTTTATTGAGATTTAAAAAGCCAAACATTATAAATTATCAATTATGAATTATGAAGTGGGGAGACGGGGAGAATAGATAAAAGCAATCTCCTCAATTCTGAATACTGACGGCTGATAGCTAAAAATCTGACGTATTATATAATTGCATAACTTCGCTTAAAGGTAAACGGGAACGAACACCGAGGGAAAGGTCAGAAAAATGACCCAGATCATAATGATCAACCGCAGCGCGAGCAATCATAGCGGCGTTATCGGTACAGAGTTTAAGCGGCGGAAAATAGACGGTTAAATGATGATTTTTGGCGGCAGTTTCCAGATGATTTCTCAAGGCACTATTAGCCGCCACTCCTCCCCCGATCGCGATAGTTTTTAAGCCATAATCTAAGGCACAATTGATAGTCCGACGGGTTAAACTTCTGGCTACCGTATCTTGAAAACTAGCGGCTATATCAGCTACGGGTAAATTATCTGGCTCGAATTTCTCTACTAAGCGCAAAACAGCAGTTTTTAAACCACTAAAACTGGAATCGTAGGCATGAAAACCGCCGGTTGGTAAAGATATTTTACCTTCAGGTAAGGGAAAAGCTTGGGGATTACCATCTTTAGCCATGCGATCGATGATCGGACCACCCGGATAACTTAAGTTTAATAATCGTGCCACTTTATCAAAAGCTTCTCCGGCTGCATCATCTCTAGTGGTTCCTAATTGTTGATATTTACCGCAGGCCTGCACATGGATTAAACTGGTATGACCCCCGGAGACTAAAAGAGATAAAAAAGGAGGTTTAAGATCAGATTCAGCGAGATAGGAAGCATAGATATGACCTTCGAGATGATGAATGCCGATAAAGGGTTTATCGTGGACAATAGCGAGGGTTTTGGCTGCCGTCATTCCCACCATTAAAGCACCTACTAAACCGGGGGCAACTGTGGCCGCTATTCCATCAATTTCTGACCAATTTAACCCCGTTTCTTGCCAAGCTTTTTCTAGACAAAAATTAATGGTTTCTAGGTGTTGTCGCGAGGCCATTTCTGGCACAACACCACCATAGAGACGATGGAGATCAATTTGAGAAAAAACTACACTACTCAACACATGGTTATTGTTAACAATAGCCACAGCAGTTTCATCGCAACTGGTTTCGATCGCTAAGATAATTGTCATAAATTAATCAGTAAATCGTCAGACACCCCCCTTATTAAGGGGGGATTAAGGGGGGATCCATCTTTAATTTAATTATAACCACTTACTTAATTTTGCTTAGGTACTTAATTAAAATTATCGTTCAACAATTTCCATAGCCACCACCGCCGGGGGTTTCAATAATAAAAATATCACCAAGGTTCATTTCTACAGTCGCAGTCCCGGGCAATTCTTCGATAGTTCCATCGTTTCTTTCCACGGCATTACGTCCTATTTTACCGGCTTTTCCTCCCGCCAGTCCAAAGGGGGGAATTAGGCGATTACCCGATAAAATATTAGCAGTCATCGCCTCTTGAAATTTAATTCTTCTAATCACACCATCACCTCCAGAATATTGTCCCTTACCGCCACTATCGGGGCGAATGCTAAAACTTTCTACTAACACAGGATAGCGCATTTCTAATACTTCCGGATCGGTGAGACGGGAATTAGTCATCTGGGTTTGCACGGCAGCAGTTCCCGCAAAATTTGCCCCCGCACCAGAACCGCCACAAATAGTCTCATAATATTGATATTCTTGATTGCCAAAAGTGAAATTATTCATCGTCCCTTGGCTGGCGGCTTGAACGCCTAAAGCACCGTATAAAGCATTAACTATTGCCTGGGAAGTTTCCACATTTCCCGCTACCACGGCCGCTGGATAAACGGGATTAAGAAAACAGCCAGACGGGATAATTAAATGGAGGGGTTTAAAACAGCCAGCATTTAAAGGAATTGCCTCCTCCACAAGGGTACGAAAAACGTATAAAACCGCCGCTCTTGTCACTGCCAGGGGTGCATTAAAGTTATTATTTAACTGGTCAGATGTGCCAGTAAAATCAATGGTTGCTTGACAATTATCAATATCTATGCTGATTTTAACCTTGATGACAGCACCGTTATCCAGATAATAGGTAAATTCACCATCTTTCAGGACAGATATAGCTTTTCTAACCGCTAATTCCGCATTATCTTGAACGAACTGTTGATAGGCTTTAACCATAGCTAATCCGTAGCGATTAACCATATTATGTAATTCTTTTTCCCCCTTGGCATTAGCGGCTATTTGTGCTTGAAAATCGGCAATATTTTGGGCGATATTGCGTGCAGGAAAAGGACTATTAGTTAAGTGATTAATTAATTCTTGTTCCCGAAACTGTCCCGCCGCTACCAGCAAAAAGTTATCGAATAAAATTCCTTCTTCGCTAATATGGACAGAGTGGGGAGGCATAGAACCGGGGGTAATGCCACCGATATCAGCTTGATGTCCCCGGGAGGCAAGATAAAATAATATTTCCTGATTTTGGCGGTCAAAAATAGGGCTAATTACGGTGACATCTGGCAGGTGAGTACCGCCATTATAAGGATTATTAGCCAGATAAACATTCCCCGGACGAATCGTCTCACCTTTATCCTGAATTAAACTTTTAACACTATCGGCCATAGAGCCTAAATGGACGGGAATATGAGGAGCATTAGCGATTAAATTTCCCACCTCATCAAAGATAGCACAGGAGAAGTCTAGGCGCTCTTTAATATTGACACTTGCTGCCGTATTTTGCAGAGTAATCCCCATTTCTTCGGCAATAAATTGATAGAGATTTTTAAATATTTCTAGATAAATAGGATCGGCAACGGTAGTTATTTCTGTGCGGTGAGAATTGAGAGGGAACATAGGAAAATCAGTTATCAGTTATCAGTTATCAGTTATCAGTTATCAGTTAGCTGTCTCTTGTCTTTTTTATCCTCCTCTGTCGGAGTGGCTCTCTTATTCTTTGTGTGATCAGTTTAACTTGTATAGGAGCGATCTTTGTGTCCTTTGTGTCTCTGTGGTTCATTCCACTTGCTCGCCAGACTATATCTTAGAACACATTTTACCCACCAAACCCAAGAGAGCCTGGGAACCTCCTGTCTCCTCACCCAAGAGAAGATTTTTGATTTTTGGAGCAGATCCACTGATAGGGGCTGACTGAGATATAATCGCAGTCAGTACCAGAGGGTGAATTATGGATAAAACCAGCTTGATCGATAAAGTGCAACAAATGGCTAATAAACGCGATTATTTACTGCAATTGCGCGATAAACCCGACATTGGGGGACTGAGATTAGATGTTAATCAAGCTCTTGAGGAGTTGGATGAATTACTCGATGAGTTTCAAGCAACTTTTCCTGAAGAAAAACTTAGTTAACTATCCGACTCGACGGAATTGAGATTTGTCCGATTGTGCTAATTTTCCCAAGTCATCGATCGCTTTGATCAGATCTTGGGAAGATATATCTTTAGAGCAGTATAGGTCAAAGGCTGTACTTTGATTATTTTTTTCCATTGGAAGATTTGCCAAGGAACTATAGGCGATAATGCGGACATAAGGGTCAAATCGTTTGATCTGAATAGCGGCGCTGTGTCCATCTAAGACAGGCATCCGTATATCTAAAATAATTACATCTGGTTGACAACTTTTCGCCAAGTCGATCGCCTGTTGACCATTAACCGCAATTCCCACCACCTGACAATGCTGCTGCTTGGAAATTAAAATCTTGAGTCCTAAACAAGTTAGCTCGTGATCGTCGGCAATTAAAACTTTAATTGGTTCTATCGGCTTCATTATAATCATTTTCCTATACTTGGCGGTCTCACTTCTTATCATTGTAGGGGCTGTTGGTCTTTTGGTCTTCACTTCAGGACACTTCTCATCACCCCACTTCCCCATCCTTAAAACCCCCCACTGATAAGCTGTTCGTAATTTAAATTGCTTGTTGAGACGAGGCAAGAGGCAAGAGGCAAGAGGCAACAGTAAAGGGATTGGAGGAGATTCGGCTAATCGAAGAATAAGCAGTTTAAATACGTCTTAGCTTAACTGAGCGCTGATCACTGAAAAAGGCCTAACTTTGGGCAAAAATCTGGTTTGTGTCCCCTCTTAGCGATAAAATTTCTACATCTGGACCGTCGAAGAGTATAAGTTTTGTAAAGTAAAATTAAGAAGGGAGACAAATTTAAGATGGCCAACTTATGGAAGTAACTTTTACCGCTGCCGAATCCCTAGAAATTTTTGTTGCTGAACAAACCATCCCGATTCAGCATTATCTGCGCCAACCGCAAAGATTAGTACAGGCTATCGTTGAGACTAGCTTAACAGAACACTTGTCTGAGAATCGGTTTCGCCTAAAAATGCGTCCCCTCAACTTCTTGGATCTGTACTATTTTCAGCCCACAGTTATTCTCAATGTCTGGGCCACCTCTGGGGGGACGGTATTTTTGCAATCAGAAGACTGTCAGATCAAAGGTATTGATTATATCAACGATCGCTTTAGCCTCAATGTTCAAGGCAAACTCGCTCCGGTGGAAAAAAATAATCAAACCTATCTAGCGGGGAAAGCCAATCTTGAGGTGAAAGTCGCCCTACCACCGCCATTATGGTTAACCCCGCGTCCGTTGTTAGAAATCACCGGCAATAGTCTCCTAAAAGGGGTTTTATTGCGGATTAAACAGCGTTTAATGAGTCAATTGTTGCAAGATTACCAACAATGGGCTAAACAGGATATTATTGCCCAAAATTACCCCGAAACCATTCTCGATCTCTCCCTTAGTTAAATAAAAATATGAGTTGGACAAAAGTACTATCTGTAGATTCCCTTGCCCCCGGCGCCCGTCAAGTGGTAAAAGTGGGGGAAAATTCCATTCTCTTGATTAACAATAACGGTCAATTCCACGCCGTCGGTAATCGTTGTCCTCATTTAAAATTATCGATGACGAAAGGCAAAATTAGCGAGGACGGCGCGATCGTTTGTCCCTGGCATCGTAGTTCTTTTGATCTCTGTACTGGTGCTGTCAAGGACTGGATTACCTGGCCCCCTGTGGTTAACAAAGCGATGGCGGCAGTTTCTCAACCCCAAGCTTTACCCGTTTATCCCCTTCGCATCGAAGACGGCAGCATCTGGATAGACGCATAACCGCTCACCGAGGGGGGTTTTGGGCAACCTAAAGAGCAGTTGCTTTAACCGACAATTGGTTAATCTTTGAGAATGTCAAACCCTACCGCGCTCCCTTCCATAAAAACCCAGTTATGGACTGTTCCCCCCCTCCGCTCTCATAGTAGGTTGATTCAAGGTAGGGTTGATTCATGAATCAACCCTACCCCGCTCCGGTGATCCCCACTCTCCTGTATATTTTTTAAACAGGATTTTAGCGTCATGTCAGCCTAGGAGCGGAAGGCTTTGCAGTAGAAATAATAAGCCAGAGCTTATTTAATACAAGTGTTTGCCTATTTTAGCCAAGAATTATTAACCCTAATTGGTTCCGTTTAAAAGTTGAGAACGAAGCAAATCGATCGCATCTAAATAACTCGGCATCGGTTCATCACCCAAGAGGCAAGCACTGCGATCCACGCTAATCATATCATCACCCCAAAATACTTGACCGAGAGGAATAGATTTTCCTCGATCCGGTCGCCAATTACTACTAAAATATTTGAGATTAGCGTCCACCACTGCCCCATCAAAAAGATGACCGATACAAAAATAAACATCCTGTAAAATTAGCGGTACGGAGGGGCGATGTAATTGCCCCCGCGAGTTAGGACTACGCGCTTTATAATGACTACGGGGAAAGAGTCCATAGAGATTTTTTAAAGAAGCAGAAATCAGGGGTTTATCCTTTAAATGGGTGCGTTTTAAGGTTCCAATCGTGATCCGACAATCCACTTCTTCGATAATTTTAGGGGCAAACATCGAGGGAAAACGGACAGGAAAAGGGGAAAGATTCGGATATTCTTGCTGAGGTAAACTATCAGCATCAAGAATAGTTATTCCAGGATCGAGAATAGATTTTACGCCCAAAATATCGATAATTTCTCTCAAAGAAATAGCCGAACATACTCCCTCTACCAAGATAATTTCTGCCCCTGGATTTACCCCTCTCAATCCCCGCAAAACTCCAGTTAATACCGGCAAACTAACCGTTACTGGTGGTGGCACAGGATAACCTAAATTAGGTTTAATTAAAATACGTTTAGCTGTGATAGCTGCCGGGGGAGGTTGATAAACAAAATCCGCCATAGCTGAATTTTTTACCCCAGCAGTAATTGAGGATTGGGTAATCATAGAAAAGAAAATAAATCAATGGGAAGCTGACAGATTAGCCAGATCATTTAGGGAGTTTACCTGCTGTAAAGCTTGCCAGATTACCCCAGAATCAGCCCCAGGAAAATGGCTATTTTCACTAATATAACGTTTCCAGACCTTAGTTCCGGGCTGACCGGCAAAAAGCTGTAAAAGATGTTTGCTGATCTGGTGTAATTTATAACCTTTACTCACCCACTCATCGATATAGGGAAGCATTTTTTTGATTACTTCTTCCCGGGTAGGAGGAGTAACCGATTCCCCATAAAAATCTCGATCGACTGTGGCAAATAAATAGGGATTATCGTAGGCTGCCCGACCGATCATAACTGCATCTACTAATTGTAAATGTTGTCTAGCCTGTTCTAAATTAATGATACCGCCATTAATTTCAATAAACAAATGGGGAAACTGATTTTTTAGGCGATAAACATCATCGTAACGCAGGGGGGGGACGGTGCGATTTTCCTTGGGACTTAATCCCTGTAACCAAGCTTTGCGCGCATGGATGGTAAAACGTTGACAACCCGCATCCGCGACAATACGGACAAAATTGACCATATTTTCGTAACTATCCTGATCATCAATGCCAATTCTCTGTTTTACAGTCACGGGAATCGATACAGCTTGATTCATTGCCGATATTCCCCTCGCGACTAATTCCGGGTTAGCCATCAAACAAGCGCCGAAATTGCCCTCTTTTACCCGAGAACTAGGACAACCCACATTGAGATTTACCTCGTCATAACCCATATCTTCGGCTATTTTAGCGCATTCTGCCAAAAGATAGGGATTATCACCCCCTAACTGCAAAGCTAGAGGTTTTTCTGCTAGGGAGAACCCCAGCAACTTATAGCGATCGCCGTGTTTAATCGCCATCGTTGTGATCATTTCCGTGTAGAGAAGGGGACGACGGCTAATTTGTCGCAAAAAATAGCGAAAATGGCGATCGGTATAATCCATCATCGGAGCCACACTTAAAATACTGCCCATCTTTCCCTTGATTTTCTCCTTCAGGGTAGCCATTGATCGCTGATCGGGACATTCTCTGGGTTTCCCCAGAGAAGAACCGGTCTTCCTCTCAACATATTTTAGAGCCTTTTGGTAAGTAGGTAGGCGTTAAAAATTATCAGACACCACCCTTATCAAGGGGGGACTAAGGGTAGGGTTGATTCATGAATCAACCCTACTATGAATCAACCCTAGGACTAAGGGGGGATCGAACCTAAAATCTATTTTTAATTTAATTATAACCAGCTACTTAAGTTGGCTATCTAAATTACTGGTTAAGACTGCACCGGAGAAAGGGGAAGGGAACTTTTTTGACTTATCTCCGTGGGATATTTGCCCCCTTAATCGTGTCGCGGATGACGATTTTTTGTTCTTTGGAATAACCAGCAAAAGAACGAGTAGCAAGTAACTCGATTTCTATCCCTGTACCCGATCGCAAAGATTCCACAGGTAAGGGTAATTGACCGATATCGAGAATAAATTGATTGCCCTCCTGTCGGACCAAATTAGCAGGCATATCTCCTTCATAACGAGTGACAAAATCAGTCCTAGGACTGGTTTGCAGGTCGTCTGCTTGCCAACGAGTGACGCGATAACGCACTTTAAATTTAGTGCCGATTAAATTCGATTGGGAAGCTTTATCTTCAAGAAAAAGCCTTAAATCAGTACCATTTCCTGTAATACCTTTTGCTTCTAATTGGGTGACATCTCGTTCAAAAACAGCATTATAAACGACAAATTCCGTAACATTATTGCGTTTTTGAGTGGTTCCCTCGATCCACAATTCACTGGGGACAGTTACCCTCATTTCCTTTTGAGCATCGAGGGTTAAAGTAAAACGCTGATTAGCAAACCGGTTAAACTCTTGGGGCGCATTCCAAATTAAAATAAAAGAACGTTCCGATCGATCTACTAAAATCCGATATTGATCATCGATCAGGGAACCGGGGGCAAATAAAGACACTGCCCCGGTGCGAGTTTCCCAACTATTTTTAGAGAGAATATAACCCCGTTCTTTTAACTCCGAAAGGGGAACAGTTGCGCTCGGTTGATCGGCAGTTAAAGGGCGATCGATTTGAATTAAAGTTAACTGTCCTAAACGTCCCCCGCGACCGTTACGACCACTATTACCCGTCGCCCCATCCAGACCATCCTGACAGCTAAATTCTCTAGTGGTACAGCTATAATTGGCATCACCCGGCCTACCGCTGCAGGTTTGAATTGTCCAGAAAGGTCGGGAACAGCGACAACCCTTGCCCCCCTGGCCTCCTTGACCCCCAAAACCCCCGGCGCCTCCGGCCGCATTGACCGTTACTTGTCTTAAAAAATCTAAATTAGTGGCATAGAGGGTTAAAGCGCCGCCATTGCCCCCATCACCCCCATTACCCCCATTGCCACCGTTACCACCACCGGCCGCCTGGAGATTTCGTGTGACGTTGCCCGGTTGACCGCTACAGTTGCCCTCGCTGCCATTGCTGCCATTTTCACCATCGACCCCTTTTTGTCCTGAAATATCGAGTTTTAGGGGAGAACCATCGAGAAAAAGGGTTAAACTGTCACTATTTTTGCCTTGGCTGCCGATCTTGCCAGCTTTTCCGCTTTGTCCCTGTTTACCGAAAGTTTGTACATCGGAACTTTGGGCTAACCAGGAACAGCGATCGCCAGTCACCGTGGCGGGCATTAGGTACGGTAAAGGGAGAAAAAAGGTGAATATTAATGATTTAGCCCAGAAATTCATGATTTTAGCGAATTTATCCGCAAAGACTCCGATCAATTCCCTCTTGATGACTTTTAGATCTAGATTTTTGTTTCCCCTCTATCAATAAGGTACGCTATCATCCTACACTTACTTTGAGAAGGAAACAGCCAATCGCGAGGGTTACGCGCGTGAAAAAAGTATTAGCTATTATCTTAGGTGGCGGGGCCGGAACTCGCCTTTATCCGTTAACGAAACTGCGGGCAAAACCTGCCGTCCCCCTAGCGGGAAAATATCGCTTAATCGATATTCCCGTCAGCAATTGTATTAACTCCCAGATTGACAAAATCTATGTGTTGACGCAATTTAATTCCGCTTCCCTCAATCGTCACCTCAATCGTACCTATAATTTTACGGGTTTTAGTGATGGTTTCGTGGAAGTTTTGGCTGCTCAACAAACCATGGAAAATCCTCAATGGTTCCAAGGCACGGCCGACGCGGTACGACAGTATATTTGGACGATGAAGGATTGGGATATCGATGAATATCTGATTCTCTCGGGAGATCATCTCTATCGCATGGACTACAGCAAGTTCATCGAACGCCATCGGGAAACCAACGCCGATATCACTTTATCAGTGGTTCCCATCGATGAACGTCGGGCCTCCGCTTTTGGGGTGATGAAAATTAATGATTCGGGGCGAATTGTCGATTTTTATGAGAAACCCAAAGGGCCAGAATTGGAAAGAATGCGGGTAGATACGACGATTTTAGGCTTAACTCCCGACCAAGCTCGTCAAAGTCCCTACATTGCTTCCATGGGAATTTATGTCTTTAAAAAGAATGTTTTAATCGATCTGCTCGATGCCAATAAAGAACAGACCGATTTCGGCAAGGAAATTATTCCCTCGGCGGCTAAAGACTACAATCTTCAGGCTTATTTATTTAAGGGTTACTGGGAGGATATCGGGACGATTGAAGCCTTTTATGAGTCTAATCTCGCCCTGACCCAACAACCCAATCCCGCCTTTAGTTTCTACGACGAAAAAGCCCCCATCTATACCCGTTCTCGCTATCTGCCACCCACAAAAATGCTCAATTGTACGGTGACAGAATCGATGATTTCTGAAGGTTGTATTCTCAAAGAATCTCGCATCCATCACTCGATTTTAGGTATTCGTAGTCGAGTCGGCAAAGACTGCACGATCGAGGATACAATGCTGATGGGAGCCGACTTTTATGAGTCTTTCCCCGAACGGGAAGGTCTCATCGGAAATGGCAAAGTTCCCGTGGGTATCGGCCCGGGTTCCACTATTCGTCGGGCAATTGTGGACAAAAATGCTCGCATTGGTGCCAACGTTTTAATTGTTAACAAAGATCGTGTGGAAGAAGCTAATCGCGAAGATTTAGGTTTCTATGTTCGCAGCGGCATCGTGGTTATTTTCAAAAATGCCACTATTCCCGACGGGACAGTAATTTAATCTATCAGTTATCAGTTATCAGTTATCAGTTATCAGTTATCAGTTATCAGTTATCAGATGAACGTAGGTTGGGCTTCGGCCGTGAGCTTTTGCCGAACGGTTGAAGCATGAAACCCAACGCCCGCATAGTTTACGCTACCGCTAAACCATCCTACAAATAATTGTGCCTCCCTACTTAGGGCTTAGATATAAGCCATTCAAAGGATATTTATGAAAGCCAAAATCGCCATCGCTTGTCAGGGAGGCGGCAGTCAAACTGCTTTTACTGCTGGTGCATTAAAAGCATTATTTGACAATAAAGTGCAAGATTACTTTAATATTGTCAGTCTCAGTGGTACTTCTGGCGGTGCTATCTGTGCCTTTTTCATCTGGTATGCTCTCAAAAAAGGTGATAGCATCGTTTGGAAAAGAATGATTGATTTTTGGGAAGATAATAGCGCTCGAACTCCCCAAGAAAAGCTATTTAATGACTCAGCTATTAAAGCTCTAGAATTAGCCAGCAAAGGATTAATTCCCCAGTATAATCTCAGTCCTTACTCTCCGATTACTAAAACCTTATTTTCCCTAGCTACCTACGGTTTACGCAGTCGCTTTACCAACTTTGATCAGTTACTAAGAGCGCATATTGATTTCTCGGAATTAGCCACTTGGGGAGCTAAACCAGAACCACCAATTTTATTAATGGGGGCCTGTAATGTCCTCACAGGAAAGTTAAGTAAATTTAACTCGCGCCAGGAAGCAGTTAAAATTGAACATATCCTAGCTTCTGCCTGTGTTCCTAACATTTTTCCTGCTGTCACCATTGAAACTATGGCCTACTGGGATGGACTATTTTCTGATAATCCCCCCATCCGTTCTTTAATTCGCAGTGAATTTGTCGGAGTCGAAAATATTCCCGATGAAATTTGGGTAATTAAAATTAATCCCACCTCTAGAGATAAGATCCCCGTGCAATCCGATGATATTGCCGATCGCCGCAATGAATTAGAAGGCAATGTTTCCCTATTTCAAGGTCTCGATCAGATTGATTTTCTCAATCAATTATTTCTTAAAGGAGCCTTTAAAGAGGAATTCTTGCGGGAGATTGCCTTAACAGAACCATTTAAAATTCCTAAATCTTTCCCAGAAGATCCCGATCAAGATTACCATATCCCGATGATCGAAATGTCGGCGGAATTAGCCAATAGTCTCAACTATGAAAGTAAACTCGATCGCTCTCCCGCCAATATCCAGCGTCTGATCGCTGACGGCGAAAAACAGGGAAAACAGTTTCTAGAACATCGACTAAAAGCTATGGGTTTAAGATAGGGTTTGCTAAAAAAGTTCTTCCCGGTGGCGGTGATAATAATCACTGATTTTCATTGACTAATACCCGTCCAGATAGATCGTAAATCATAATATCCCATTGCCCATTTTTTGCCGCTTCAAAAGCCACTTTAGAACCATCGGCACTGATGATCGGATTGCGTACTTCCGCGAGCAGATCGGGAGCAATTTCCCTTCTCTGTTGAGTTTGTCGATCGTACAGATAAATAGCCGTTTTTCCCTGACGACTGGCAGTAAAAACGATATAACGACCATCTTCACTAATGGAAGGACTAGAAGCGATCTGATCGAGAGAATTTAGGCCGGGTAAAGGCAGTAAACGGCGATCGATGGCATCAAAAAGATAGATAGCTTGGGAACCATTGCGATCGGAAGCAAAAACGAGATAGCGAGAGGCAAGATAGGGAGTTAATTCACTAGCAGCGCTGTTTAAACTTCTCCCCCCTCGATCGAAAGGAAAAGACAATAAACTGGGATAACCCGCACATCCAGTTAACAAACTAATTACGGCAACAAGACTAATAAAAAAATGACGTTTCACGGTTTGGGACTGTCAACGGGACTGCCATCGGCAATATCTAACTCGATATTCGGACCGCGATCGAGAACCTCCACATCCCATTGTCCCCGACGAGCGGACTCAAAGACAAGATAACGACCATCGGGACTAAGACGGGGATTTCGCAACCAACCGCGATAATTTTGACTCAATAACTCAGAACGATCGGTAATGCGATCGTATAAAGCGATGACGGGACGACCTTCAATAATCACCATATAAGCCAGATAACGCCCCGTTTGGCTTAAACTAGGGCTATCGGTAATTTCTTGACCCGTATATAATCCCCCCAGGGCCTGGTATTGTTTTGTCTGCAAATCATACAGCAGAATCTGATTAGTACCGCGACGATTAGACAGCAAAGCAAGCCAACGACCATCACCGCTCAGGGCAGGTTTTTCGTCATTATAGCGACTATTTAGGGTTCCTGTAGATAAACCGGGGTTATTGAGATTACAACCGCCTATAACCCCTAAAAACAAGCAGATAAACAGCAAAAAGGGAGATTTGGTCATCGGACCTACTCCTTAATAGTCAAACCTAGTCGGATTATCATTACTCGACTCCCGTTCACTATTATCCGGTCTCTCCCAATCTTCTCGATCACTCGTACCGCTAGGATCGATCGGTTGATAATCGACGTATTCCCCTTTAAATGGGGGATCATCCTCAATTATTGGGCGAGTACGACGTTTTTGGCTACTGCGGGGAGGTTTACTGCTCGTCTCTTCACTAGCGGGACGACGACGGGGACGGGGACTGGTTTCTTCCCAATCATCACCGCTACGGCGCTGATCATAAACATCTCGATCGCTAGTGGGGGAACTATTGCGGGGACGACGATTAGCCGTTTTGCGACTGCCAGTATCGGCCGGCCGACGGGTGCGGGTGCTGCGGGGTTCCTCGTCCTGATAACTAGAAGTGCGGGAAGAGCGGGGATCCTCGTAACCGCGTAAACGGGGATTATCTTCGTAACGTTCCTCCGGTTCGTAGGTGTCGAGGGGTTCCAATTCGGCCCGATATTCCCGACTCACAGGACGTTCATCCACAAAAGACGTGCCGCGGCGGGCCTGTTCCGTGGTTAAACCCCGCAATTTTACCGTCTCGAAGGCAAAAAACACCGCTGCCCCGGTCAGCAAAAATTGCCCGAATTGCAAAATCGGATCCAGTCGCCATCCTTGAAAAAGTAGAATTAAACCGCACAGTAACCCAACGGCGGCAAAAAATATATCATGATCCCTGGAAAGTTCCGGCCGCACCGAGCGCAGGAAGTATAACCCGGCTCCGGCCACTGCCAGAAAAATTCCTAAGATACTGGCCGAATTCAGCCCAAAATTGACCATCTTTATCTCCCTTCTCGGTGCTTAAATTCAAGAATCGAGTCTTTATCTATAGCGGTTAGCCATTAGCCGTCAGCTTTCGGCAGCAATCTTGCTGTTTTTAACTTCTAGAGTCGAGCTATATCCTAACCCCGAAGTCTGGCACTATATCTATCATCCTCGATTCTAACTTACTCGATCGAGCCTAATTTAAACAACTGTTGTTAGGGAAGTGGCGAGATTTTATCAGTGAACAGTAAACAGTAATCAGTGAACTGAAAACTCACATCTGATAACTGATCACTGATCACTGATCACTGAAAAGGCTGACGGCCAATATCTTAACAAAATCTTTAGAGATTACCCATTGACGGGATTGACTAAATGTGGGGCATGGGTTTCGGGCATTTTAATATGATTTCTTGATGGCTTTTGAGCGATCGCTTCTGAAACGACGGATTTTCATTCATGCACACCGTGGTTAATTTGTAAAGTGCGTAAGTTCCAATTCTAATAAGATGAGACAGAAATTTTTCTGTCATACCATAAAGTTAACTTAACCTAGGCAAGAGGGAATTAGCATAGAATGTGAGTATAATTCAGGCTATGTATGTAAATAGTCTGCTTGTATCCATAGTTCATTCAATCCATAGAATAAGGTGTGAGGATTGACCCATGTCAAAAATATTCAAGAATTTAGTCAAGGTAACTCCTTTAGTATTAGGTGCTTCCCTGGCCGCTGCAGGTGGTGCCGTAGCTCAAACTATGTCCGGTACACCTCAACTTAAGGTTGATCCAGTAGCGCAACAACAACTCGATCGCCTTCAACGCGCCCAAAGTAGTCAGCAGATCAATACAGGTGTCTATCAGGGTTCCATGTCTCAGGTGACTAGCGTTAACCAACTGCGGGACGTATCTCCCACCGCTTGGGCCTACGAAGCATTAAGAAGCCTTGTAGAACGTTACGGTTGTATCGTTGGTTATCCCGACCGGACCTTCCGTGGTGATCGGGCCACCACTCGTTGGGAATTTGCCGCCGGTTTAAACGCTTGTTTAAACGTCATGGAACGTTTAATTCAAGATGGTATCGCTGTACTCAGAGAAGACATCGATAAATTAAAACGTCTTGTTAAAGAATTTGAAACCGAACTAGCGGCCTTAGGAGCTAGAGTAGATAACCTGGAACAGCGGGTTGCTTTCTTGGAAAATAATCAATTTTCCACCACTACCAAACTCAGAGGTGAGGTAATCTTCAGTATTGCCGATAGCTGGGGTGATCAGCCTTCCATTACCAATACCAACGGTACGGTGACTGATGGCAGCAATCAAGATCAAACCCAAGCCGTGTTTAATAATCGGGTACGACTCAACTTTGAAACCAGCTTCACTGGTAAAGATATGTTAAGAACCCGTTTACAAGCGGGTAACTTTGGTTCTACCTTCAACCAAAACGGTCCGACGAGAACGAACATGACCCGTCTGGCATACGATGATGGCCGGGACAATGACGTAACCATCGATGACTTGTTCTACCGCGCTCCCATCGGCACTCCCTTCGGTAACATCACCGTTTGGGTTGGTGCTAACGCCCTTAACCTTGATGACGTTTTCATCACTGCTAACCCCTTCCTCGCCGATAGCGGTACAGGTGCTTTATCTCGCGGTCAACGCTACAATAACATCGTTTTCCGGGGTCCTTCGGGTGTTGGTGCTGGGGTCAGATTCAACATTGGCGATGTTTTCCAAGTTACGGGAACCTACCTAGCCGAGGGTGGGGTTAACGGAGCCAGCAATCCTAATGAGGGTAGCGGTTTATTTAATGGTTCCTACAGTACTGGCGCGCAAGTAGGTTTCTCCTTCATCAAATTTGCCGATATTAACTTCGTTTACGTTCACAGTTATCAAACTGCAGCCAGTATGAGTTCTGGTTTATTCGGTAACGTCAGCAGCCCTCTCACCGAGCGTCCCTTTGGTAACGTTGGTACTACTGCTAACCGTTTCGGTTTGCAGGGTAGCGCCCAGGTTATCCCAGGAGTCTTAAATATAGCGGCCTGGGGTGGTTATGCTGATGCCTCGGCCACGGGAGTTAATGCTGCGATCGGAGACAATAACACTGGTATCTGGTCTTGGAACCTTAATCTTTCTGTCCTCGATCTCTTTGCCGAAGGTGCGGCCTTGTCCATCGGTGGCGGTCAAGTACCCCGTTCCGATAAGGAAGATGGCACTTCCTACATGGTGGAAGCTCAGTATAAGTTCCCAGTCACCAAAAACATCCTGATTACGCCTGGTGCCTATGCGATCTTCAACGCTAACAACCGTAATGACGACACCATTTTTGTCGGTGTCCTCCGGACGACTTTCCGCTTCTAAGCTGATTTGACCGACCTGATCAATAAGAACGGTGGGATTTGTAGATCTCACCGTTTTTTTACTTTTAACTTTTCACTGGATATAACCATTTATGAGAAGATGATCGGAGCGTCCCAAACGCTGCTATATTTACTTCGCCTATTTAGTTGCTTATCTATGCACTCTCCGTCTTTCCCCCGTCGCACTAAAATTGTGGCCACGATTGGCCCGGCCTCGCAAAATAAGGAAACATTACGTCAGATGATCAAGGCGGGGGCGACAACATTTAGATTAAACTTTTCCCATGGCGATCACGATTACCATCGTCACAGCATTAACCTGATCCGTCAGTTAGCCTTTGAACTCAATCAACCGATTGGCATCCTTCAGGATCTACAGGGTCCAAAAATTCGTTTAGGTAAATTTGCCTGTGGGTCGATTACCCTGAAACCGGGGGAACCCTTTATCCTTACTTCTAGGGATGTGGAATGTAATCAGGAAATAAGTTCCATTAGCTATCCCTCTCTTGCTCAAGAAGTCCCAGAAGGTTCGAGAATTCTCCTCGATGATGGTAAAGTCGAAATGCGGGTGGAATCAGTGGATCGCCTGAAAGGAGACCTGTCCTGTCGCGTAGTGGTTGGGGGTGTCTTATCGAGCAATAAAGGGGTAAATTTTCCCAACGTTTATCTGTCGGTAAAAGCTTTAACCGATAAGGACAAAAAAGATTTAATGTTCGGACTGCTGTGGGATGTGGATTGGATTGCCCTTAGTTTTGTGCGTAATCCCCAAGATATCCTGGAAATTAAAGAATTAATCGCCAGTGCGGGTAAATCTATCCCCGTGATCGCTAAAATTGAAAAACACGAAGCGATCGAGGAAATGGGGGAAATTTTATCCCTCTGTGATGGTGTTATGGTGGCCAGGGGAGATTTAGGAGTAGAATTACCAGCCGAAGACGTGCCAATCCTGCAAAAACGCCTGATTAATACCGCTAATCAGCTAGGCATCCCGATTATCACCGCCACTCAAATGCTTGACAGTATGGCCAGTAATCCTCGTCCCACCCGCGCCGAGGTTTCTGACGTAGCTAATGCGATTTTAGATGGCACTGATGCGGTCATGCTTTCCAATGAAACGGCTGTGGGTCATTATCCCATCGAAGCGGTGGCAACCATGGCCCGCATTGCCGAAAGGATCGAACGGGAACAGATCAATAGTGCCGCTCGCTCTAACAATAAACAATCGATTCCTAACGCTATTTCCTCGGCAGTCAGTCAAATTGCCGAACAATTGGGGGCAGCGGCAATTATTACCCTGACAAAAACCGGCTCTACTGCCCGTAATGTCTCCCGATTTCGCCCCAAAACCCCGATTTTAGCCGTTACTCCCCATCGAGAAGTGGCACAGCAGTTACAGCTAGTTTGGGGCGTAAAACCGATGTTATTGCTCGATTTACCCTCCACCAGCCAAACTTTTCAAGTGGCGATGAATCTTGCCCAGGAAAATAACCTCCTCGCGGATGGTGACTTAGTGGTGATGACGGCGGGAACTCTGCAAGGGGTGGCCGGTTCCACGGATTTAATTAAGGTGGAAGTGGTAAAATCCCTTTTGGGCAAAGGTACAGGTATCGGCCAGGGTATGGCCAGTGGCCGGGCGCGAGTGGCCCATAATGCCCGAGAAGTGGGTAGTTTTAGTCATGGGGAGATTTTAGTCGTTCCCACCACCAGTGCCGAATATGTGGATATGATGCGGAAAGCTGGCGGAATTATCACCGAGGATACCTCCATGAATAATCACGCCGCTACTATCGGTTTAAAATTGGGCATTCCTGTTATTGTCGGGGTTAAAGATGCCACGAAAATTATCCGCGAAGGGGTGATCATTAGTCTCGATGCTCAACGGGGTTTAATTTATTCTGGTATTGGCAATGGCGCGGCAACTATGAAAAACTGAGTCAGTCGTCAGTATTCTCCGAGTCAGTCCTGATGAAAAAATTTTCACCACCAGAGATGAAAGAGGTTTCCTTCCCTACACCCCACACCCCACACCCATTTTCACTTGTCTATGAGCGATTCTTACTCTGCTGCCGTCGATAATCCGGCCTATACTGTTCAACAAGCGATCGCTAATATCCAGCAAAGAGAAGACCTAGGAGCGCGTTATTATGCCGCTTGGTGGTTGGGTAGATTTCGTGTTCGTCAACCGGAGGCGATTTCGGCGTTAATTGCCGCTTTAGAGGACGAAAGCGATCGCACTCCTGACGGCGGTTATCCCCTGCGACGCAACGCTGCCAGTGCTTTAGGGAAATTAGATGATCTCGGTTGTGTTCCCGCTTTGATTGCCTGTCTCGACTGCGAAGATTATTATGTGCGCGAATCGGCTGCCCAGGCATTGGAAATGCTTCAGGATCGAAGAGCGATCGCACCTTTAAAGAAACTATTAGAGGGTGGCATCGAAGTGGCCGTTTTAGTGACGGGAAAACCCCATTTAGTCCAACCCTACGAGGCGATTATCGAAGCCTTGGGAACCCTGCAAGCGAGGGAAGCGATTCCCCTCATTGAACCGTTTTTAAAGCATTTCGTCGAAAAAGTGCGTTATGCGGCTGCCCGCGCCCTCTATCAACTCACGGCTAACCCCGACTATGGCGATATTCTGATTAATGCCTTGCAAGGGGAAGAATTACAGCTGCGTCGTTCTGCTTTAATGGATTTGGGCGCTACGGGTTATCTGCCGGCTGCTCCTGCGATCGCTAATACTTTGGCGGAAAATAGTCTGAAACTGGTTGCTCTCAAGGAACTTTTAGAAAACCATCTAAAAACTAATTCTAGGGGCGAAAATATCTCGGAAATTCTCACTTTAATGGATAGTTTATTGTAATTAATCATTGGTTATTTTGTATCTAAATTAAAACCGATAAAATCCAGAGGTTTTTATGCTAATTCAAACCGATTATGTTGGCTGGCTGAACGAAACAATCACTCTGTTAAAACAAAAAAACTTTGATCAAGTTGACTGGGAAAACTTGAGCGGGGAGATAGAAAGTTTGCTAGTCTTAGGCTAACTTTCTAGGTCATTGGTTTATGGGGTAGCCAAATATCCTAAAACAGGATAGAGTATTGATATTCATACTGTTTATAAGACGATAAAAAAATCCATGGATATACCTGAGCCTTCCCATCGTCTGCCAAGTATAAAGAAGAATAAAGCAACAAGCACTGTTGGGCGTGGCAAAACTGTCCAACTTACTGAGAAACTAGCTTTTTCAGCTTGGAATAACAGCAGTGTTAGTCTGAGTCTTGGTAATAGCATTGAACATTATGATTCTTGGGAACAACCTATAGTAATAATCTCAGACGGAGGCTACGGTCTTTTAGGATTTGAAGGTGATACATCAGATCATCTTGACCTACCTGAATGGTATGAACCTCATGTGGAAGCTTGGTCTAAGTTGGCCTTGCCAAATACAACTCTTTGGTTTTGGAACTCAGAAATTGGCTGGGCTGTGGTACATCCAATACTTGAGAAATTTGGCTGGCGATATGTTAATTGTAATATATGGAATAAAGGAAAAGGTCATATTGCAGGTAATGTCAACACAGAAAAAATAAGGCGTTTTCCAGTGGTGACAGAGGTTTGCGTCCAATACGTTAGAGAAGTCAAAATTGCTGACTTAACAATTAAAGAATGGCTCCGAAAGGAATGGTTAAGATCGGGCTTACCTTTGCGTCAAGCTAATTTAGCTTGTGGTGTCGCAGATGCGGCAACAAGAAAATATTTTGATCAAGGACATTTATGGTATTTTCCCCCACCCGAAATGTTTGAAAAATTAGTTTTCTATGCCAACGAACACGGAAACCCAGAGGGAAAACCCTATTTTTCTAAAAATGGCCAGCGTCCTTTAACAGGTAAAGAGTGGGAGAAGATGCGCTCTAAATTTAATTGCCCTCATGGTTTTACAAATGTTTGGGATCGTTCAGCTTTGCGCGATGATGAACGAATTAAGTCTAAGGATGGTAAAGCTGTTCACTTAAATCAAAAGCCACTGGATCTGATGAAATTAATTATTGCAGCTTCAAGTGAGGAACAGGATGTGGTTTGGGAACCATTTGGGGGGCTTTTCAGTGCCTCTTTAGCCGCCAATATCCTGAATCGAAAAGCTTTCGCTTGTGAAATTGACGAAACTTATTTCTATTATGGAGTCAAAAGGTTTAGTCAAGTAGTTCATCAATGTTCCCTTCTTTAATGCCAAGGTGTTCTCTTAAAGCAGATTTAATTAACTCCTCTCGACGACTAGCTAAAAGCCTGTTCCACTGTCCAACTTTCATTCCAGAGAACTGTGTTCGATAAACACGCTTTTTAAAATCCTCAATTCCTGGATGTAAAATCCTGTCCATTTTGGCAAAATTAGTGTCTAATCTATATTTGAAGCGAGTGATCAGTTCCCGCAAGAGCATTTGATACTCTTGTGTCGGCTTATAAAGCCTGCCATCATTTCCCCAAGAATTAACTATTTCTTCAGCTTGAAATAGTTCTTCGTCCGTCCCTTGAAATTTGTATCCATTAGTATTTGTTTGTTGCAAATTTGCTCTCCTTTGGGTTGTATCTTCGGGTTCTAGAACAAGGTAATCAGGAGGATTATGATAATGATCATCTCTCGCTTTAGCCACTGAAAAGCCAGAGACAACGCATACATCTAGAATCTTGGGTTTGCCATAAATTACCGCTTCAGGCAGCCAAGCTATTAGAGAAACTTAGGTTTGATCAAACTGAAAATGATTTTGACTATCTTTGAAACGGGCTGTTATTTCAGTAGCTAATGGGAACCATGCTTTTATTTCTAATCCCGGGGTAGGCTGGATGCTACCCATGAAGACAGTATCAGGAAATCCTGGATCTTGCCTTTTCCATTCACCAAACGGCGCAAATATTTCCTGCTTATTCAAAAACTCAACAGTGTTAAATTCAATCAGATTTCCCAATAGTGGTGATAGCTTTGAAATTACTTTGGCTAAATTAACTGCTGCAGCAACCGATATTGGTCTAGCAATGTCTAATAGGTCAAATCTATGTCCAGACAAATCATCTAGATATTGCGATGCCAGGCTAATAACATCTTCTGTATTCATAACCCTTCCCCACAAGATGTGGACTGACAAGCTTGCTCAACTTGCTTTAAAATTTCGCAAGGATCTACACCGATTACACGACTAACCAGAAGGAACTCAACCACATCTAATCTTCTTTCACCATTTTCGTATTTGGCAACGAAAGATTGCGGCTTTTTGATGGCTTTAGCGAGGGCTGCTTGAGTTAAATTCGCATCCTTACGAGCGGCGATCAGGCATTGACGAAAGACATGGTACTCTGGGCTAAAAATAGATTTCATCGTGCTTTAATGAGCACAGGAGTTAGCATTTCCAAGATAAACCTATTTTAGAATAATCCCAAAATGGGATTTTAAGTTCCCCACGGCCCTAGTAAACAGCATACACCCCCCAGTGTAGCGGACGGTGTGAAGTCTTTGGTACAATGGCGAAGGTTACTCGCTGCTGCTGATCTGGAACGATAGAAAGTTTGGGCAGAAGTCAACACACTGCCTCAAACTCTGCTATACTGATTACGTTGAGGATTATCGAGGTTGGCAAGAAACTATTAGGCGCAGTCAACGGGAACTAGAAGAACTTTTGAGGGATTCTCCTAGTTTAAAACCCTACTGGGATCAAGTATTTTTAGATTGCTATGCCACGGCTTTAAAAAGCTTGCGAGATAACCCCGATTATCAATCCTTTAACTTTCCCGATGATTGTCCTTTTCCCCAAGAAATTAGTCAGATTTTACAGAAAAAAGTTTGGCGATAAAATTATCTTTAAGAGTTTGTTGGTGGGGTTAGGAGATAAGAATCAGTCGTCAGGAGATTATTTTTATTTATTCTTCCCACTTCATAATTTATAATTTATAATTCATAATTCATAATTCCCAACCCCTCATCCCCTCTACTGATAAACAATGCTTCCCACCGTTGAGACTTTAATTATTGCCGTCGAAAAAGCCGACTCAGCTAATGAGTTACTAACAGCCGTGGAAAACTTAGCCGCCGCCAAAAGTGAAGCGGCAATACCCACCCTCACCGATGTGCTGAGATACAATAACCCTGGTGCCTCCGTGGCAGCCGTGGATGGTTTAATCGCCATCGGCAAAGCGGCGGTCCCCTATTTACTAGCCAACCTAGACGGTTATAATTATGGGGCGAGAGCTTGGGCAACCCGCGCCCTAGGGGGAATTGGCGATGTGCGAGGATTGGACTTATTGCTTGAGGCGGCGGTGAGTGATTTTTCCTTTAGCGTGCGGCGAGGAGCGGCTAGAGGCTTAGGAAATATAATTTGGTCTGATTTGGAGGAAAGTCGGGTTTCTGAGGCTCAGAAGGCTGTTTTTGCGGCACTGGAGAAACTTTCGCAAGGGGATCCAGAGTGGGTGGTTAGATATGCGGCGATTGTCGGATTAGAGGGATTAGGAACTGCGGCGGCGGCATTTCGCGGGGCGATTCGGGAACTTTTAGCGCAGATTCGGGAGACAGAAGCGGAAATAGTGGTAAGATTGCGTGCTGATCAAGCTCTGGAACACTTACCTAAAATGTCGGATGAATGCCCCCGCTAGATTTTTCGACAAGATATTCACCAAAATTAGCGCGGGATGAAATCTGACCAGAATATCAACCCCAGAGCATCGGTTTAATTCCACCCTCTGTGGGTAAACTGTGTTATACTTAATTTATCCAATGGTCGTGGATTGTTAAATGCTAGTCGTAGAAGCGAAGCTAAAAAACGGAACACCAGAGCAATATCAGAAACTTGATGAAGCTATCAGAACTTCTCAGTTTGTCCGTAACTCTTGTGTTCGTTATTGGATAGAAAATAAAGGAACAACCCGCAATGATCTCCAAAAACTTTGTGCGGTACTAGCTAATAATAAAGAGACACCTTGGGTTAATAAATTAAACTCTCAAGCTCGTCAATCGGCTGCTGATAGAGCCTGGCAATCAATTAATAGGTTTTACCAGAATTGTCATGCTAAGATAGCGGGGAAAAATGGTTTTCCTCGGTTCAAAAAGCATAGCCGTTCGGTTGAATATAAACTAACGGGTTACAAACTATCTGATGATAGACGTAAAATCAAGTTCACTGATGGTTTTAAAGCAGGAGAATTTGATTTATGGTGTAGTCAGAAAACCTTAGTTTATTATTCAGAACAACAGATTAAACGGGTAAGAGTTGTTAGACGTGCTGACGGTTATTATTGCCAGTTTTTAATTGACGTAGAGCGGCAAGAATACCATGAACCAACGGGACAAATAACAGGAATTGACTTAGGGTTAAAAGAGTTTTATACTGACGCTCAAGGTAATACTGTAGAGAATCCACGTTATTTAAGAAAGTCAGAAAAACGACTGAAAAAAGCACAAAGACGATTATCAAAACTATTTCGTCAAGGAAAGAAACAGTCTAACAACTATCACAAGCAACGGATAAAAGTGGCTAGGCTTCATCTTAAGGTGTCAAGACAACGTAAAGACAAAGCAATTAAAGACGCTTTGGCGTTAGTCCAGTCTAATGATTTGGTAGTCTATGAAGCTTTAAAGGTAAGAAACTTAGTAAAAAACCGTAAGCTTGCCAAGTCGATTTCCGATGCTTCTTGGTATCAATTCACTGAATGGTTGAATTATTTTGCCAAGATTTATCGGATTGTTTGTATTGCTGTTCCTCCCCATTTCACGACTCAAGATTGTTCAGTTTGTGGGACGAGAGTTCAAAAATCATTAAGCACTAGAACTCATCAATGCCTCAATTGTAAAACAGTCTTAGATAGGGATCATAATGCAGCAATAAATATTCTGAAAAAAGGGTTGAAATATTTGGGAAATCATCTCAACGGTACTGTTGGGCAAACAGAAACCGACCCAAACGCCTTGGGAGAGTCCGACCTCTGGGTTTTTAATGGAGACATTGAAAATCTAAGCTGTCTCGTTGAACAAGGAATTTCTAACAGCGATGTGGAAAGAATCCCCCGTCACAGCGTAGCTTGACGGTGGGAGTATGTCAAAATAAGCCTAAGTCAAAAGTAGAAAAACTTATTTCTCTACAGGGAGAAACAATTACACTAACATTCTATGAAATATTGGCAGGAAATTTTAGCGATCGCTCAACGAATTTTAGTAGAATTAATCCGACGCGGGCGTAGCTTAATCCTCTGGGGCATTTTCCCGATCCTTGTCCTGCTCTTAAATGGCTATATTATGGCAGAAAAAGGCAAAATTGAGCTTGCCGAGGCAATGGCTCTGGCTACTCCTCCCACCCTCGTCGGGGCGGCACTTTTCTTTAGTTGTTTAGGGGGAACCGTGGCAACGGTAGTAGCAGAAAGGGAACAACAAACGATTAAACGGTTATTTTTATCGCCTTTAAGCGGTGTTTCCTATTTTATTGGCATTTTTCTCGCCCATTGTGCGATTGCCGCCTGTCAGACAATTTTAGTTTATTCTATTGCTAAACAGTATGGAGCCACTTTTAAAGGCTCAATTCCTCTAGAATTATTAATTATTTTTCTTAGTATCACCGCCTATGTGGGTTTAGGATTTATCCTCGGTACTCAACTGGCGAAAAGAACGGAAGATGTTAATGCCTTGGTGGGAACTTTTGGTGTTCCTTTATTAATTTTAGGCGGCGTTTTTCTTCCGACTGCTTTATTCCCCGACAATATTCTATCTCTGGCTAAATATAACCCGATCTACCACATGAATGAAGCTTTAATTGCTGTTTGGGCAAAGGGCAAAAATCTACAAGATATTAGCTCTCATTTTCGCTTTCTCTGTCTTTTTGCTCTAGCTATGGTAGCAGGTGGTTGGCTTACCTATCGACAAATGTTAAACCTTGAACGCCGACTGTAAATCAGTGATCAGTTATCAGTGATCAGTTATCAGTTAGGTAGGGTGGGTTAGGCGGAGACAAATTATCAGACTTAATCATTAATTTATCTATTCGCCGTAACCCACCATCAGTTATTCAGCTTCCTATTTTTCAGTATAATTAGCCAATTTCCCTGTTATTCTTACTATTACCTAGCTGACGGATGATGGCTTAAAAAATCCTGACTATCCTCGTTACTTTATTAAAAATGCTGACTATTAATAATGTCAAAAAAAATTACGGAAGACGCTTAGTATTAGATCAATTAAACTTTCATATTGAAGCGGGGGAAATTTACGGTTTACTCGGTCCCAATGGTGCGGGAAAAACCACCACTATTAACTTAATTTGTAATTTATTAAAACCCTCATCGGGAGAAATTACCTTTAATTATTTGCCAATTTCTAGAGTTACTAAAGAATTAATTGGGGTTGCCCCACAAGAAAATTTATTGTACAAATCCCTTACTTGTGAGGAAAATCTCAACTTTTTTGCTCAGATTTATGGACTCGATCGCCCCCAGCGTCGTCATCGGATTAAAGCCAGTTTATCCGCAGTAAATTTGCTTGATCGCGCCCGTAGTCCGGTGGAAACTTTAAGCGGTGGAATGCAGCGGCGAATGAATATTGCTGTGGCTATTGTTCATCAGCCAAAATTATTAATTCTTGATGAACCAACTACCGGTTTAGACATCGAATCTCGCTATGAAATTTGGGATTTAATCGGAGAATTAAGGCGACAGGGAATGACAATTTTATTAACTACCCATCTCCTCGATGAAGCACAGCGTCTCTGTCAACGTATCGGCATTTTAAAACAAGGTCGTATTATTGCCGAAGGTAATTTAAATCAGCTGCGTCAGCACATTCCTGCGAAAGAAATTATTATCATGGATACCCAGGATCAAGAAGCGGCCATAAATCGAGGTAAACAGTTAGGATTTACTCCCAAATTTTACGGTAAAGATTTAGCTTTTTGGTTACATGAACATCTAGAATTAAGCGAGATTATTCAGGCATTTGATGGCATTAATATTGATTCTATCTCCCGTCAGACGGTACAGTTAGAACATATTTATATGGAAATTATGAATCAATTTTAACCCCGTTTTTGAAAATTAAGGTTGATGATCGGCATTTTTCTGGTAATTTACCTCAATTAAGTTAAATCGCCTTTTTTTACCGTCATGATCATCTATAATTTTTAGATGTGTTCTATCTATTAATTGGAGACAAAATCAATGATGAAATTAACCTCTATCACTGGCTTATTAAGTCTATCGGCGGTATTATTAAGCTCACATCTACCGGCAGCGGCGCAAAATTGTCGGCCACTTTCTTTATTAGGGGGTGAAGGTAGTGAAGTTACGAAAAGCGTCTCACAACCCACTGTTCCAGGGCCTTTCGGTGTCACGATAACTCGTAATAATTGGAATACCGATTGGGCAGTGCCGGGGGGGAGACGTTTTCAGAGGTTTATCGTTACGGTTTCTGTCCCCCGGGCTGCCTCCTTTGATATCCGGCTGTTTCTCAAGTATAGCGATCAAACTAACGAGGAATTTTTTAATACTAATGGAGTACGAATCGAACCCGATAAACCCTTAACAATTACTGCTACAGTACGCGCAAATGATCAACCTTTCTTAGTCAATCTTTTTGTCAATGGTATTCAGCATATCGGTAATACCTACACCGCTTCTGTTGTCGGTTGTGAACGATAAAATATATAGGGTGTACTGAAAAAGTTTGTTAGTGGGGACTGGGTGTGAGATTTTAAGCTAAGAGGTATTTTAATCGCCTATCCGATTAGCTGAATCTCTCCCCATTCCTTTACTGTTGCCTCTTGTTTCATCTCAACAGGCAATTTAAATGCACGGGCAGCCCCAGACTTTACTCTCTACCCCGATTGACCTTAAGTGGGACAATTAGATTAATGCACAATTAAGGATTTTTGTCAAGAAAATAATATTAAACTTATCATTGATGTCTCCCATGCCCACGCCCAAATTATCTGGCAATTAGCGATTAATTGCGCTACCCTAACTAATATCCCCCCCATTGGCCTCGATTTAGAACTGGCTTTAATCCGTCCCCACCTTATTATCGATTTTTTTCGGGAATATTATGTCTGAAACTATCACTCCCGCCATTAGCGATCGCATATGTAAACACATGAATAAAGATCACGGTGATGCCGTGCTTTTCTACGCTCAAGTTTACGGTAATATTACCGATGCAGAAACGGCTCAAATGCTCTCCATCGATCCCCAAGGCATGGATTTAGCCGTAGAAAAATTAGGGGAGAGTCAAACAATTAGAATACCTTTTGAACGCACCCTAGAATCAGCCAAGGATGCCCATAATATTCTGGTTGAGATGCTAAAAGTTAATCAAAGCACCCCTTGACAAAGACCGATTTTGCGACTATCAACGAAAAAGACCAACCTAGAGAATTAGCCCATGAATCAGGTTAATAGTACGGGAATAAAAATACCCAAGTCTGGCTGGCGTTTACTGCCTTTTTTAGTCTTGGGTGTGCTAGTTTTTGCCTTTAATTCCTCCCTAGAATTAAATTATCTAGTCAAGGGTTATATTACTCTCTTGGAATTACAGGCAGGCATCGTGGTTTTATACTTTCTTTTGGCTAAATTAGGGAAATCTCAAAAATTATGAGAAATAGAACTATAGCGGCTTTACTAGCCTTTTTTCTCGGTTATCTTGGCATCCATAAATTTTATCTAGGGGAGAATTTGGCTGGTGTTCTCTATCTACTTTTCTTCTGGACTTTGATCCCCGGCATCATTGCTTTTTTTGAATTTATTGGTTTAATCATCATGTCAGATCAAGCTTTTGATGCTAAATAGGGTTTGCTGAATAATGGTAAAAACCTTACAGGAAAGGGCTTTTAGCTTGATTGAGAGCTTCCCAAATGCACTTAAATCTGCTAGAATCTCTTAAAACCCTTGCATCACCCTTGCATCTTCTCTAATTAGTGCTAATGTACCGTAAAAGCGAGTTACCCTCAACCCCACCAGAAAACTTCGAGCTGCCCTTTGAGGGGAAATTATCCCAAGACAATCGTTGGGTAATTATGGCCAACCTCATTCCCTGGTCAGAATTTGAAGCGGAATACGCATCACTTTTTTCAGAAGAAATGGGCACACCCGCCAAAACATTCAGGACAGCACTCGGAGCATTAATTATTAAAGAAAAATTAGGAACAAGCGATAGAGAAACGGTAGAACAAATCAAAGAAAATCCTTATTTACAATACTTCTTGGGGTTTTCATCCTACAGCAATGAACCCCGGTTTGAAGCGTCAATGTTGGTTCACTTTCGAGAAAGAATCACTCTGGAACTAATTAATAAAGTGAATCGCTTTATGGTCAAAAATTCGAGAGAAATAAAAGAAGAAGAAAACACCGAAAAAAAGTTAGAGAGCGAAACCCAAAGTCAACCAGAAAATCGAGGTAAATTAATTTTAGATGCCAGTTGTGCGCCCGCAGATATTAGTTATCCTACGGATTTAAACCTGTTAAATCAAGGAAGAAAACAAACCGAAAAAATTATTGATATTCTCTATGAAACTTTAAAAGGAAAACTTGTTCAAAAACCGAGAACCTATCGTCTTCTAGCCAGAAAAAGTTATTTAGAAGTAGCGAAAAAAAGAAAACCTACCGTCAAACAAAGACGAAAAGCTCTGAAAAGACAACTGCAATATCTGAAAAGAAATCTCGACCATATTGAACAACTTTTAGCAGAAGGAGCCTCTCTACAAAGCTTGAAAAAAAGAGACTATAAACTGTTGTTAGTAGTCACAGAAGTTTATCGTCAACAACTCTGGATGTACCAAAATAACAAACAGAGTATTGAAGACAGAATTGTCAGCTTAACTCAACCCCACATCCGTCCGATAGTCAGAGGAAAAGCTGGAAAACCCGTAGAATTTGGGGCTAAATTCTCAGCAAGCTGTATAGATGGTTACATATTTTTAGACCGAATTAGTTGGGATAACTTTAATGAATCAGGAGATTTAAAAGCACAAATAGAAGCTTATTATGACTATACAGGATACTATCCAGAATCAGTTCATGTGGACAAAATTTATCGAACCAGAGAAAACCGAGCTTGGTGTAAAGAAAGGGGAATCAGAATCAGTGGTCCCCCATTAGGAAGACCAGCCAAAAATGTTAGTAAAGAACAAAAGAAACAAGCTACCGATGATGAGAGGATTCGGAATTGTATAGAGGGCAAATTTGGACAGGGGAAAAGAAGATTTAGCTTAGGTAAAGTGATGGCTAAACTTCCTCATACTTCCTTTTCAGCGATTGCTATTACTTTTTTAGTCATGAATCTTTCTAACCTGTTGAGGCAGGTTTTTTGGGCTTTTTTATGTCTGAAATGGAAAAACAGCACTTTTTCTCGGTCAATGATTAGGATAAGTTATAACTTAAAAATTAATCAACAACTAAAGCTTATGCTTGTAGCTAAGTGAAATCATTGATTAAGAGACCTGTACTTTTCAATGACTTTTTCAGCAAACCCTAAATACAATCCTAACTATCTCGCCAACAGTACAGAGCGAAGACTGCCAGAATCAGGTCAGCAAAAAACTGCTACTTTACTCCAGCTTAAAAAGCTTTACGATCAGGGAATTATTACTGCTGAAGAATACGAAGAAAAACGCAGAAAATATTTAGATTCTCTTTAAAAAAATATGTCTAATCTCTCTCCTCGCCCTCCCGAATCTTCCGAGTGGATCTGGCTATCCTTAGTCCCAGTTTTCGGGGGACTTGCCATTGCTAATGCTGGCAAAAAAACTAATAACCAAAGTTGGTTATCCGTCGGCATTGCTTTGACAATTATCTCCTTTATTTTCCTTACACAAGAGGCTTTTATCGTCATTTGGTTTGCCCAAATCGGCCTGGGTTTATACATCCGTCAACAGCTTAATTCCCATCCAATAGCTTCGGCAAATAGAACCGATTCTAGACAGTCATCCTCTCCTCTCGAAAAAATTGATATTAACAGCTGTTCCACCAACGATCTGGTTCATAAATTAGGGTTGCCGATTGTCTATGCCAATGATATTGTTTCTGTCCGTAATGAAGGACATATTTTTACCCATTTGGAAGAATTACACTTCCTGGCTGGTTTACCAGAAAATTATCTCAAAAAATTAGAACCTTTGATTATCTTTGCCTACGATATTCGCCAAGAAGTTGACGTTTCTTGGCGTTGTTTAAACTACTACTCCGTTGCGGAATTAGTCAATCTCGGTCTTGACTTTTCCCTGGCTGATAAAATTGTCGCTGAAAGAGAAAAAAACGGTGTCTATCGTTCGGCCATCGAAGTTAGAAACCGGACAGGTATTCCCTTAAAATCCTATCAGCAATTGCTTTAATTCGCTTTATTCTACTTATAGCTTGAATTGCTTTTCTATCAAAGACACGATCCAACTTCTAGGTAAAAAACGGGGCAGATTGACGATAATTTTATTAGCCAATTTACCGGCTACCACGTTGGGGCGTTTGTTTGCCAAGGCAGTTAAAGCCTCTTGTACCACCACTTCCGCCGAATCTAACCGGCCGTTTTTGCCCATAAAAGCCCTGGGAAATCGGGCCACCTCAAAAAAATTAGATTCCGTCGGACCGGGGCAAAGAGCAAGGATTTTAACGCCTTTATCTTTATTTTCTGCCCAGAGAGACTCGCTAAAGCTGAGGACAAAAGCTTTTGTGGCTGCATAAACGGAAAGATAGGGCAGCGGTTGAAACCCGGCAATAGAAGCAACATTGATAATTGCCCCCCCAGTGCCAGCAAGCATGGGACGGAGAAAATAGTGGCTTAATTCCACCAATACCAGATTATTTAACTGGATCATTTCTAACTGTCGGGCTAAATCCTGCTCGCTAAAAGCACCATAATCACCAAAACCAGCATTATTTACCAGTAAATCAACGTTGATTCCTTTTTGGTTCACCGTATCATATACCAGCTTTCCTGCCCCGGCAACGGTCAGATCTTGAACGATAACTGTCACTTTTACCCCGTATTGTTCCTCTAATTCCGCTGCTAATTGTTCTAGTTTATCCCTAGATCTAGCGACTAAAATTAGCTCCATTTGCCGTTGAGCAAGTTGACGAGCAAAGACGACACCGATACCAGTGGAAGCGCCAGTAATGAGGGCTGTTTTCATAGAAGATCAACTAAAAATAGCTCTTTTGCTGGAATCTTACCACAATTACCCTTTCATTTACAGTTCTTAACTTGGCGGGGAAGGCATTTTTTCAACTTAGGATATATGTTAAGCTAGAAATAGAACAAAGGTCGAGGGAGGTGCAGAAATGACAGTTATAAGCTTCACTGATCAAGATATTGCCAAATATACCGCCGCTGATATTGCTTCTTTAGCCGAACGACTAGAAAAAGATGAGTATAGTAACCCTTTCGAGGCTTTGCGGGATTGGCATCTGTTGCGGGCGATCGCTTTTCAAAGACAGGAATTAGCCGAACCTTATCTTTATCTGTTGGATCTAGAAGCCTACGATGAGGCTTAAAGTGGCTTAGTTAAAAAAACTTAACAAAAATTCCCCGGTGTGTGAGACTAGCACACCGATAATTTTTGTTTATGGTATTCTCTGGCTGAAAAAAGCCCCTAGCTTTTTGCTCCTTATTTCCCTACTATCAATAACAAAGTATTTTTAGGCGATCGACTAAATTATGGGCAAACAATACAACGTTTATGGGATCGGTAACGCGCTCGTCGATATGGAATTTCAAGTCTCTCCTGAATTACTGCAAGAATTGGGCATCGACAAAGGAGTGATGACGCTGGTGGACGAAAATCGTCAAACCCAGTTGATGGAAAAATTGGCTCTTGATTGTAAACGCAGCGGTGGCGGATCGGCGGCGAATACCCTAGTAGCGATCGCTCAGTTGGGAGGTAGAGGTTTCTATTCCTGTAAAGTGGGTAATGACGAATTGGGTAAGTTTTATCTGCAAGATCTGCGGGCCTGTGGTTTGCATACCAATGAACACGGCGGCGAAAAAGAGGTGGGAATCACGGGAAAATGTCTAGTTTTTGTGACTCCCGATGCCGATCGCACCATGAATACTTTTCTCGGCATCACTGGGGAAATTTCCGAACGGGAATTAGTCCCCTCAGCGATCGCTAATGCCGATTATCTCTATCTCGAAGGTTATCTCGTCACCTCTCCCACTGCCAAAGCTGCCGCTATTAAAGGGCGAGAAATTGCTCAGGCTGCTGGAGTCAAAACCGCTTTATCCCTGTCGGATCCCAATATGGCGATCTTCTTCCGGGAGGGATTACTGGAAATGATCGGAACGGGGTTAGATTTCGTTTTCGCTAATGAGTCGGAAGCTTTGACTATTTCTGGCAGCGAGGAAATCGAGTCAGCGATCGCCTATTTTAAAACCATTGCCAAAGGATTCGCTATCACCCGGGGTGCCAATGGTTCTTTGATCTATGATGGCGAAAATCTCCTGGAAATTGACTCCCATCCCGTAGAGGCGATCGATACCGTCGGTGCGGGGGATATGTATGCAGGTGCGTTTCTCTACGGTATTACCCACGGTATGGGTTACAAAGGAGCAGGAAATCTCGCTTCTCTAGCGGCTGCTCGGGTGGTTTCTACTTTTGGGGCGCGTTTACAAACCGAGGAAATTCAATCCCTGCGCGATTCGATCGTTTTGGGATAGGTTTTGTCAGTGATCAGCTTTCAGTCATCGGGAGTCAGGTTTTTTCTCTCTGCTCCCTGCTCTTAGACAGTCTTAACGAGTAATTTAGATATAGCAATTCTCTGACTCATGAGGTACAGTAGCAACAGTGAGTAAACCAATTGCGAATATCTTTTTGAGTAACTTATAACATAGCTAATTCAATCCCTTCTATTAAGTCTTTGTAAGTTCTCGCCTTCAGTTTTCTTAATATCGCTTTGACTTTTGACCAAAAGTTTTCAATAGGAGAGAATTCGGGAGAATAAGGAGGTAAATAGATGAGTCTAGCTTTTTCTTGTTCAATTATTTCTCTGACCATTTCTCCGAGATGAATCTTGGCGTTATCCATGAGCAAACAGTCTCCTTCTTTAATTTTTGGCAGCACTTCCTTCAGAATAAATCCTTCAAATGTTACCGCATCCACTGCACCGTATATGTTGACTGATGCCACAACTTTTTCTAAACTTATAGCACTAATTATTGAAATATTTCTCCCTCTTTTTTGTGGTTTTCTTCCCCGAGCTCTTCGACCAATTAAGGCTCTAGCATAGAGTCTCAAAAGGGCTAAATTTACCCCCGATTCATCGATGAAAATTAGTTTTGATGCCTCAATTTCCCGAACTTGAGACCAGTATTCCACTCTTTTTTGCTGTACCCTGTCACTTTCTTTTTCCGCCGCGTGTAGTGTTTTTTTTTGAAACTGTAATTGAGTTTTTGCGTAAGCCGCCCCAGGGTGGCTCTACTGACTTTCACCTGTGTCTTTTCATACAGTAAGTCCGATAATTCTTCGAGAGTTGCATCATTGTTAGATTCGATGATTTCTATTAAAATTATCAGTTGTTCACTATTTAACTTGGTTGGCGGACTTCCCCCTTGTGGACGAGGACGGATATCTCCTGTTTCTTTATGTTGCTTCAATAACTTCTGAATAAAGCTTTTAGCCACGTCAAATCTCTGGGCTAGTCCTCGAATAGAAATTTTTTCTTTCTTCCAGACATCGATAATTTTTTGGCGAAAATCTACGGAATAGGGTCTCATAGGAAGCTGGCGAGTTCTATTATTTGTCTATTTGCTTTTCATTGTACCTCATAGCTCCAAGAAGTGCTATATCAAGGTCGCCGGTAGGCAATCGGAGACTTTAAACGGATGTGGAGGAAAGTATGGCGTTGCTGAATTAAGCTATGAATCAGTAAGGAATAGGCACTTCTTGAAACTTCAGATAATGAATTAATAAACGAATAGAGTATCCTAACATTTCTGTAGACTTAGAATAGCAGAGTGTTTTGCGATGCAATCGGGCTAGATAATGTCTTAAACGTGTGTTCTCACCCTCTACTCTGGTCATATAAGTCTTACTAATTATATGGTCGCCCTCTGCTATAAAACATGGATAAACTGACCATCCATCACTCACATAAAAATAGCATCCCCAAGACTTAACTAATTCCCATAATGGGCGAAACGTTTCGCTACTATGGTCTCCGATTACCCAACCTAAAATTCCTTTTTTAAAGTGGTCAACGGCTGTCCACACCCAGATTTTGTTTTTTTTGAGCCAACAAAGGTTTCCAATTCATCCAGTTCCCCTACTTCAGGAATTGTTTCTGGGTCATAGGCGACTGGCAATAATTCTCCCACAGATTTTACCCAATTAATTACGGTCGTATGATGAACTCCCTTTAGCCTTTCTATTCCTCTAAATCCCATCCCATTAACATAGGCAGTTAGGCATTCTCGCTTCGTTTTTTCGTCATAGCCTTTCTGTTTTTCATAGTTATTAATAAATTGACGGCCACAGGTTACACAAATATGATTTTGTTTACCTTGTTTATTGATGCCATTTTTACGGATATGGGTAGATTTACATTCAGGGCATTGCATTTTGATTTCCTCCATTCATATCTCTATTATGCAACGCCGAAAGTATAAGACTTCTGTTAAAGAAGCATCGTCCCGTGAAGCGTCAACCCATCCGAAGATCGTTCAATTAAGTTTGTTCGATCTGTAGGGAATCACCGTCCGGCCCCGGCGGTGAGGATGTCAACGAATCGGTTTCGGAATTGGAACGGTTGCTCGGCGACTGGCAACCCCAACGATACGCTTGGAAGCTGGAAAATGTCAGGGTGATTGAACCGATACCCTGCTTAGGCAAGCAAAAGCTGTTTACTGTTGAAATAATTACTTCTGATTTTTCGCTAACTGGCGGGTGAGTTAATCTAGTCAGTACCGCACCCATTGGCGCAGAGGGTTTTATCGGTGGCAACCTTACGGCCTCAGAGAACGACCCGATCGCAAACTGATCTGGATCGAGCCAGTTCTGGTTAATGGATAAACTTTTGACTATTTCTGACCGGCAATCTGGTAATCTGGTTTTACAGAAAACCTGCTTGATCGATCTGAATAATTCTGGTTTTACAAAAAACTGGTTTTACAAAAAACTGGTTTTAAAGAAAACTAGCTTGCGGAGTCGATTCTGTTTATCTGGTTTTATGGCAATCTGGTTTTACAGAAAACCTTCTTACTAGATATGATTCTAATTTATCTGGTTTTATGGCAATCTGGTTTTACAGAAAACCTCCTTACTAGATATGATTCTAATTTATCTGGTTTTATGGTAATCTGGTTTTATAGAAAGCCTTCTTACCAGATACAATCCTATCTATTTCTCTTCCGTCAAAGTGGTTTCAAACCTTGACTTGTCGTCGGCTGAAACGACGTAAATTCCTGAAAATTAATATACCTTTTGCGTGGTTTTACAGAAAACTCGCTCGATCCGAATGGAACCTTAATTCTGGTCTTGTGGCAATCTGGTTTTACAGAAAACCAGTTCACGGAATCGATCCAAATGTGACCGCAATTCTGGTTTTAAGGTAATCTGGTTTTACAGAAAACCTGTTTCCAGGAACAAGGATGAAAAACAGAAAACCAAAAAACCAGAAAACCAGATGAAAATTATTACCGTTACCGGTTACAAAGGCGGCGTGGGTAAAAGCACCACCGCCGTGCATATCGCCACCTATTTCAGCGATCGAGGTCGGACGGTATTAGTTGATGGCGACCCGAACCGCACCGCTCTGGGTTGGGCGGAGAGGGGAAATCTTCCCTTCACCGTTGCCGATGAGCGGCAGGCGATGAAGATTATCGGCGGGGCGGACTTCGTTATCATCGACACTCCCGCCCGTCCCCACTCCGACGATCTCAAAGAGTTAGCCAAGGGTTGCGAACTCCTGATCTTGCCCACCGCCCCCGATGTTCTCAGTCTGCAGCCGATGTTGGAAACGGCTAAAGATTTGGGAGACGCTAATTACCGCGCCCTGATCACGATCGTACCGCCACCACCAAATAAGGAGGGGGAAATACTACGTCAGGAATTAATCGAGGGCAGTATCCCTGTTTTCAAGTCGATGATTCGCAGAACCGTCGGCTATCAAAAAGCCGCTTTAGCGGGCGTTCCCATTCGTAATCTCGATGATGCTAGGTTAAGAGCGGCATGGAAGGATTACAAAGCTTTGGGAGAGGAAATTTTAGCCATATTAGAGGTTTTATGACTACGGGCAGGTACGGCGATTTAATTAAGAAAGCTAGAGAACCAGAAAACCAGAATACCGGTTTATCAGAAACCCAGAATACCGGTTTGCCAGAAAGTCAGACTTTTGGCAATCAAGAAAACCAGAATGAGCCGGAGGTAAACCTTTGTGTCAAGGTTCCCAAATCCTTGCGGCAACATTGGGCTGCGGAGGCCAAACGGCAGGGAACGACCATGACTGCGGTGATCATGGCGGCCCTTAGCGATCGATTCGGTAAACCAGATTAACAGCAACCAAAAAACCAGATAACCAGATAACCAGATAACTGGAAAATTTTCAGATGTTAGCTAAGGTAATATTAGTTAATAAAGTTGCTGTTTTTGTATGAAGTCGCTTTCCCTGATTGTTTCGGGTTCTATTGTTTGTCTAATGTCTATGCCAGCCAACGCTCAAAATCAGACGGATTATGAAGCTTTGTGTCGGAACCGGCAGTCTTACGGGTTTTCTCAAGAGGAGTGCGATCGTTGGATTAGAGAACAAAACCAGCGTTCTCCTACTAATCCCTCCAGCAATGGTCGATCAGCCGTCAATTCCGCTTTTATCGGGGAGAAAGTCTATAAACTGCGTTTGAGGGATGCCCCTACCGGCAACATTGGTCAGCAAAGCATTTTTTCTCCTGGTGATCTCGATCGGGAGGAGTGGGTAGTAGTTACTTTGATCAACAATCAGAGAGTCAAGGTACGTCATGCCACCAATGTAATGAACAAGTTTTGGGGAACCCGTAAGTGGTACGATCATCCGGCCACAGCCATTCGATTATGTGCGATCAACGGTTTTGATACTACCGATTGTGTGACGGCTCAGGGAGACACGATCGATTTGCCAGAGGGAAAAACCATTCATGATGTTCAGATCGATTTCAAGTATGTGGAGGGCGGTTCCGTCTATACCCGCACAGTACAAATCGCACCGGGTACTTTACCCGATTGAACTCCAATGGAAATGGCTGTTGGTGACGGCGTTTTTCTCTGTAGCCAGCAAAGATACGGGGCATACCGACTCCGAACCAAAGATAGATGATAGGGTTGCTAATTTGTATGGGTTGACTGATGAGGAAATGAAGACTATTAGGGGCGATTAATTATGACAGAAACTCCTTATCAAATAGTCATTGATACTAACGTAATCTTAGCCGGATTGCTCTCTAATAAAGGAGCATCCTATAAACTCTTAACCATACTCAATGACCAACGCTTTCAAATCAATGTATCTGCCACCCTAGTTTTTGAGTACGAAGAAATACTAAAAAGAGAACAACAATAAATAGATTTAAACAATGAAGACATAGATAACATTATTAATGGAATTTGCCATCTAGCCAACCATTACGAAATCTTTTATATTTGGCGACCATTAGCCAAAGACAAAAATGATGACTTTCTGATAGACTTAGCTTTCAAATGTCAAGCTAATTTTATAATCAGTTACAATCAAAGAGACCTAAAACCCATTGAAAAATTCGGCATTTTTATTTTAACACCCAAACAATTTTTACGATTACTAGGAGAAATAAAACCATGAAACTAAGCACAAACATTCCAGATGTTTTATATCAACAAATTGAAACCTTAGCCAATAAACAAAACATACCAGTAGAGCAACTGGTAACAATGGCTTTATCTGCCCAAATATCCTCTTGGATGACTAAAGATTATCTAGAAGAAAAAGCACAACAGGGAAGTTGGGAGAAGTTTCAACAAGCATTAGCTAAAGTTTCAGATGGTGAGCCAGAAGATTATGACAAAATGTAACAAAATTCTTTTTTGGTAAATCTATAGAAAAATCCCAAGTTAAAGCTGAAATTGTTGCTGAATACTTTTGGGCTAAGGAGAATTTTTTATTCATGGTTCGCTTAATTTTTTAAGGAAAGGTTTTTAAATTTTTCTGTAACTTTTGTCCTGTATTGTTTCTAGCTAATAACTGTAGGATGGTACTCGAAGGTAGCTCGCTGTTCGGTCGTTCGTTAAGAAAAATGACTGGAAGGGTGATACTTGGTCATGCGTTTGGTAGCATGGTGGGAGAAGAAATGTAATTGTTATGGGCAAACCACAAATCGCCGTCCGAATTCCCCCATCTCTTCTCGCCGAACTCAACCAGTACGTCGAGCGGGTTGGCACGTCCAAAACGGATGTGATTGTCAGTGCGATCGCTACTTACTTGGGCTGTGCCGAGACTGTGCCGTTGAGTCAGAGGATAGCGGAGGTTGAGAGAAAGATAATGGAATTAGAAAGTTTGGTTAAAGGTAAGCGAGATAACATTTAGGGGAAATCAACACAATGACCGAAGATATCGCGACTCCCAGCAAAATATGGATTATTACGGGTGACTCTGATCTTCAAAAAACGCCCACCGGCGCTAGAAGTAGCCGTGATACCGGGGGAAGGCTTGAAGGAAAGGAAAAATCGCCCGAAGTTGCGGCCACCGAAAGAAGTCAAGTGGATGTGTCCAAACTGAAGCTAGAAATGCAGGGCTTTCTCAAAGCGATGCGGGAAATGCTCGATGAAGCCGATCCTCCAAGCGCTAAAATCCGGCTCGATGAAGTGGAACTGTCTGTAGAAATTAATGGGGAAGGACAAGTTAGCCTGTTTGGGATCGGGGGCAAAGCAGGAGGGAAAGGAGCGATGACATTTAAGTTCAAGAGAAAAGATGGCTAAAAACTGGGTGATAGCGATCGGCATCAACGAGTATGACAACCTCAAGCCACTGAAATACGCCAAGAAAGACGCGGAAGCGATCAAAGCTTGGTGTGAAGGGGAGGGAGGATTCGATCGCAGTGGGATATTTCTCTTTACCGAAGATTCTCCACCCATTCCTGCTAGTCCCCCCATTCCCACGCAGCCAACCTACGGTCGTCTCAAGCGGTTTCTTCAGAAGCAGTTCGAGACTCCCCTGCTTAAGTCTGGAGACAATCTCTGGTTTTTCTTTGCTGGTCATGGCAGGCGCTATCAAGACAAAGACTATCTGATGCTGCCGGATAGTGATCCGGGCAATGTAAGAGAAACGGCTGTATCGGTGGATTATGTCACCGAGCGGCTGCGGCGGTCTGGGGCCGATAACGTCGTACTATTATTAGATGCCTGTCGAGATGAAGACAGCCGAGGCGGTCTGGGCATTGGAGAGGAGGAGCATCAGGGAGTCATAACCTTTTATTCCTGTACTGCCAATCAGCAATCTTGGGAGATCGATGAGTTACAACAAGGCTCATTTACTCATACGCTGCTGGAAGGATTACGGCGGCAAGGAGAAGCCAATTGTGCTACGGTCGAGCGTCTAGACGAACATCTGCGCCGTCAAGTCGAGCAAACTAACGCTAGATATGGGAAACCGAGACAGAATCCCTATCTGAAAGCAGAACCGCCCCACAAGCTCTATTTTATTTTGTTAGAACAAGTTGCCACGCTTAGGGACGTGCAACCCCTAAAATATCAGGCTTCCTTAGCAGAAAATAGGGGCGACCTTGACTTAGCTGAACAGTTATGGATTCGTGTCTTAGGAGCATCTCGTGGCGATTTAGAGGCGATCGAAGCTATCAAGCGCATCGCTCTAAGACAGTCACAATCGATCCGGCAAAGGGCGATCGAACGACGGCGACCGTGGTCTTCGATTCCTGCTACGGGTCGCGAATACGTCACGGGGGCCGAGGGAAATAGGTCATCGACCCCTAAACCTTCTCAAGAAACTGGACTCAAGGTATTTAACTTTGAGATCGTGGGAGTAAATGCGAAGGGTGAGCAAATCAAAAAAGAGTCGAAGCAGTCCCAATATTTCGCCCAAGATTTGGGCAACGGCATCACCCTAGAAATGGTCGCCATCCCGGGGGGTACATTCACGATGGGAACAGAAGACGAGGAAATCGAAAGACTGGTTAAAAAATTTAATTGGGAAGGATTTAGAAAGGAAAGACCACAACATGAAGTAACTGTCCCACCCTTCTTTATGGGTAAATACCCCATCACCCAGGCCCAGTGGAAAGCGATCGCCTCCCTTACCGACTTAAAAGTTGAAAAAGACCTTGATCTCAACCCGGCCCATTTTAAAGACCGTCCCGATAGCGATCGCCGCCCGGTGGAACAAGTCAACTGGGACCACGCGATCGAGTTCTGCGCGAGATTATCGAAACTAACGGGAAGGGAATACCGACTACCCAGTGAAGCAGAATGGGAGTACGCTTGTCGTGCTGGAACCACCACCCCGTTTTACTTTGGGGAAACCATTACTGGGGAATTGGCCAACTACAGGTCTAGCGAAACCTACGCCGATGAACCGAACGGAGAATATCGACAACAAACGACTCCCGTGGGACAATTTTCCCCCCAATGCCTTCGGACTGTACGATATGCACGGCAATGTCTGGGAATGGTGCGCCGATACTTGGCACGATAACTATGACGGTGCGCCGACGGATGGCAGTGCTTGGATAGAAAATGGGGATGATAATCGTTCTCCTCCGCGGGGCGGTTCTTGGTTCAGCATTCCTTATCTCTGCCGTTCCGCTTTCCGCTACTACTGCGTCCGCCGCGTCAACGACGACGACCTCTTCGGTTTTCGGGTGGTGTGCGGTGCTGGGAGGACTCTGTAACCCTTTTCCCCTTTTTTTCCCCTTTTACCCTCATTCCCTATTTTTTCTTTTTTCTTTTCTTTCCCGCCCTTAGGCGGGTCGATTTTTTTGAGAAAATGGCGTTAATGTTAAATTTTATTAAGGCAATGAAAGAATTATCGGTGATTCAAAAGTGTTATGATTTGGTGAAGTGGTACGTTCCGATTATAGAGCGTTTTCCGGCGTTGCTGAATTAAGCTATGAATCAGTAAGGAATAGGCACTTCTTGAAACTTCAGATAATGAATTAATAAACGAATAGAGTATCCTAACATTTCTGTAGACTTAGAATAGCAGAGTGTTTTGCGATGCAATCGGGCTAGATAATGTCTTAAACGTGTGTTCTCACCCTCTACTCTGGTCATATAAGTCTTACTAATTAGGGCTTGCTGAATAAATCTAAAAACCTTGTTGGATAAGGCTTTTAGACTTTTTTGACCTCAAAAAGTGCCGACCATTGGAGGGATCGGGGGTAAAATTCAGGTACTTTTTCCCTGAAAATTAGGTAACTGACTACCTCAAAATCGGTAAAACCCTACACCCCACACCCCACACCCCACACCCTGCCCCCACCAACAAACTTTTTCAGCAGACCCTAATTATATGGTCGCCCTCTGCTATAAAACATGGATAAACTGACCATCCATCACTCACATAAAAATAGCATCCCCAAGACTTAACTAATTCCCATAATGGGCGAAACGTTTCGCTACTATGGTCTCCGATTACCCAACCTAAAATTCCTTTTTTAAAGTGGTCAACGGCTGTCCACACCCAGATTTTGTTTTTTTTGAGCCAACAAAGTTTTCCAATTCATCCAGTTCCCCTACTTCAGGAATTGTTTCTGGGTCATAGGCGACTGGCAATAATTCTCCCACAGATTTTACCCAATTAATTACGGTCGTATGATGAACTCCCTTTAGCCTTTCTATTCCTCTAAATCCCATCCCATTAACATAGGCAGTTAGGCATTCTCGCTTCGTTTTTTCGTCATAGCCTTTCTGTTTTTCATAGTTATTAATAAATTGACGGCCACAGGTTACACAAATATGATTTTGTTTACCTTGTTTATTGATGCCATTTTTACGGATATGGGTAGATTTACATTCAGGGCATTGCATTTTGATTTCCTCCATTCATATCTCTATTATGCAACGCCGCCATTCGTTCAGTCGGGTCAATCCCTGTTGGTAACTGTCAAAATCGTAACCTCCCTGTAATCCCAAACTCACCACCGTCATGGGTGGTACATCCTCAATCCGAATATTATCGGCCACCTCTTTCGGGTAAGTGTCGGTGTCGCGGTAGAGAAAGAAAACTTCGGCCTCTCCCGATGTCGCTCCCGTGTCTGCGGGGTAACGGGTTTCAACGGGTGCAGTCATCGAGATATCGTTGGAACTGATGTGTTGGTACAGGGGATAAAACGACCGGTTCGCCGCCTCGGAAAGTTGACCCCGATAGCGGTAAGTAGCGGCGCGATAGGCGGGATAGTTCTTCACCTCGATCCGTCCGTTCGGGGTCGGGGTCGGAAATCCTGCGGGTAGGGGAGCGCTAGAAGCTTGATAGACCCCGATCACTAGAGCGGTTAGGGCGTTGACATCCTCACCGCCGTAAACGGACGGTGATTCCCAAACCTCACGATTTGGGTTTCTGCTTCTTTCCCGAAGGATTTTTCGCACCTGCCTTAACAGATTTACTCTGTTCTGGTCATCAGGTCGCTCTACAGACTGACACCGCAAGCCCTGCGGCCAAAATATTTTTACTAGCGTTAACATCTCGGTCATGGTGTGTCCCACAGTCTGGACAATCCCATTCTCGAATATTTAACGGCATTTTTTCAGCAATATACCCGCAATTACTACACCTTTTAGAACTGGGAAACCATCTATCTATTTCGATGTAATTTCTGCCGTACCAACGGCATTTGTAGGCTAATTGTCGAGTGATTTCTCCCCAACTAACGTCAGATATTGCCTGAGATAACTTGGGGTTTTTGACCATATTCTTGACGGCTAAATTCTCAACCACAATCGTTTGGTTTTCACGGACTAATTGAGTGGTTAGCTTGTGTAAATGGTCTTTTCTGTTATCAGTAATTTTGGCGTGAATCTTGGCTACTTTGATTCTCGCTTTTTCCCGATTTTTTGAGCCTTTCTGTTTTCTAGAAAGGCTTTTTTGTGCCTTTCGCAACCTCTGATAATGTTTCTTAAAATGCTTAGGATTAGATACCTTGTCTCCATCGCTGGTAATTACTAGGCTACTAATTCCTAAGTCAATTCCGATGGCTTTATCAGTTGGGGGTAATGGCTGGATTGTTGGGTCATCAAATCTAATTGAAATATGCCAACGTCCAGAAGGATGTAATCTGACTGTTACCGTGCTTGGTTCACAGCTTTCTGGTATTTGTCTTGACCATCGAATAGGTAAAGGTTCTGTGCATTTAGCTAAATAGATTTGTCTGTCTTTAAATTTAAAAGCAGATTTGGTAAATTCGGCACTTCCTCCTTGATGTTTTTTCTTAAAGTTAGGATACTTAGTACGACCAGCAAAGAAATTAGTGAAAGCTGTTTGTAGGTGTCTTAACCCTTGTTGTAAAGGTACACAGCTTACCTCGTTGAGAAAGTCTAATTCTTCTTGCTTTTTCCAATCGGTCAACATTGAAGAAGTTTGAGCGTAGCCTACTCTTTCTTGTCTTTCATACCAAGCTTGTGTTCGTTCGTGGAGAGCTTTGTTGTAAACTAATCTTACACAGCCCAAAGTGCGCCGCAATAGCGACTCTTGTTCGGGTGTTGGGTAAAATCGAAACGAATAGGCTTTTTCCATATCTCGCATTCTAGCATATATCGTGTAAATGCGCTAATATTTAACAGTAAAGCCGTCGTAGAACGACGGGGTTTCAGACCCAAATTTTCGATGAGGAATCGGGCGCGATGACCTCTCTATTGTGGGACGGGTTGACTTCCGTTGACCGCTCAACTGATTTCTAAGCGCGAGTAGAGAGACTATGAATCCATCGGCTGACGAATCTTACTGGTTAGTTTCCATTCAACGGATTTCTAAGGGCGAGTAGAGAGCCGTTCAACCCAGACGCGTACAGCGAAATATGATGTTTCGATTTCACGGATTTCTAAGGGCGAGTAGAGAGTTCCCATATTGACTTTGTTCTTGAGTTATTAGCACTACTTCTTCAGTGTTTTCTCTGGAGTAACTGTAACATCTCAATCTATAATAATAATTCCTTTTTGGGGAATTGGTAGGAATATATGTATACAAGGTTGGTTCGCTCCAGACTGAGCAATAAGCCAAGGATGAGTTACATAAGTTTGCTGGTCACGGGATTGTAAGGGGTCAAGGTCAAAATAATGCTGACGTTTGCCATTGAAATCTATCCAGTACACCTTAACAGAAGAAGAACTTCTATTAATCACCTGAATATAAGTTGATACATTACTATTAAGCGAACGTAACTCACTTTCTACTCTGCAACTTCTTGGACGTAAGATTTCTGCACTGGTTTGACTCTCAGCCGAATAACATAAATTCCATATTATCAAGCTCAATCCTGTAATTTTCAACCATTTTAATAGCATGGGCTTTTTAGGGTTAATTGTCTTTTTTCGTGATTATGACATAATGAAGGCGATGTTTATAGCGGTGTGCAGTCGTATGAGGTACAGTATCACGAGCTATAAACCATGCTAGGCAAAGCTTGGTCTGTATCTCACTCAAGCGCTTACCGCTATAATATGCTAGTTAGGTTATCGCGGTTCCATCGAAATTTTCTCTATTCTCCCGCCAAAACGGATAAAATGCTTGAGATTCAAAGTTAATAAATGATCGACTTCTGCTTTTAATGAACCATAAGCAATTAAAGCATCATAAATCGCTCCTCCTCTTAAATTTAAAGTTACCATAAGATTAATTACAGCTTTATAATCATCGCTTGTTAAGGAAATAATCTCAAAGGAATCTAAATTTTCTTTAATTAATTGTTGTACCAATTGAGGAGATAGACGAGGTTTTGCGGGAAAAGCCGATAAAATTGCGTAGAGTTCTGCAAGAGTATGAGTTCCAATATAACCCTGAATTTCTCCTCGTTTAACTCTGGTTAACCAAGAAATACAAGCTGAGTGCTGTTCATGGTTGACTAAAATAGATGCAACCAAAACCGACGTATCGAATAAAACTTTAATCACAACATTAGCTCATTCTTTCTTGTCTAAGCTCCTCGATAAAAGCTTCAGTATTAACTAGCAATTGGCTGTCAACAACCAAAACATCATTCTCGTAATAAACCTTTGGCTCTTCCTTAATTGGATTTAAGACTAGCTTACCATCTTGAACTTCTACCTGAAATTGACTATCATATTCAATGCCTAGTTGTTCCAGCAAAGTTTCAGGAATTTGAATACATCTACTTCGATCGAGCGTCACTAATTCCATGGCAATTATCTTGAATTCTTTTATCTTCATTATACCGCTATATTTCTCCTGTAGCTCTTAAAACCCCTAAAATAATTCGACATCCACGAACATTTTACCTCAAAATATCGGCTTGAAGGAACCCTCGGTTTCACCTCGGAGATGAAAAACCGACCAATTTGACATCCGCCGGGGCCGGACGGTGATGACCGGCAGATCAAACAAACTTAATTGAACGATCTTCGGATGGGTTGACGCTTCACGGGATAACCGAAGGGAACTTAAGCAATTTTGGGAAATATCCAAAATTAACTGTTTTGCGAACGCAAAGCGCTCGCTACGCGAGATCGATTGCGATACCAGCGAATATTACGCTAGAGTTTATTCTGGTTTGAGGAAAAAGGGAAATCCGATTCCCACTAACTATATGTGGATCGCAGCGACCGCTCTACAATATAATCTGGCTTTATTTAGCTATGACAAGCATTTTCGGGCGATAGATGGGTTGATAACGGGAAATAGCATTGCCGATTTTGCGATTATTCGATCTTAAGAGAATTGCTTCGGCTCGGTATCGCTGAAAGTGTAGCTTCAAAAGATACCAGGAATTCAAAATAAAGAATCGAACTTATCAAAAACTATTTAAGAGAGAGTCCTTAACTTTTGTTAAAAATAAGTGAGTGGACAGGCTCTAAAAAATTAAATTTTGAAAATTTAACTGCACTTTACTATAGTTGCACTTTACCCTAGAAGAAGGGTATCAAAAAGTCAAAAAATATAGATGAAGACGGTCAAAAAGGAGGAAATAAGCCAACGACCTCATTCCCAAAAAAAAGCATTTTAAGTAGGAATTGAAAGAGCATTGGACAGAATGAGGAGTTTGAAAGATTGAGAGGAAAAATACCATGACAACAACCGTTCAAGGCTTAAGCCAACTAAATTTTGCATCCCTATCACCAGCGGGGGGATTGTTCCCGTCGCCGATCGCCTGGGAAGACCAAGCGTTCTATTTCTTGATGCTCGATCGCTTCTCCAATGGTCGTGAAAACGGGTACAAGGACAACGAGGGGAATTTCGTGCAGAGTGGAACAACCTTACCCTACAGCCCCGCCGATGCGGGAAATGCCGTGAAAACCGAGGCGGATGCCGCTCGCTGGCGCGAGGCGGGGACAAAATATGTGGGGGGGACGCTCAAGGGGTTAGAGAGCAAAATCGGCTATTAGACCTCTCCATAATTTAATTAAATCACAATATATAGGATATAATAAAACAAATAGTAACTCAAAAAAGCCATGAAAAACTACACTTGGGAATACATTCAAAAATATCCGAAACAAACTAAAAGACTATTAGGAATTGACTACCAACAACTAGAACAACTGATGGCACTTGGAAAACTTATACATCGGAAAAACCAATCAGAAATCGAAAAAACCAAAATTAGGATTAATCAACCAGGAAGCGGAACACCTCCTAAATTATCAGAAGAGGAACAAATTGTTCTAATGTTGGTTTATTTAAGACATCATCTAAGCTTTCAAATCTTAGGACTAATATTTCAAGTGAGTGAATCAACGGCTCATAATATCTTTACCTATTGGCAAAAACTTTTTGAAGGAGAGTTACCGCCAAGTTTGTTAGAACAAATAAAGAAGTGCCAAGAAGAGGAAATAATAATTGAACAATTAAGGGATTATGAGTTGATTGTCGATAGCGCAGAACAGCCCGTGGAGAGGCCGACCGATTATCAAGAACAAAAAATATATTATTCGGGAAAGCAAAAAAGACATACTTTAAAAAGTCAATTTATTGTCTTGCCAAAAGCTGAAGATATTGTTGATGTAGTTATTGGTCAACCTGGTCCGACGAGCGACATAAAAATCTGTCGGCAAACTTTAAGCAAATTCGATTCTCAACAAACTTTTATTGGAGATAAAGCTTACCTAGGAGAAAATCAAATCAGAACTCCTGATAAAAAACCTAAGAATGGAGAATTAACCGAGAATCAAATTAAAGAAAATAAAGTTTTATCATCTCGGCGAATTTTTGTTGAGCATTTAATTCGAGTTGTCAAAGTATTTAAAGTAGTTCAAGAAAGATTTAGATTAAATAAAAGTCGATATAAATCGGTTTTACTGACCGTTTGTGGCTTAGTAAGGTTGAGAATTAGTGCGCTAATTTTAGAAGTAATAGAAGGGGAGCAATCAGGGGAAGTAATTGACGTTATAATTAGCCATAGTTTTCCGTCAAAATTGGATTTTGTCTCTTCAAACCCTGATTAATCGGTTTTGAGAGCTAATTTTGACTCTTGGTCTAATCTGCCTCTCTTCCTTGCTGTGACTGACTTATAAATTTTTGGAGAGGTCTATTTGAAACGATTGGGAGTGACGGCACTCTGGATTAGCCCTATTTTTAAACAGGTTCGGTTTCGGGAAACCTATCACGGCTACGGCATTCAGAATTTTTTAGAGGTGGAACCCCACTTTGGCAGCCGCGAGGACTTGCAGAAAGTGGTGCAAACTGCCCATGCCAACGGCATCTATGTGATTTTGGATATCATTTTGAATCACGCGGGCAACGTCTTTTCCTATTTGGGAGAACAGGATCATCCTTGGACTGGGGAGATGTACCCAGTTGAGGGCTTCAATGATAAAAACGGTAGTCCTACCATACCCTTTACCAAACCCGATCCGCAAAATCCCCCCGATTATGATGGGGCATTATTTCCGGTGGAATTGCAGGCTCCCGATACCTTTACCCGTAAGGGGTACATCAAAAATTGGGACTATGACCCCGAATTCCGGGAAGGAGATTTCTTTGACCTCAAGGACATCGATCACGGCTACGGTTCGGCCGATGATTACCTAGTATCCCCCGCCCTGCGCCACTTGTGTGAAGCCTATAAATACTGGATCGCCTACGCCGATATCGATGGCTTCCGCATTGATACCGTCAAGCACATGGACATGGGCGCGACTCGCTACTTTGTCTCGGTGATTCGCGAGTTTGCCCAAGGCATTGGCAAGGAAAATTTTTTCCTGCTGGGCGAGATTACCGGCGGACGCAAACGAGCCTACGAAACTCTGGAATTAACCGGACTCAGTGCCGCTTTAGGGATCGATGATATTCCCGATAAGCTGGAATATCTGGTCAAGGGATATCGCAATCCCAACGAATATTTCAGCCTGTTCCGTAACTCGGAGTTGGTCAATAAAAGTTCTCATATTTGGTTCCGCAATAAGATGGTGACTTCCTTTGACGACCACGATCAGGTACGCAAAGGCAATCAGAAAGCTCGTTTCTGTGCCGATGCCGATGCCTCGAAAGTCGTGCTGAATGTTTTAGCCTTAAATGCTTTAACTTTGGGCATTCCCTGCATCTATTACGGCAGCGAGCAATGTTTCGATGGGCGAGGAGGAAGCGATCGCTATATCCGGGAGTCGATGTTCGGCGGTGAATTTGGAGCGTTCCGAACTAGGGGGCTACATTTCTTCAATGAAGACCATCTGGTTTATCGGGAACTCGCCAAAATCCTAGAAATCCGCCGACAAAATATCCTGCTGCGGCGGGGTCGCCAATACCTGCGCCCGATTTCAGCACCCGATGACGGAGTCCGCTTCAACTTGCCAGAAATGGTGAATGGACAAATTCGATCGGTAGTACCCTGGTCCCGGATTTTCGATGGCAAAGAAATGCTACTGGCTATTAACACCGATTATGACCAGCCTAAAACTGCCTGGGTGACGATCGATAATGACCTGCACTGCGCGGGAGATGGGTTGACTTGCCTTTACTCGACGGACGCGACGCAGATTGGTCAGTCGGTGACAGTGGCAGCGCGGAATGGGAAGGCAGTATTGGTTACGGTTCCAGCGGCAGCATTTGTGATTTTTGAGTGAAGTGGGGGGAGCGCATCAACGCACCAAATGTATGTCTTAGGAGAGAAAAAATAACAACCTTTAGAATTTCTGGTCAAATTATCGATCTTCATAGTCGCCAAGGGCTATTTGCAGTTCAAGTCGAGGCGCGGGATAAGGACTTGATTTGCATCGACTTAGTTGGCAGTGCGGTTACTGATAGTGAGGGTGTTTTCAAAATAACATTTGACGAGTCTTATTTCCAGGAATTGTTCGGAGATCGTAGGGCAGAACTCTTCTTTAGATCTTTCCGGGAGACAAACTGATTAAAAATACAATCCCTATCGTAACTGAATTGAGCGACGGGAGCGAAACTCCCTTTGTCAGAAGATATCCGCGCTCATTCAAATCAGGAGTCAACCATGAGTGCCATCTTTGGAGAAACCTTAACCTTCCCCCAGGAAAACGGTCCTGAAGTCGAGCTAGTGGTCTTCGGTGACGAGTTCTATTCCCGTCGCGAAACCAAGGACGGTTATACCGTCATCTACGACGACAAACTGGGGCAATATGGCTACGCCATCTTGTGCGAGGGTGAATTTGCTTCCAGTGGCATTCCCATCTCAGCACCGCCATCGCCAGGACTACAGCCGCACCTTGAGGAAACCGAACCCATCCGACGCGAGAAATTTGCCCGGCGTTATACCCAACTGAGACCGTCTGATCCCGACTTGCCTTCTCAAACGTGATTCTCATACCGTTTTGGATTTTGGATTTTTGAATTTTCGAGAAAATTTAAACTCAACACAAGGAGTAAATTATGAGTGCCATATTTGGAGAAACCGTAATCTTCCAACAAGACAATGGACTGGACGTGGAACTGGTCGTCTTCGGGGATGAATTCTATGCCCGTTATGAAACCAAGGACGGTTACACCGCCGTTTACGATCCAGAACGCGGACTCTACTGCTATGCCGTCTTACTGAACGGGCGATTTGCCTCCAGCGGCGTTCCCATCTCCAAGCACCCGCCCTCAGACATCCGGCGGGGACTGAAAGAAGCGGAAACTATTCGCAACGAAAAGTTTGAAAGGCGCTATGCCGACCTGCGACCGCCACAACCTGGTGCGGCTGCTAACGTGGCCAGGACTCTCGGACCTAACAATGGGCTGCTGGAAGGGCGGCGCGTCAGTGAGGGACACATTCGCGGCTTAACGGTGCTGGTTGAATTTGCCGACCTCACCAGTGCAGTTACCGCCGCCGACGTGGAGGCGATGTTAAACGCCCCCAACTATCGAGAAAACGGCAACTTCTGCTCGGTGCGCGAATACTACCACCTGATGTCCAACGGCAAATTGGACTACTCCAATGTGGTGGTGGGGCCGATTAAACTGAGCCAGAACCAACGCTACTACGTCCAGAACCTCCTCTGTCGGGAAGCCCTCGATAAAGTGGTCAACCAACTGAGGATCAATCTGTCTCAATTTGACTCTTGCGGTGAAAGCATCGTCGATGCCCTTAGCTTCATGTATGCCGGGCGCACCGTTTATGAAGGCAACCTCTGGCCCCATAACTCAGAACTTAACCTGATCTACAACGGCATCAAAGTTCGTTACTACACGATCCAGAGCTTAGGCCGCGAGCGAGTTGACCTGAGCATCGGCACCTTCTGCCATGAAAGCGGCCATCTTCTCTGCCGCCTCCCAGACTTATACGACTACGGATCTCGGGATGGCGATTTTGAGAAGAGTGCCGGCATGGGGTATTACTGCCTGATGTCCGCTGGCAACCACCTCAACAACGGCCACACCCCTGCCCCCATCTGCGGCTACTTGCGAGATCTGGTCGGGTGGTGTGATCGCCAAGTCCGCTTGAACTCTCCCGGTGTCTATGAGTCCAAACAGGGGGACTACGGCACCCTGATGAAATATGAAACTGATCGCGCCAATGAATACTTCATCATTGAAAACCGCACTCAACGCGGCTTAGATGCCTACCTCCCCGATAGCGGACTAGCGGTCTACCACTGCGATACTCTGGGGTCGAACGAGTGGCAGGGGGGAACCCGCGAGCGCCACTACCAATGTGGTTTGCTTCAAGCAGACGGGCATCTGGATATCGAAAGCAATCGCAACCAAGGAGATAGCACCGATCTGTTTAAACGAGTGGATGGCGTGGCCTTGTCTTACGCCACAACCCCTTCGACTCGGGACTGGGATAGCTCTGATTCAGGGCTGGCTCTTGCCGATATCTCAGAACCCGGTGAGGTGATCCGCCTCAAGGTGGGTTCGCTAGTCCCCTCCAACGTGGTGACGGGAAAGGTCACTGCTGACCTGCTCATTCCCGATAACAAGCGCGAAGGAATTAGCTGTGCGATCGCCATCAGCCAAGCGGGTAAAGTCAAAAGCCTGTCTGTCAGCATAGACATCACCCACACCTACATTGGCGACCTGCAAGTGGAGTTGCAGTCCCCATCTGGCAAGAAAGTCCTGCTCCACGACCGTGCTGGTGGCTCTCGTCGAGATTGGCAACAGACCTACAGTTCAAGCTCAACGCCAGCCTTGTCGGTTTTGAACGGCGAATTGATTGCGGGAGATTGGCTCTTGAACGTGCGAGATTTGGCCTCCCGTGACATCGGCCGGCTCAATCGCTGGAACATCGAAATTGAGTACGAGTCAGCGGGGCAAGTTGCCCGAGGTGAAGTGAGTCCGAACCTGTCAATTCCCGACAATACTCCCACAGGAATCAGCAGCGCCATCGCAATTGCCCAGTCAGGAACCCTCAAGGATATCTCTGTAGGGGTAGTCATCCCCCACACTTACATTGGCGACTTACTGGTGGAAATTGTGGCTCCCTCTGGTCAGAGTGTCACCCTGCATAATATTTCAGGCGGCAGTAAAGACAATCTGAGGATGACCTACGACCGGACATCTACTCCTGCTCTAGAAGCCTTGATCGGCCAACCGATTCAAGGCAACTGGTCGCTGCGGGTCAAAGACCTGCAACGTCTGGATACGGGCAAGCTAGAGAAATGGTCGCTGCAATTGATGTATTGAGGATGTCTCCTTGAAACCTCGCGCTCGCTCCTTCGGAGGGCAAGATGCGAGCGCAATTCTGAAGCCCGATATGAAGACAATCGCTCCTTTATCTAAATCAGTTACAAGCGAATAAAATTTTCAGGTTCAACTTTTTTAACTCAGAAACTAGGTGAAATCATGAAAAGAAAAGCATTAGTCATTGGAGTAAACCAATACAAAGAGGGTATTCCTTGCCCACAACATTCTCTGAAAGATGCTGAGGATATCGCAGAATTACTGCGGACAATTGGTCAGTTTGATCAAGTTCAAATATTGCTCAATCAATTTGAACAACAAGATAAAGATCATAAAAATCCTTATGAACCTGATCAATTAAAATTTTTGATAGAGCAACTTTTTAATCCTCAAGATGGAGATACGGAAACGGCACTATTTTACTTCTCTGGTAATGGTGCTGAAATCTATGAAGCAGAAGGAAAAGAAACTCAAAAAGGTGAGCTGTTACTAACTGATTTCCCCAATCCTTTAAACGAATCTTCATCTGAACATACATCTGAACTCCGATCAAGAAGTATTTCGCTGAAATGGTTACACGATCAACTTGAAAAAAGTCCTGTTAAACAACAAATTGTTTGGCTAGACAGTGATTTCAGTAATTTATTTATTGATTTGTTTTCCCAAACAAGTAGTGAAGTAAAATATGATCGTTGCTTTATTGCTGCTAGTTATGATTATGCTGGAGAAAACTCCACTCATGGTGTTCTTACAGATGCTTTATTGTCGTGCTTGAATCCCGTTATTAAAATTTTAATCACCAACTATACCCTTGAAGATGCTCTAATAAACACATTCAACTGGCAAAAAAATCTCATAAAAAATATCGGAAATCGAATTCTATTGACAGGGAGAAACGTTCGCCCTCAAAAGCTATGGAATGATCTGGCAGAAGGAAAAGATCTCCTTAATCTTAAAAGTGAGGCTGACGCTTTAGCTGATATGTTGCTTTTACGGGATCTAGAACCGCCATTGGCTGTAGGAATCTTAGGGGGATGGGGAAGCGGAAAATCTTTTATCATGAATCTGATGCAGCAGAGAATGAACGAGATTCGTAGCGCATCTCTAACTAAAAAACAGACATGGGGTAAAGAGGAAGAAGCTTTTCCTTATGTAGGACATATTTATCAGATAAAGTTTGATGCCTGGACTTATGCAAAAGCAGATCTGTGGTACAGTTTGACGCAAACTATCTTTTATGAATTTAATCGTCAATATACGCTTGAACAGCAAATTGAACAATCGCTCAAAAAGGTAAATCGCTCACAGCTTGAAGGCGGTAAATTTTGGAAAGCACTTAATGCTATGAGTGAGTTTGATCGTACCGCCTCTCTCAGAGAATTGGCAAACTTTTCAGAACAAACCTACAATGAACTAGAAAAGAGCAAATCAGATCAAGAATTTTCTAGTTCCTTGTGGGAAAAAATTGGTGATATCCGTAAAAATGAGAAATCAGAATTACAGAATTTAAAGGAAAGACTAAGAAAAGAAAATCGAAAATTGCGCGGGCTAATTCTTCGGAAGATGCCAAGTTATTTTTTACAAAAAAATTGGTTGTCACTCGTGGCCTTTTTGGCGGGATTGTCTATTGTCGCTTTTCCTCTATTACCCGATCAACTAAGAGATCAATTGCCTAAGAAGCTCAGTGATGTCCTTTCTACATATACGACCTTAATACAAACAGGAGGATTTATTACAGCATTAGGGACAGGAATCAGTTTATTACAGAAAACTCAAGAAGAACAGGAAAAGATTCTTACTGGTTTGAAGCAGATTGCAGGAGAAGCAAAGGAAAAATTTGAAGTAGGAAAGGATGTTTGGGTTACTCTTCAGCAAGAAATTCTACAATCAGATCGGGACATTGAACAGCAGGTCAACAAAATCAAGCGGCATGAACTCCAAATTGAACAATTACAACAACAAATTGGTCTTGTTAGTAATTATCCGACTCTAAATACCTTTCTTGAAGATATTTCTAAGAATGAGTTATACGAAAAAAAACTAGGATACCTTCACCAGTTGCAGCGCAATCTCGCCGAGCTTACTAATTGTCTGCATTATAATCCAAAAATGAAAGATAATGATGAACAATTTAGCAAGCTAGAAAAAACTTTTCCAAGAGGTCCAGCACGTATTGTTCTCTTTATTGACGATCTGGATCGTTGCCCACCTGACCGAGTAGTTGAAGTTTTAGAAGCAGTTCAGCTTCTGGTTAAAACTCCTCTATTTATTGCAGTAGTTGCAATTGACGAACGCTATGTCACTCGTGCTTTAGAGAAATACTATGCCGGAGTGCTATTCCATCAAGGGCGACCTTCTGGTACAGATTACTTGGAAAAAATTATTCAAATTCCCTACCGAATACGACCTGTTGCTCACTCAGCTTTAGCCAATTACTTGCATCAGCAAATGGAAGTAGAAGAAAGCGATGAGGAAACGAGTAATGTGGCAGTTTCTACAGAAAATATTTCAACCATATCCGTTGATAATTCCCAATCTAATAAAACAGACTTTACTGAAAACAAAGTTGGTGGTAAATTATTAGATTCTGATCGGGATAAGTCAGTTACTATCCTGACTCCAGAGAAAATAAAATTTAAGTCTGAAGAGTTTAAGATATTGCTAGAATGTTGCCGACACACCGATCTGCCGCCCAGAATGATTAAACGGTTGGTCAACATTTATAAGATTTTCAAAATCATTGAGTTTCTCTCAAACAAAGTGTGGCTAAAAAGTAATGAACAAACAAAAGCTATTTTGTCCGTTCTTTCTCTATCAGCGTACTATCCTGATTTAATACGGGAAGTATTTGATGACTTAGACATTCAGTTCGAGGAATTAGAAAGTCAGCTTGAGGGATTAAAACAGGAAGAAAAGCAGCAACAAATGCAAAAATTAAAACTACTAGATTCTTTGTTAAAAACTCTTGAGTCTTTACTGAATACTTCAGAAGAGAAAGATGCTCCCCACTTACAAAGGGAATATAGAAGACTACACCATGACGCGACAATTCTACTGAGTGGAATAACCCTAGCTCAATTCGATCTAGAAACCTTTAATTTGGTTCGTTCATTCTGCTTTTTTGGTGATGTTGGCTACAGTCCGGAGGATTCCCAAAGAACAGTTCGTTCTCATCAAGGGTAGATATCAGGCGTTCACTTGACACCGATGAGAACATAAATTTCGCCGTCGGCACGGCGGGTCGAGGCTTAACCATATACCAACTCTCGCTTTCAGAGCTTTTTTTTAATTCTAATCTCCCCATACTGATAAAAGAGCGTTATCGCTTTAAACACCATATCGTGGTGAACAGTTATCTCACCCTCGATCCAACGATTCGAGTCCATCAAGGTCGGCAATTAATCGGTCACTACCCCGTAATACTTCTCTAGCATGGTCAGCATTTCCTCTTCTAACGCACTCAGGTAAGGTCGCTGTAATTTCCCCAAGATTCCTAAGAAAGCAAGGGCGGCATCTTCCAAGTCCTCGCGTTCCCTCAGTCTCGACAATCGATCTCGCGTAGCGAGCGCTTTGCGTTCGCACAACCGCCGCACCGTCTGACAGTCCCCTTCGGTGTAGCCCAACTCCTTGAGGTACTCGATTTTAACCAGATCGATCGCCCCATCGTGAAGTCGCAGGTCGCAGGAGCGCGGGTGAACGGCAGTAACGATCGCCCAACAGTTGTTTTTCCCTTTCAGGCGCGGGTTATCTTTGGCAAGGATACCGACCACTTCCCCCACCTCGAAAACATTCGCTTTCCCTTTGTCCCGGTATTTACCCACCGTCTCGCGAACGATTCGGTGGTCGGGTGTTCTGCCCCCAGCTTCCGCTACGGACTCATTCCAGACGGTGGGTTGTTGTTGCGGGGCAAGGACGGCCAGGGGGCGCACCTGATACTCGCTCGATGCTAGGAGCGGGCAGTTAGCGGCACTTGTTCCCGTAATCGCTGGATGGTATCGTGAGCTTAAGCGGGCTTTACGCCGCCTCACCTCTCGCTCCACGGCTTCCACTACTAGCTCGTTAAACGATTCTTTCCCGGACTTGAGCCGCTTGGCCTGCCGCATCAACTCAGACGGGAATCGGATCGTCACCGCTTCCTTTTCCATAACCATTTCCAATAACCACCGTTTAGTTACATTTTACGCGAATTTTGCCAGCCCTATAGGATAGATATGGCTACCAGCGCTTTGCTCCAAGCTCAGACCAACCCCGCTAACAGGTCGGAGATTTCCCCCTGCACGTTTTTGCGGTTGTCATCGTAGATCATTAAAGTATTGAGATCGGCGTGACGGCTCAATTTCTGCACCCGCCGCACGTCACCGCCCGTCGCATCGAGAGCGGCGGTTATTCCCGAATGACGCACCCGGTGGGGCGACATTTTCTTGTTCACCCCGGCCGCAGCGGCGATTTTCGCCACCAATTTATGGATCGCCGAGCCGGTCAGTCGATGACCGCGACTACAGCGATCGAGGGCGATAAAAAGAGGTTGACGGATATCGAGTTCCCGCCGCTCCCGTAACCAATCCACAAGCGCATCGAGGGTCGGACGCGACAGACTGACGGTTTCTTTCTGTTGACCCCGACCCTTACCGAAGATGGCCAACGTTCGACCCTCAGTATCGAGATCCTTAATATCCGCACTCTCGATCTCCCCCCGCCGGAGGGCGTTATCCCAGAGCAATCGCAGGATGGCGTAGTCCCGTTTCCCCTTGAGAGTTGAGCGGTCGGGAACGGCCAACAGGTCGCGGTACACTTCCTTGCTTACCCCGGTGGTGTCCCGGTAACGCACCACCTTGTCCCCCGATAGCTCGGACAGATTGAAATCGCATTGCCCCAGTTGATTGGCCAATCTCACCAGGGACTTGATCGCCGATAAGCGCCGGTTTCTCGTTGCCTCCGCTAGTCCCCGCTCGTCCCGCAAGTGAGCCTTATAGCGCAGTACCAAAGAGAGCGCAGCGAACCGATCGAGGGAGAGGAATTCTTGCGTTACCCCCGGGGTCGGTTCCTCGCAACCGAAGGCGAAGACAAAGAAATCCTTTAAATCCCCCGCATAAGCGTGTCGCGTCCGGGGCGAACGCTTGGCCGCAAGCAGTTGGGCTAATACGTCCGGGTTGTCGAGGGGGGCGATATCCTCGCGTTTGGTTAGATCGGTGGCTGACACGAATTTAGGGTTGCGATAATGATGATTTAAGACAGAAAGCAGTGAGTGCCGTAGAGCGAGGGGAGAAAAAAAGCCATGTCTGTCGCACCCTCAATATTAGTCGTAATACATTAGACATCTGGCTGAAACGGAAGAAACAAACTGGGACGGTGGCCGCTAAAACTAACTATCGTCGAGGGCCGAAGCCCCAAATTGACGATTTAGAAGCCTTTCAAAAGTTTGCCGAACAATATGGGCATTTGACCCAAGAAAAAATGGCGCAAAAATGGGCTAACCCAGTCAGTAGGATGAGAATTGGTCAAGCCCTCAAAAGAATTGGATTTACTAGAAAAAAAAACTTATGGCTACAGAGAAAGAGATGAAGAAGCCCGAAAAGAGTTTCTCCAAAAAATCAGAGGTTATGCCCCGGAAAGATTTGTCTATATTGATGAAGCTGGAATAGATAACACCATCGATTACCCTTATGGATATTGTCACAAATCAGAAAGATTTGAGGCTTTAAAGTTAGGTCACTGTAGCGAACGAGTTAGTGTGATCAGCGGTTGGTGGCGTGGTTCCACTATCGCGCCAATGGTGTTTGAGGGGTACTGTAATACGGAGTTGGTGTGTGAGTGGATAGAACAATTGCTATTACCCGAACTACTACCCGGTCAAATTATCATCATTGATAACGCCAGTTTTCATCCCAAAGAGAGAATCAAAAAATTGTTAGCTAAAGCGGGATGTGAAGTGCTATTTTTACCCGCCTATTCTCCAGATCTCAACAAAATTGAAAAGTTCTGGGCTAGATTGAAAAACTATGTTAGTCAGATTATCAATGATAGTGAAAACCTTGTGGATGCTGTGAGTAAAGCCTTCAGGCATCTGTCCTAACTAACTCGTTCTATGCCATAGTAAAGAACGGGAAGGTTTACTAGGGAATACAGATGTATCCTTAACCAGTACAAACTTATCCCCTAGTAAAGAACGGGAAGATTTACTAGGGGATACAGATGTATTCTTAACAAGTACAAACTTATCCCCTAGTAAAGAGGAAACCGAGAATAAACGTCCGCGCCGTCGTAGGGGGGAGGGTTCAGGGTATTTCATCACCACTTATTCTCATCAGGCCAAGTACGGGCGCAAATATCTCCAGACTTTCTATCAAGTCGAATTCGGTAAACGCAAGCGATCGATCTACCTTGCACCTGAAAAGGTGGATCAGATTCGACAACTCGATCGCATGGGCAGACCAATCGACGGGATACTGGAAGCGATCGATTCCCCCAAAGCGCGGGAGGTTCTAGCGGAGTACAGGGAATTTCTTAAGAACAAATGAGTAAGGAGTTAAGGCATTGGCAATTAAAGCTATCAGTTTGTGGCAACCGTGGGCATCTCTGGTCGCAAACGGTCTCAAACTTTACGAGACGAGGGGATGGCCGACAAAATACCGAGGGGTGTTGGCCATCCACGCCGCCAAACGTCCCCTTTGCAAGCAAGGAAAAAGCTTGATCTCCCATCTCAACCGAGCGTTCAATCTGTCCATCGATGGCGATAAATTACCGTTAGGTGCGATCGTAGCACTCACCGATCTGACCGATTGTTTAGAGATGGTATCCGAGGCGAATGCCACCGACGTGCCAAATTCGATTATCGAAAATTTGGGTTAAAACCCCGTCGTTTTACGACGGCTTTTCCTGATCTTTGATATAAGACTTAAGAACTTCCAGTGGCGCACCTCCTACAGAAGAGACGAAATAACTGGGCGACCAAAGAGCGTCTTTCCCGTACGGTTTAGGATAACCAGCTTGTCCATGCCTGCGACTAGAGACTCCCTTTAAAGAATTGACCATCACGGAAATATAGCGTTTCCTGTTCGCACGAGGTACATTATCGATATTGAAAAGCTTAATCAGCAAAGGTTTAAGTGTGCCACACAGATGTGAGAACCGCTATAGTCATACTAAATCCTGTTTAAAAGGTATAGGAGAGTGGGGAGAAGGGATCGGGTTTTTCAAGTTGGATTGGCAGTTAATCATACTATTAAAAACCGATTCAGTATAAAGACCCCGTTATGCCGTGTCCCTACAGATAGACTTCAATGGCTCTAGCATTCGACGCGTCACGGAATGAATATTCGCCTTGCGCCTTGATAATCTTCAATATTAACTACAAGGCGTTGCTGAATTAAGCTATGAATCAGTAAGGAATAGGCACTTCTTGAAACTTCAGATAATGAATTAATAAACGAATAGAGTATCCTAACATTTCTGTAGACTTAGAATAGCAGAGTGTTTTGCGATGCAATCGGGCTAGATAATGTCTTAAACGTGTGTTCTCACCCTCTACTCTGGTCATATAAGTCTTACTAATTATATGGTCGCCCTCTGCTATAAAACATGGATAAACTGACCATCCATCACTCACATAAAAATAGCATCCCCAAGACTTAACTAATTCCCATAATGGGCGAAACGTTTCGCTACTATGGTCTCCGATTACCCAACCTAAAATTCCTTTTTTAAAGTGGTCAACGGCTGTCCACACCCAGATTTTGTTTTTTTTGAGCCAACAAAGGTTTCCAATTCATCCAGTTCCCCTACTTCAGGAATTGTTTCTGGGTCATAGGCGACTGGCAATAATTCTCCCACAGATTTTACCCAATTAATTACGGTCGTATGATGAACTCCCTTTAGCCTTTCTATTCCTCTAAATCCCATCCCATTAACATAGGCAGTTAGGCATTCTCGCTTCGTTTTTTCGTCATAGCCTTTCTGTTTTTCATAGTTATTAATAAATTGACGGCCACAGGTTACACAAATATGATTTTGTTTACCTTGTTTATTGATGCCATTTTTACGGATATGGGTAGATTTACATTCAGGGCATTGCATTTTGATTTCCTCCATTCATATCTCTATTATGCAACGCCTAACTACAATATCAACCAAACGGTTAACGCAACGATCGCGATAATCTGGCTCGGCAAGTAGTCGCTCAATATTACCGATTGTCACGACGGGTAATGATGTGGGGGTATTTTCCTCCCGCATCACTTGCTCCAGGGAATCTTTGCCTTTCATGCTTCGGTTAGCGGTGATCAGGATCATCTGATTGGCTTGGGCATACCGCCAAACAACGCGATCATCGCTCGTGACAGCTAACCCAACTTCTTCAAACAGAATAAAACGAATCGAGATCAAGTCAAGCCAACCACTCGCAGCAAGGACTCCGGCGAGGACAAGAGAATGCCCTCGTAAGTTATGATCAACTAGAAAATTCCTGCCCGTGATGCCAACTTGGCTTTTTCCGCTTGAAGTTTTGCTCGAATGGCTTCTGTGCCTGGTTTTGGCGGCTTAGCAGCAATACGGGCAACTCGCTCACGATTTTGTTCTTCGTAATACTGTCGCAGTTCTTCGGCTTCCTTGAGGACAAGCTGATACTCTGCCTCAACCTCCGCACGGTATGTCTCAATATAAGATAGCGCAGCATTTAGCTGCTCATCATTAAGAGCCAGCATGGCACGGATAAACTTTGGTGGATAGTGTTCCGTTATGTAATCCATCACATCGTAGAGGGTGATACGAGTACCTGCGATCGTTAATCCTCGCTCTGTACGAATGATAGCAGTTTTTCCATTAGATGCTGGAGCCATAGCCAAAGCCTCCTAAGATCTGCGTTCACTAACTCGTATTTTATCAAAAATATAAAGTTGCCGCAGAAAGCGGTAGTCCCTGATCAAGTAACAGCTTCATAGCGATTAGGAAGTTCAATGATGCGATCATCCAAGTAAGAAGAGGCAAAAATTAGGGCTTGTCGAATATCTTCATCCTCCAGTTCGGGAAACTCTTGATGTAATTCTGCTCGATCGGGATAAGTTGCCAGTAGCTCAATCACTCGACGAACCGTAAGGCGAAGATTACGAATGCAGGGTTGCCCATTCATACGGTTTGGATGGCTCGTAATACGATCTAGTTTCATTAGAGTAATTCTATATTCTTCATCGGAAATTTTGGGTCTGAAACCCCGCCGTTCTAGGTTGGCTTTACGTTAGAATTAAAAGGCCAGTCTCGAAAACCAAGTGGACGGCGCAGCACCTTGAAAACTCGGCTTAGGGGGTTCCGACCAGAAAAGCTTGGCCGGGTAAAAAGTCGCGCGCAACAAGTACAAGAAGCTATAGGCGGTCAACGTACCGTGGGACACACGGAATCGGGCTTCTGAAATGGGGCGAAAGTCTGTGGACTCTGTGTAAGACAGTACATGGTTTTTTAACTGTGGTATGCGACGGTGGTGGAAGCAGAAACTTAAATCGTGAGGTTTAGGAATCGCCGCACTTTTAGGGCGGCGAGGATGTCAACAGATAAACCGTCACCTATACTATCTTTATATCACGCCCAAAAGCGTGTTAGCCAGATTAGCCTACTGCAAACCTAAGTACAGGACAAAAAGCTTGAAAAGTAGGCAGAAGTAAGGTTTTATGAGAAGGTACCAACGTCTAACGGTCTAGTTAGGCTTCGACTCCTGAAACTTCAAAATTTTGTCGTATAGACTTGCTACTGATTCTTGACCGAAAAGTTCTTCCTTAAGTTTTAGGTAGTCTCCACTTCCTGAATTACAAGCCGCCCAGAATCGAGTAACCTTCGATGGCTCCATGTTCATAAACAGAACACATAACCCTTCCTGTAAAACTTGTTGCTCATTCTTAACTTTGATCATCACCGTTTACCTCCAATACAAAATCAACTGGATTCACTACCTTCAGCATTAATCTCGCACACCGATTAATCAGTCGCTTGTCACAAGTGATGAAATAGTCACTCCTGAGGGCTTCAGCACAAGCAACGTGTAATGCGTCAACTGCCTTCAGTCCATTATGTCCCAATTCTTCAGCTCTCTGTCGGATGGCTTCATCCACCATTTGTCTTGCTTCTGCCATCTGAAGATAGCGATTCATAGCTTCTTGCTTAAGAGGGTAAGGATTGCGACTGTTTTCGTATTCCAGTACAGAAGAACTGACTAAATCGACCATTCTTGTCTCAACCATTTGTAAAATTATCACAACGGCTTGCGATTCAAGAAAAATTTTGGGCTGGGTTTGGTCGTCGAATGGGCGATTGTAGGCACTGGTGTCTAAATATACTTTTGTCATGCAGTTGCATTGGGCAAATCCAGCCTATTGTATCTCGCTGATTACCAAATCTGGATGCTGATTGTCTAACCGACTATCTTCATTAACGCCTCCACAGATGACTTGAGAAAGCTGACGGCTTGTGCCTCATTGCATGACAATAGTGCCCAATAGCGTTCGCCTTACTTCCGAGTGCAAGCGCTTTTTAGACTAATAGTCCAGCCAATGTACTGAATTACAAGCGCACTCTAAAATCGCCACTGTTGCTGAGGTTGACCATTACAGTCCCAAACTTGAACTCTGCCACCATTGTTACGCATATCTGGGGCATGAATATCCAAACATTTACCACCTGCATTTACAAGTGCATTGCCACTAAAACTCCACTGTTGCTGAGGTTGACCATTACAGTCCCAAACTTGAACTCTGCTACCATTGTTACGCATATCTGGGGCGTGAATGTCCAAACATTTACCACCTGCATTTACAAGTGCATTGCCTGAAGTCAGAGAAGTGATTGTAGGATTTCTCAAACGATCCAATTCTGCAACAGCACTTCGTGTTAGGCCAACAATGTTAACATTTACTGTAAGATGTCTAGACAGAGAAATTGCACAATTCTCATTTTGGGAAGCGCTTCCAATCCAACTTTCAAGTTGCCTAACAGATTCTGAACTACCGTTAGTATTCACTATATTTTCAACTCTTTCAATAGCTTCTACACACCTAGAAGGCTTTCTACATTCTTTTGCGCCCATGTGTAGACCAGAAAAGCAAACCCCTCTTGCCAAACCTGATGCCGAAACGGCTTTGACTAAGGCTACAACTGCAGCGACTGTTCCTAATGTCACAGGCTCAGAATTGGCTGGACGCAAAGCAGGGAAAAAGTGTACTTGTAAAGCTACAAAAATAGAAATGAAGAGTATGCTGATACTCCGAAATCGCAAAGCCTTGGAAAACCTCATCCTGCACTGCTCCAAAATTCTGAGATTGATTGATGAAGAAATTATTTCGGTCTAACCACATATTGTACGGAAACTTTCTGCATAACACTCTCCATAGTAACGATATGGGTCAACTTTCTGTATAACACTCTATTTAGGCGCAATCGACAGAAGTTTTCCCTATATCACCCCCAAAAGCCTGTTAGCCAGACTAGCATATTGCCAAAAACCTTGTTTAACTAAATTTCTGACAATTAGGCTTATTCTAGCGATGATTCCTATGTCTGACCGCACCCCTTGACAAAAACTTACAATTATTCGACCTTTAGCGATCGCTATCGGTGGATAGTTGTTTTTTGTTACAGCAGTGTGGAGCAGCCTAACTGATGGCTATATTTCCAGATTATCGCCCGCAGGAAACCAATCTTCATCGAGAATTTGTTCAAGGGAACCAAGGGGAATAGCGGGGAAAGTATCGAGGGGTAATTGAGAGCGGTCACTGGCATTTTTTCGGGCTGAAAGATAACATTCATCAAAAATTTCCAAAAGATAAGGTTTCAGACTAGGACTATCTTTAAGTTCATCTAATATATCGAGACGAAAAGTTCTAATCTCTCCCTTGCAGTGACCTTCGTTTCTCTCTCTTTCTGCCGCCCAATATTTGAGTTTAAGTAAATGTTCTAATAATCGGGTTAACAGACTTTTGATTGTGCGCTTTTCACTCCTTCCCATACTTGCTAATTCCTCTAGTAAATTCTCTAAATCTACCCGCTCAAACTGTCTGGCTTGCAGTTGATTAATAGTAGTTCTAATCCAGAGATAAAAATCTTGTTCGTACAGAGTTTTATTATCCATAATTTACCTCTATATATTACTCGTGGTTATTAGTGGGAAACCAATCTTCATCGAGAATTTGTTCAAGGGAACCAATGGGAATAGGGGGGAAAGTATCGAGGGGTAATTGAGTTCTAACTTGAGCCTCTTTTCTAGCAAATTGATAGCATTCCTCAAAAATTTCCAGAATATAGGGTTTTAAACTAGGGCTATCTTTAATTTCTTCGATTATTTGTCGGCGAAAGTTGATAATTTCCCCTTTCCAGTGACCCTCATTTCTAGATTTTTCTCCTGTCCAGTAGGTTAGTTTCAGCAAATGTACCAGCAATTGAATCAAAAGATTTTCGATTTTGCGCTTTTCACTCCTTCCCATACTTGCTAACTCCTCTAGTAAATTCTCTAAATCTACCCGCTCAAACTGTCTCGCTTGCAGTTGATTAATAGTAGTTCTAATCCAGAGATAAAAGTCTTGTTCGTACAGAGTTTTATTGTCCATAGATACTTAGTTAAACTGAATAAAACGAGGATAATCATCAAAATTAACTATACAAACTAGCCACATATTCACCGTAGCCATTATAGGGCAGAGTTTCGATAATTTCCCAAGATAAATCACTTCTACTGCCGATAAATTTCTCCGTTGCTTGCGACCAACGGGGATGGGGTTTACTGGGGTTAACATTAGCCTCAAAATCGTATTCGTGAGCGTCAATTGTGTTCCAGTAGGTGGCGGGTTGTTTGGCGGTAAATTCAATTTTTACTATCGATTTTGCTCCTTTAAAACCGTATTTCCAAGGAATAACCATTCGCAAGGGTGCGCCGTGTTGTTTGGGTAAATCATGCCCGAAAATTCCCACGGCAAAGAAAGCTAATTCATTGGCCATTTCTTCAATTCTTAAACCTTCTGCATAGGGCCAGGGTAAGGCTCCTAAATGTAATCCTGGCCCTTTGGTAATTTCGGGATCATAAAAGGAGGTAAAACGGACGAATTTAGCTTCTGGTTTTGGTTCCACCGCTGCGATTAAAGCACTCATGGGAAAACCCAGCCAAGGTAACACCATTGACCAAGCTTCCACACAACGAAAACGATAGATTCTTTCTTCGAGAGGGAAGGTTTTTTTAATAGTATCTATATCGTAGGTCTGGGGATTTTTTACCAATCCTCCCACTTCTACCGTCCAGGGATTCGTCGGTAATTTCTGCGCTTTTAACCAGATATTTTTGCCACCCCCGAACTCATAAAAATTGTTATATCTCCCCGCTACAGTTTCGGCAACTATGGGGCGATTTACCGTTAAAAAATTCGGATTCTTGCTGAACCCTGCAATTTTAGGTAATTGCAAACTTTTTTCTAAAGCTTCCGAGGAAGAGGATTTACCACAAGCAGTTAATAATAGGGAACTACCCGCAATTCCTGCCCCGATTAACCCCTGTAAAAAGCGACGACGGTTAAAATAAACACTTTCGGAAGTAACTTCATTTTCGGAAATTTGCCAAGATTTAGCTAAACGAATTAAGACCATAATTATCCCCAATTTTATTTACAAAAAAGCAGAGTTATGATATGGGATACCACAACTCTGATTGTACAATATTTTGTCAGTTTTTTTAAGAAATTTCGGCGAGCATGGGGGCAGTCACCAGAGGTTCCCGTCGTCCTTTTAAGACCATGGGAACTCCTCGCGAGGGAGCAAGGGTTAAACCGCGACGGCTGGGTTTTTCGGGGGTATTATTAACTAGAGTTAACTGATAATTAGCCAAAATTGTGGCGATAGCGATTTTCATCTCGTAGATGGCTAAAACTTCCCCGATACAACGACGCGCTCCACCACCAAAAGGCATATATTCGTAGGGGGTGAATTGTTTTTCTAAAAAGCGTTCTGGTTTAAAAGTATGGGAATCGGGGAAAGTTTGCTCGCGGTGGTGGGCCAGATAAATACAACCCATAAGAATTGTCCCTTTTTCTAAAGGATAACCATCTAGTTCTACCGGTTCTTGCACTACTCGCGGGAAAGTTAACATTCCCACGGGATGAATGCGTAAAGTTTCCGAACAAACTGCCGAAAGATAGGGTAATCGAGTTATGTCAATGGGGTTAGGATTATCTCCTAAAGTGGCTATTTCTTGCAGAATTTTTGCTTGAATTTCTGGATAGCGATGAGTCCAGTAGAGCGCCCAAGACATAGCGGTGGCGGTGGTTTCATGACCTGCGAATAATAAGGTCATTAATTCATCGCGCAATTCCTTATCGCTCATCGGGTTGCCTTCTTCATCCCAGGCTGACATCAGTAGTGATAAAATATCGGTGCGATTGGGGTTAGGATTAGCTTTTCTTTCGGCAATTTCTGTATAGATAATATCATCAATTTTTTCTTGGAAACGCTGGTATTTTCCCCAGGGACTCCAAGCACCAAAATCAGCCCGCAAAATTGGAAAAAATAACAAAGAAGCCATCACCGGAGAGTTAAAAATATCGAGCATTTCAGCCAGAATTTTTTTCAGGGTTTGATAACGTTCCCCTTGACTAATTCCAAAAACTGCCTCCATAATTACTTGTAAAGCAATCGCTGTGGTCGCTGAACGGGCTTTAAAAGGTTGATTTTGGGGCAATTCTGCCATTACTCTCAGGGTAATATCGCGGATTAAATCGCCGTAGAAACGCATTCTTTCCCCGTGAAAAGGTGGCAATAAAAGCTGACGACGTTTTTTGTGGATATCTCCGTCTAACATGACGACGGAATAATCACCAATAATCGGGGCAATAATCCGATTAGCTTCCCCCGGTGCCGAAAATTGTTTCCGGTCATTAGTTAAAACCTGTTGTAGAGCCGCAGGACTACTGACAAAGATAAAATTATCTACAGTTAAACCCACTTTTGTGCTAAAAATATCGCCATGCTTGCGGGCGGCATTTTCCATAAAACCCACGGGATTAATGATCCATTGTGCCATTTGCACGAAGGTGGGGGCTTTGACCTTGGGGAGGATTTTCATAGATTAATTGCTATATCCAATGCTAATTATTTCTAATTGTGACATTTTTTCCCCAGAGACGGCAAGAGGTCTTATCAAGTAAACAGCAAAAATTACCGGGCTGTTGCTTGTCCTATCTTCTCCCAGAGAGGGGGATTTTCTGGGAATTTTCAGGATTGACTTTCTGGTCTAAACAATCATAATCGCGGTAGAATAGCCACCAGTTCTATTTAATTCGCTTTTATAGTTCAATCTCTCTTTTTTCATTCCTTATAGGGACTTTTTATGATTATTTCTAAGTTTTTGCCCTTGGGAAAAACTGTGATTATCAGGCATTTACTGTTATTAACTACATTCAGCCTTGTTTTTTTCCTGACTACTCCCCCCGCTTTTGCCCTCGAATCCAGTGCCTCCACCGCTTTTAATCCTCAAACTATTCTTTTCCATGCCTTAACTTGGGTGGATAGTTTGGGGGCTGTGGGAGCGATCGCGTTTATAATTATCTATATTCTAGCTACTGTGGCCTTTTTTCCAGGTTCAATCCTAACTTTAGGGGCTGGTGTGGTTTTTGGCTTGGTTTTAGGCTCTTTTTACGTCTTTATCGGGGCAACTATCGGCGCTACTGCCGCTTTTCTGGTGGGACGTTATCTGGCTAGGGGTTGGGTGGCGGAAAAAATTCAAGGTAATAGTAAATTTCAAGCTATCGATGAAGCTGTGGGGAAAGAAGGCTTAAAAATAGTGCTTTTAACCCGTTTATCTCCCATATTTCCCTTTACTCTGCTCAATTATGCCTATGGTGTCACCGGGGTTTCCCTGAAAGATTATCTACTAGGTTGCGCGGGCATGATTCCGGGGACGATAATGTATGTCTATATTGGCTCTTTAGCGGGCAATCTTGCCACTATCGGAACCTCGGCAGCCACTAACCCAGTTTTATCATGGACTATTCGTCTTATCGGTTTTATCGCTACCGTTGCCGTCACCCTCTACGTCACAAAAATTGCCCGTCAGGCCCTAGCATCAGTTATCAGTGAGTAAACCCCTACCAGTTAGAGAACTGGAGTTTTTTGACAAGAGCAGATAGATTAAATCTAGAGACCCAGAACGAAAAAGAGACCTAAAATGCTGAAAATTGACCCGCCGTTAGGTGGGAAAGACAGAAGAGCAAAGGGCAAAAAGACTAGAGGGCAAAGGGTTAATCACAGAAAGACACACGCAACCCGAATGATAAAGGTGGTGCGTTACGGCGGATTGTTAATTTGAGTTTTTTGACCGAATTGATTGCCGCAAACACGCACCCTACGAGATCTAGAATATCTCAAAAAAAATCGACCCGCCGCTAGGCGGGAAAAAGAAAAAAGTAAAAAAGGGTAAAAAAGGGTAAAAAGGGTAAAAAGAAAATAAGGGTTACAGAGTCCTCCCAGCACCGCACACCACCCGAAAACCGTTGAAGTAGGGGTAGTCGTAGAGGACGCGGCGGATGAAGTAGTAGCGGTAAGCAGAACGGCAGCTATAAGGATCGATGTACCAAGAACCGCCCCGCAATGGAGAACGATTATCATTACCATTTTTTAGCCAAGCACTGCCATCCTTTGGCGCTCCGATATAGTTATCGTGCCAATCGTCTTCGCACCACTCCCAAACATTGCCACTCATATCATACAGTCCCCAAGCATTGGCCCTTTTCTGGCCCACAGGATGAGTTTTAGCCTGAGAATTTCCTTTATACCAAGCGTAATCTCCTAACTGATTGGCATCATCACCGAAATAATAGCGAGTAGTTGTCCCCGCACGACAGGCATATTCCCATTCCGCTTCTGTGGGGAGACGATAGGTTTTCCCTGTTATCTGACTCAATTTCCGACAAAAGGCTTGAGCGTCATTCCAACTAACCTTTTCTACCGGATTTTGGGGATTATTTTGAAACCGAGAGGGATTGGTTCCCATTACCGCTTGATATTGTGCCTGAGTCACTGGATATTTCCCAATAGCAAAACTGTTTACTTTAACTTGGTGTTGAGGCTTTTCATTATCGCGAGCATTGGGATCACTGTCAGGAGAACCCATGAGAAACTCACCTGCTGGTAAGCTCACCATCTCTAGTGTGACTCGATTGGGTAGTTTTTCGGTAAATGGAGGAGCTAAAGGACGAGGTGAAGGAGGAGATGGAGAACTTGAAGGACGAGGTGAAGGAGAAGGAGTAGGATTCTGACGAAACAACTGAGCGAAAATATTACTAGCGACTGTCCCTACTGTAACTAAACCCAAATTTATTAAAACTTTACGACGCGACCATCTTGGAGGAGGTATGCGTGGGGGAGGTGGTGGCACTACTTTAGGTGACGGTGTAGGTGTCACAGTAGCGATACTGTTCCCCGGAAAAATATCAAGATTTAAATCACTAAATCGCTCACACCAATAACACTTTCCGTAACGGCGACTGTAGTAATGATTATCAACTTTGCCACAGGGTATAACCTCTTGTCGTGCAGCTTCCAAAGTATCGCACCATTCCTTAGCCGTCGGTCGTCTGTGGGGGAATTTATGTCCCTCATTAAAACAGCGCAAAAATAAGGCGTGTAAGTCGGGATGTAAAATATTTAATGGTATGGTAGTATTACTAGGTACAAGCAATTTATCACCAGAAAAAGGCCATAGTCCCCGTCGAATTAGTTCCGACTGTTCCAGGGAATCCCCTCCTCCTTGCCACAATCCCCGAAACGGCGGCCCGCTAAATAATAGATAATAAATAACAACTCCTAATCGAAAGCGATCATGCACTTCTGTTTGATTTACATCTGCTATATTCACTCCGATTAATTCCGCCGGTGTAAATCCTTCTGAGCCAACTAAACACCGATATATTTTACCGCTATCCGGATCTGATACTTGAAATGAATCTGTATCAATAATTGTAGGCAACGCCCGATTATTCACTAAGATATTTTCTAGCTTGATGTCTCCCAAAACATAACCTTTAAGGTGAATTGCTTCGATAATAGCGGCTATATTCCGCGCTACTACATGAAGAATATACCAATTAGTTTCTAACTTGTATTTTCTTCTCATTATGGGCGTACAAAGCTTTAATAATGTTTCTGAACCCACCACTTCTGGCATTAAAAAACCAACGACTTTTCCCTGGTTATCTTCCAAGATAGAATAGGGCCAAGCGAAGGAAATATGGTTAAGATGAACGTTAGGATCACTGGGACGATTTCTCACCATTAACTGTAATTTATCAACCCTTTCATTATGGGGATTGTGGTAGATTTTCGCTAAGTACCCATTAAAGTTAGTGTGCCATACTTTCGCCTCGCCACTGTCGGCCAGTTCTTGCGTCAGTGTAATCCAGCGATTCTGTAGTTGACAGCGATAAGTTAAAGACATCAAAAAATCTCCGAGTATTTGTGCTGTTCAGAAAATTTTATCTAGTCGTTTCTAATAAGTTAGATATAAGTAGCTGGTTATAATTAAATTAAAAATGGATTTTGCCTTTAATCCCCCCTTGATCCCCCCTTGATAAGGTAGGGTTGATTCATGAATCAACCCTACCCTTGATAACGGGGGTGTCTGATAATTTTTAACGCCTACCTACTTAGTATCAATCAAATACTGGTTTGGCTGTGTCATCTTGAACGCGATCAAAGTCTGAATCGTTGCCAACGTTGGGAATCTGGCGTAGCACCTCTGCTAGGGATTTTCGTTGCGGTTGCAGCAAGGCTTTTTCTAAGATTTGGCGGTGTTCGGCTTCGGCACTGATCCCGTGTTGGCTGGCTCGCTTTTTGAGAGCTTTGACGATGGCTTCATCGATATTGCGGACGATTAAATCTGCCATAGGTTGTATAGTTAATTGCTGCTTTGATGTCGAAAAAGATACTGTTTCTTGGGTAAGGAATTCATCACCTAATGGCGGAATATCAGAATAATCGATATTCTCATCCGTCATCGCATCAATTCTCTTCAAGTAGCTTTTGATAGATTTTTTGCTCACGATTGTTTGCCTTTCTCATTGAGATTATACGAGTTTTATTAGAGCGATGGGTATTGCTTCTTTTAGTACCCGCTCTCTGATTCTATCTTTAAGTCCCTGTTCGGTAACAATATCAACTTTACAGCCTAACAAGGCTTCGAGTTCTCGAATTAACGGCAAGGGAAACCAGGGACTCCGACGTTCGCTACAATAATCAATTAATAAATCAATATCGCTTTTTTCGTCAGCTTCTCCCCGTGCAACAGAACCAAAAATTCGCACGTTATTTGCGCCGTGTTTAGCCGCAATAGCAATAATTTTTTCTCGTTTGTTTTTGAGTAATTCGTCAATTTTCATGATTTACTTAGTCCATAGTCTTATCATAGGTTGGGTTGAACCAGAGCCAGAAACCGGGTTTGTCAAACAAACCCGGTTTCTTAAACCCCTCAGTTTCTTAAACAAAAAGCTAGGAGTAAGGTTTTATCATCGGTTGTTAACTTATTTAAATCCTCCCGCTTTAAAAATTCTTTGAGGTCTTCTTGCAATGGCGTTTCTGTCTGTTGTAAATATTCCTCTAATGGCTGAAAAAAAGGAGGAAAAGGCTGCCAATTTTTATAATCGATCGATACCTTTTCCACTCCATCCGTCGCCACACAAATAAAGGCAACTGGCTCGGTTAAAACTTTTATTTGCATATCCTCCAAAGCATTACTAGAAGTAACAAAAGTGGTTTCATTGATGTATTCACCCTTGTCAGGCTGAAACAATAACTGATAATTTCCTCCCAGAGGTTTGAACACAATAAAACCATCTCCTATCTGCATCGCCGCTAATCGTTTTGAAGTAACCAAAACAACCAGTAAAGTTGTCGCCAGATCATTAATGTCTAACTGTTCTTTTTCGGCTTCTTCTTGGAGAATTTGCTGAACATAAGCCAACAGTCGCCGGAATATTTCCTTTAATTCCGCTTCAGTTCCAGTGGCAGCTAATGCTGTTTTTTTGAGCTTATACTCTAAAAATTGCAGCGCTGCTTTAACTGTTATTTTCGCCCCTAAATCCGAATGTTTGGCACTACCGGCCCCATCGGCCACGGCTCCAATCAAAACATCCTGACCCAATAATTTATAATCACCGTAATCTTGACAGGGTAATCCCGTTTGGACGTGAAAACTACCGACCACTGACTGACATAATGTTCTCCACATCATTGACTTTCCTCTAGGTGGTAATTTGTCCCCAATTCACTGGTGGTAAAGCGATCGCCGCTCCAATTTTACCACCAGAAACTCGTTTCATTGAGTTACTTAACCACTGAAATAATTCCCGAAAATCTAAACCATTGAGTAACACAGGGGGTTTATTAGAAATCTGTTTGAGCTTCTCCATATCGGCCCCCTGAACACCTACAGAAAAAAATAAAACCCGATTTTCTGCTTCTGCTTGTTTTACCCGTTGCGCTGCCAGATTCCATTGATCCGTAGGCGCACCATCAGTAATTAAAAATATCCAGGGGCGATAATATTGGATACCATTATTTCTATAAATCGCTTTACGATCTTCGATTAAATCTAAGGCCAATTCAATCGCTTCTCCCATCGGGGTTAAGTCTCCTGCGCTTAAAGTAGGTGGCGTAAATTGGTCAATCCCGACAAAATCTTGCACGGTTTTAACCCCTCCCTTACCAAAGGTGACAATGGCGGTTTCTACGCTCAACGTCGCTTGGGTATCCCGCATCACATCCTCCTGAAAGGTTTTGATGCCATCATTGAGAGCCTTAATCGGTTCCCCTTGCATTGAACCAGAGGTATCTAGTAGTAGTACCACAGGACAGCGATTTTCCTGATTTTCGACAAATTCAGCCACACCAATCGGCATTTTTTTAAGCCTCCTAATTTTTTGAACTGGGGGAACTATGGGAGTTTTAGGAATTGGGATTATCTACTTTTTGCCCTATTATATTATCTCTGCCAGTCCCATCAGAGGCTCTCTTATTCTTTGTGTGATAAGTTTAATTGATATAGGAGCGATCGATCTTTGTGTCCTTTGTATCTCTGTGGTTCGTTCCACTCGCCCACCGGCGTTACCGTATCTCAGAATACATTTTAACCACAGAACCCATCAGAAAAGGTATCTTTCTCTTAAGCTGAACGCGGGATTTGATTTTTGACTATTAGTCGCAGGGTTTGATGCAATTCCTCGCGACTGTGAATTTCCTCCAGACGATGAACGGGAACACCTTGATCGAAGAGAATTAAAGTAGGCAGACTACGCAGACGAAAACTATTAGCTAATTTAAAATTATCATCGGCATTGACACCGACTAATTGAATCGCACCTTGACAGTCATTTTGCCAAGACAAGAGGGTGGGTTGGATTAAACGACATAAACCACACCAGGGAGCCCAAAAATGCACGAGGACCGGACGAGAAGATTCTAAAACTAGCTTAGGGAAGCTCTTTTCGTTGACAGATAGGATCATGTCTAAACGGATTTTATGAAAATTTTATTTTGATATGTAAACCATGCTACACCAATCGGGATCAATAGGAAAGGGGTTGGGAGCAAAATCACCAATAAATTTTACTTGTTGCTTGCATTAGCCAAGGATGACCCCACCAGAGGAGTAGAATAAACCCTGTTACTCCTAGATAGGCAGGACGAAGGAATTCTTGCCATTTTAGACTTTGCCGACCATCGATAATCGCTAAAAAGGGAACCACTGAGGTGCGTTCTTTGACCTTTAAAAATGCCTCTCCGTAACGGTCTTCTAACCGGCGATCGCCATGCCAGACAGCAAAAAGATGATGAGCAATTAAACCCAGGGAAGTTAATAGGGTAAAGCTTGTCCCTAACCAGAGGGTATGGGCAATACACCAGATCACCTGTCCTACCATCTGGGGATGACGGGTAACGCGCAGAATGCCGGTTTCGTAGAGATGAACCTGGGGTTTTTGGATAGCGGCGATCTCCAGCAGGTTAAAGGTGGCAGGATAGAGAAAGAAAAAAGAAATGGCCGAAAGTATCCAAACTAGGGTTTTAACTCCGGTTACTCCCTGTACTTGCCAGAGAAGCCAACCATCATAACGATGATTGAAGAAATAAACTACTAAAATTACTGCTAGAGGGATACTCACAAGGGCAAATAATACCCGATACAGTCGCGCACCGATGATAGCTTCTCCCCCCATTCGTAAACTGGCTAATCCGCTATGGGCAACAGCAAAACCCAGTAATAAACCTAACATGACCCAATGACTAGCGAATGCCACTTTTACCCTCTTGATTGACTAAATTTTTCTCCCAATTCTATTTTAAAGATTGATGGTTAATTTTCAGCCCCTTTTTTTTGTGTTGCCAGTATCGGGGATTCGGGGCAAAATAAAACTATGCTTCCCCAAAGCGACTCCCAAGAATATACCCAGGGAACTATCTAATTTTGCAACTTTTTGATAATATGTCTTATCCCCAAAAGCGATTTGTGATGGTCTGTCAGCATTCTTCCTGTTCGGTGCAGGGTGCGTCCGAGCTTCTTTTAGCTTGGCAAACGGCAGCTCTCCCAGAAGATGTCATCGTTATGACCAGTGGTTGTCAAGGACAGTGTAGCACTAGCCCCACGGTGAGAATTATTCCCGAAGAAACTTGGTACTGTCGTGTTAAACCAGAGGATGTCAGTCAGATTGTCGAGGAACATTTAAAAAACGGTCAACCGGTCGAGCGTTTACTCCATCCACGCATTCACGCTCAATAGCAGTAAACGGCTCTCCCAGGCTTGGTGGGTAAAATGTATTCTAAGATACATTCCTCCTAGCGAGGGGGTGGAACGAACCACAAAGACACAAAGGACACAAAGATCGATCATATTGTGAGTTAAACTTATCACACAGAACCTAGAAGAGCCAGTAAACTCGGTCATCAATTTTTAGACTATGCTTCACAATAGTCTTTTGCTCCTAGGTTAACCCCTGTGAGTGCCTGTGATTGCAATCCAGAGACTTAATTCTCGGATAATACATTTGTTTTAGATTATTGGTTTCCTTTCGGGATTTCCGAAGAACAAAAAAGGGGACTTAGCCCCTTTTTCCGGATTAGTTAGTTATTTTTTCGGCGATAACATCATCATCATGTTACGACCTTCTTTTTTTGGTGCTTGCTGTACCTCAGCTACATCCTCTAAATCCTTGGCCATGCGAGCCAGTAATTCTTCCGCTAGGTTAGAGTGTTGAATTTCTCGACCTCGGAAGGTAATCGTCGCTTTTACCTTATCTCCCGCTTTTAAAAAACGTTGCGCTTGGTTGACTCGCACGTTGTAGTCATGCTCATCGATTTTATAGCGCATTTTAACTTCTTTTATATCGGCTGTATGCTGTTTTTTCTTGGCTTCACGCGCTTTTTTCTCCTGTTCAAACTTGTATTTGCCATAGTCCATAATCCGGCAAACGGGAGGAATTGCCGTTTCACTGACGAGGACGAGATCAAGTTCCTTTTCTTCGGCCACGCGCAAAGCTTCGGCAGGAGTAATAATTCCCAGTTGAGAGCCGTCGCTATCGATAACGCGGATTTCGGGAAAGCGGATTCTTTCGTTAATTTGGGGGAGATCGCGAGTAGTGCGTCTTTTATCTATCACAGGCGTTCTGGGTTATCTCTATTCTAGTTAGTTAATCGGGTGGAGTTTACAAAATGATTTACTTGCTATTCTACCTACTCGATCGAGTTTCTTGGCCAATTGTTAAGTTTTCTTGCAATGTTAATTTTTAGCCTCTGGTCGTCAGCCGTCGGCCGTCAGCCAGATAAGCTGTTGTCTATGGGTTTTGTTAGACTAAGACCCTATACTCTCAGGAATCGATCGGTAAGGTGCGTTCTCCCTCGTTGCAGCAGGGAACGCACCCGACAAAATCGGCGTAATTGCACTACCCCTGTAAGCCAATGTCTAGATTATAGTAGGACAGTATCAGGCGAAAGTTGATAAGATTTTCCAGTATGGTTAAATATTGCGCTGATGTTTTAATATTACTTATCGCCTAAAACTATGATTACTTATATTAAAATTCATGGCTTTAAATCCTTTCATAATTTTGAAATGGAATTTACGCCGCTTACTGTAGTTGCTGGGGTTAATGCTTCTGGTAAGAGTAATTTATTTGATGCTTTGCAATTGTTGACGCGGTTGGCAGAAGTGGATCTGAAGACGGCTTTTAGCGAGCAGCGAGGACATCCTAGCGAACTTTTTACCCAATATGATGAGGACGACTACGCCACGGAAATGGAATTTATAGTGGAAATGTTAGTCAATCGCAAAGTAAAAGATAATTGGGGTGGGGAAGTCGATCTTAAATATACAAGATTACGGTATCAATTAAAAATTAAACGAGAGTCTAATATAAGTGGCTTTGAAAACTTGTATATTGTTGATGAACGTTTAGAAAATTTAAAGCACAATGAAGATAATTGGGTAAAAAATTATATTCCTAAGACAGTATTGGAAACTTGGCGACCAAAAGTAACGGGTAGGAGAGCCATTCCTTATATTAAGACTGAAGATATTAATGGTATTGCTACCATTGTTGTACCTCAAGACGGTCAACAAGGAAATAAAAAAGTATTTCCCGCAAAAAACGCATCACAAACTGTTTTAAGCAGCATTAATACTATAGATTTTAAACATATATTAGCCGCCAAACAAGAAATGCTGAGTTGGAAGTTTATGCAGCTTAATCCCGAAGATTTGCGAGAACCTACTCGTCAAGATATGGGCATCAGAGATACAATAACAGCAAGCGGAAAGAATTTAGCCGCTGCTTTATTTCGCATTAAACAAGATGATGAATATACCCTCACAGCAATTTCCCGTGATCTCAATAATCTGCTACCGAATCTTACAGAAGTTAATGTTTATGACGACAAAGCAAATCGACAATTTATTATCAAGGTAAAAGGTGATGATGGTCGGGAGTTTTCTTCAAGAGTGCTTTCCGAAGGAACCCTACGTTTATTAACATTATGTGTCCTGCAATACGACCGACAACACACAGGATTACTGTGTTTTGAAGAGCCAGAAAATGGCATTCATCCTTTTCGTATTGAAGCAATGGCAAGATTATTAAAAGAGCTAACTGTCGATTTTGAAGATACTGAAATGCCTTTACGCCAAGTAATAGTGAACACTCATTCTCCGGTTCTGGTGAGTCAATTAATTAATTGGCAAGATGATAAAAATGTCAGCATTTGGCTTTCTCAACTTACCAATCGAATATCCACTATTGAAGGGAAGCGAATTAAGATGAAAAGCAGTAATTTTCACCCTGTTATCAAAGATAATAAAAAGCAATTAACCTTATTTTTATCCGAAAATGAGGCCAAGCTAACTCTCTCGGAAGTTGTCGAATATCTAAAAACTGCTGATGCTGAAAGTGCGATTAAAAATATTAAAAATCAACAAAACCAATTAATGTAAATCAATTAAGATGGCAAAAAAAATCAAACAAATAATTATTGCCTTAGCTACAGAAGGCAGTTCCGATCATAGATTTTTAACGAATATTATTCAGCGCACTTTCGAGAGAGTTGCTTTTGACGATGAACAAGAAATAGAAATTTTTGACCCAATTTGTCTTCCACAAATCTCTGGCGAAAATATCCGAGAAAAAGCTAAAAAATACGCAATTCAAGCGGTGGAGAAGGGAGCAATGGTTTTGTGCTTCCATGCAGACGCAGATGATAAAACAGATGAAAACGCATTTAAGGAAAGAATTGATCCGGCTTTTAATGCTATTAAATCAGACGAGCGAGACTTATGTAAAAATTTAGTTGCTATCGTTCCAATACAAATGACTGAAGCCTGGATATTAGCAGACAAAGAATTACTAAAAAAAGAATTGTGTACAAAGAAAAGTGATAGTGAGTTAGCAATCGATAAAGATCCCGAATCTTTTAGCAATCCGAAAGAAACGATTAAAAATGCCATCAATAAAGCCAGAGAAGGTATTACTAAACGCTATCGAAATAAACTAAAAATTGACGATTTATATTCACAGATTGGTACAAAAATCCCATTGTCGAAATTAGAATCCTTATCTTCCTACAAAAAATTTGAAAAGTCAGTACGAGATATTTTTCCACAATTAACGAAAGTCAACAATATAGAAGATAATCCTGATGAAACGTGAATAGGACCTTGCTAATACCATTTTTCTAAAGTAATGGCAGAGATGGTTAATTGCCTCCAACCTCAAACCCTATTCTAGAAAAGAAAATGGGAGTAAGATGTCTGCCACGAATAAAGAAAAATGGCATAGGGTGCGTTCCCTGTCGTTGCAGCAGGGAACGCACCCGACAAAATCTCATTATAATTATTATCGATATCGCACTAACGTTATTATTCTCCTTGACGGCTAATTTATCCGATAAGATCAATGATTACACTGTAGTTATAATATCGTTACGGCGGATTCATGTTTGTTCTGGTAAATTCTCCACCCTGAAAGGTTTATCCAATAAGGAATTGGCTGTACCAGAGGAATAAAGTAACTGCTGTATGCCATCAACAACCATCCTCAACCAATGATCCCTAAACTACCCTTTTCTAGGAAAAACAATCAGAAAAAAAGTCATCCATCCGAACAGCCCTCTGTAAATTCTACCAAACCAGAGACAAAATCAAAACAATCGATCATTACAAGGATCGGTCAACTATTACCTTTCTGGACAAACAATCAGAAAAAAAGTCATCCATCCGAACAGCCCTCTGTAAATTCTAGCAAACCAGAGAAAAAAAACACGATCCTTTCATGGCTAATGGAATTCGGGCAAAAAAATTTACCGATAGCTGTATTGGGTTCGGTTATGGTTACTTTTATCACTAATCCCGATAAGGTTCAACTTTGGCTAACTATGTTATTCCCAAAACCTCTTTCCTTCTCTTGCGAGGGGATCACTGTTCAAATCCCGCAGAATTGGCAACAACTTGGATGTCAATCTGTTGCAATTCCTGATGTTCCTGACGCTACCATCATCCCCAAGTCTTTTGTTAGTAATGAAAGCAATTCTCCTAAAATACTCTTGATTGTCGAAGAGCTTTATGACAACGATGTTACTTTGCAAAAATTTTACCAGAAAAGAGCTATGACTGCTATAGATAACAAAAACAATACTTATTTTATAGGTAATAAAAAATTTCAATTCAAGGGTAATTCAGCTAACTATGAATTAGTTTATGATGCAGACAATATTAAACGAAGAGATATTGGTTTTTTATACAGTAAAAAACAATATACGATTCGTTATGAAGCCAGTACCCAAGACTTTGATAAGTATGAAAAGGAAGCGAGAGAGATAATCAACTCTTTAGAGTTAGATTCGGTTAAAGAAGCTAAATAGTCTATGATTAAAAGTTTTCGCTGTCAAGACACAGAAACCCTGTCATGTTGAAATTGTTGATTATCATTAAAGGAGGTTGATGATGAATGATTGGAAAAGCTCCATTAACCCCGGTGAAATTCTCGCGGATGAATTAGAAGAAATTGATCTTACTATCTCTCAGCTTGCCCAAAAAATTTATGTATCGTCAGAAACTCTCTATCACATCCTACAAGGAGACGCGAATCCCACGGGAGATATTGCTTTAAAATTAGGACGTTTCTTTAATACTGGTGCAGAATTGTGGATGAATTTACAAAAGGCTTATGAATTGGATGTAGCCAGAGAAAATCTAGGCAATAAGCTAGAAGAAATCATTCCCTATCAATCTATTTCTTCTCTATAAATTGATTAAATTATCATCAAAATAATAGGATTTACTGGACAATGCTTCAAATATAATGATCTGTGCTACGATCTCGGCTATAATAGCATGATTCGGTTTTCTTTATTGTGTGAGGAGTCACCTGATATGGTTTACAGAACATCGGCTTTTGGTTTACTCGCTTTGGCTTTATTGGTTTCGGGGGTTAGCGTGTCGGCATCTCAGAGAATGACAGGGGTAAGAGAAAGCCAAGTCAACGACGGAATCAATAGCCGTAGGGACACACAACTACTGGCACAACAACCTATTTTCAGCGAAAATAAGTATTTTTCAGGAGTCTTACAAAGTTGCACTCGTTCCGGCTCCTCTGTAAAATGTTCGGTGGTTATTAGAAGTAAAGAAGATACCAATATCACTATATTATGTCAGGATCGGGATGTCACTAAATTGTATGACGCATTTGGAAATCTTTACCTTTGTAGTCAAATTCAAATTGGTAATCGCAAAGAAGAAGGGAGGATTAGCTCAAGGTTTCCGCAGGGAGCTCCAGTCAAGGTAACATTAACGTTTAATAATATTCCTTCTCAAATCCGTGAATTTGACACTTTTGAATTACATACTGACATTCGTGGCAATTCTAGTTTTCTAAGATTTCCGAATGTCAAAATTTCTTGATAAGTTTGTTCAGTTATATCTACAGTTTTTGATTGATTTTGTATCTGGTTTCCGCGATAAAAATTATATCGAACATCGTTTTAACATATCGCTCAAGATCGTTCCCCTACTTTCCCAAATTGAACCAGGATCGCGCAATAGATTATCATCGGAAGGTAAACCAAAAGGATACTGTCCTAATTGTCCTCGGTCAACAAACCAAATTGGGTAAAAGCCGAGATTGGGATTTTTTTGATTGTATAAACTTGAAATTGAGAGAGTTGATACTTGTTGAATATCGTTAAACCAACCTAGCTCTTTAGCGAATTCTGTATAAAGATAAAGCCGAGACTCTCTAGGCGGCAAAGTATAATGATACTTATTATAAATGCTTCTTTGTAACCGAAATCCATATCTTCCATTAGATGCTTTACGCCACGCTAGATCTAGATCTGCTAGAGTTTTACAGTTTAAAGATAGCAATTCATTGCTATCTAAATCGCCTGACTTATCTGAATCGCCTTTACTTAGTAAAATCTCCCAAGTTTTATCATTCGCTTGTCCCCATTTTTTAGCTGCTAGTAATTGCTCCAAAGTTTGATTGGGAGAGGGAAGAGGGGAAGATAATCTTTGAGAATTCCGAATCGCTTGCCACTGAGGATATAAATTAATAGGAATCGCTAAAGATGATGATTTATTCCCAGAAGCGTCTTTATCTGCTTCGACTAATATTCCGACTAATTCACCATTTTTATTAACAACCGCGCCGCCACTCATTCCGACTTCCGTTGTTACATCTATCTTCAGCGTTGCCCCCTTTTGTCTTTTTAGTAGCGCATCAGGAGGTAATCTATCAGTAAATTTACCCAGTCTAAGGGTGGAAGTAGATAGCCTTTCTGTAATCAGAGAGGAAGGAAGCGGATAGCCAGAAACGGTTAAATCATCGGTGGGTTGTAATTGCTGGCTATCTCCTATATTCGCCGTTCGATATTTAGCAGAACTTTGTATGGTAATCTCCGCTAGATCGTAATCGTCAATTTGCTTAATATTTTTGGTTCTTCGTTACTTGGTATGGTTTGATCGGGGGGCATAAATCGACCAAATCCTTATCTGGCAAGAGACTTAATTGATTAGTTAGTTCTAGATCGAAAACAATTGACATAAATCTCCGAATGTCTTTCTATATAAGGTTTTCATCCCTTGTAACCCCATCCATCGCATAACACAAACCGAAGAACCATATTTTTCTCATTAATGATGTGGCTACCGATTATTTGCCGATTAGAAGGATTAAAAATTAAAACTTTATAGTTTCTCTTTTCTTGCACCACATGATATGCTGTTAGAATCGTGTAGAATTGTCCTTGCTGGCGAACGATTACCCCAGAACCCCCATCCTCTTTATAGCTTCCTTCTACATCAATTCTGACGGTAATCTCCTTTAATTGTGATTGATCCAACTGAGCGATTGCCACAGGAAAAGGTATCAATATCGAGACAATACCCAACCAAGCGAACCATCTTTTTATCATTGTCTTTCAGTCCTTGATCGCTCCACTTCTTCGAGAAACTTATCAACATCAATATAAAGGTTGGCTCCCCCAGAATAAAAAATAAAATTATCCGTGAATGTAAGAAAGTTTCTTCTTATTAACCGATAGCGAAGGGCTAACATCTTATCTAAAACTCTTTCCGCGTTTTCCCCTCGCTTTAATTTAACGATAAGTTCTCTTTCGGTATCGCAAGCTTTATCTTTGGGTTCCTTGACAAAACAAATGATCGGATAATTATCACTCGATTTTCCCGTCCGTAAAAAAGAACGACTCCAGGTTTTATCGTCATATCTTGCTTGAATAATCTCAGAAACTTCCTTGCACCGCTCTAGTGGCTTTTCCCCCGCAACTTCCTCTACCCAATAAATAAATGGTACTAAATTTCCCGTTCCGTTCTGGATCATTGTCGTGGGAACTTTTTGCTTTGTGGAGGGATAGCTTTCTATTTGACAGGTAACTTTGGGTGATTCCGTTCGCCCTTGTTGTGGGGTGAAACCATTAGAAAGCATAACAACAAATGCCAAGGGGAAATAGCGCCAGAAAACATTCATCGCGTGTGGGGTGAAACCATTAGAAAGCATAACAACAAATGCCAAGGGGAAATAGCGCCAGAAAACATTCATCGCGGTTGTCGCAAGCGAGAAGTATATGCCGCGATTGTATCTTGACATCCTCGCCGCCGTAAAACGGACGGCGATTCCTCACCACGCCACTTTTTTAGGGTGGTCGCTGAATGGGGTTGACGCTTCACCGAAAAACGCTTAATTGCTTAAGTCTGACTCTTTCTCCACGTCCGTTTTGAGTGTCCGAATGCCCTCCGGCCACTTTGAACAAGTCGAAAAAATCTAATGTTCAACCTTATTTCCTAGAAAGTTTTACTCGTTCAAGGCCGAATTTGAATTCTTTTCTGAACAAAACCCCCTACTATCTGTTGTCAAGGTTCAGTTTTTAGCTTGGTTATCGCTTTTTTATTCTAGCTTAAAGCCGTCCTAAAAGGACGGGGTTTTAACCCAAATTTTCGATAATCGGTAAGGTGCGTTCCCTGTCGTCGCAGCAAGAAACGCACCTGACAAAATCTGCGGATTGCAGCATATCAAGCAGGAATTGGGGATCCCGTTGCATAAATCACTTGAGCCGAAGAAAGGATTTGATTACGGCGTAGGTAGTTGCGACTGGTGGCAATGCCTTGGCGGGTAATCAGGTCAACATCTCGATGGAAAATGGTTTTTAGCTCTGCTTCCATTTGGTCTAGGGTGCTGAATGTGGGATGAGCCTCTGGATGAAATTCCACCATAACATCAATGTCGCTGTCGGGGCGGAAGTCTTCGCGCAGGACGGAGCCGAATAGAGCGAATTCGGTCACTTGCCAGCGATCGCAAAACTGGGCAATTTTTTCCATCGGTAGGTCGCTCGCAGTAATGGTCATGACATTGTTACTCCCAAGGTTTCAAATTGCCGATCTCAAAAACGTGGCCGATAGCTGATAACTGAAAGCTCCCTAAATATCTAACCTTTGGTAGATGCTATTAAGATGATTTAGGTGCTGCTGGGGATCAAAGCAACTTTCGATCTCGTCGGGGGATAAAATGCCGGTAACTCGTTCATCTTGACTGATAAAAGCTTTAAAATTGCCGTTATCGGTGTTCCAAGCGCGATGGGCGTTTTCTTGGACGATTTTATAGGCAGATTCCCGGCTAATTCCCTTACTCACCAAAGTTAAAAGAACTCTTTGACTGAAAATCACGCCACCGTAAACATTCATATTTCGCTTCATGTTTTCGGGATACACCAGCAGATTTTTGACTAAATCGGTGATTTCCTTGAGCATAAAGTGGGTTAAAATGCAAACATCCGGCAGCATCACCCGTTCTACGGAACTATGGGAAATATCTCTTTCGTGCCAGAGGGCGATATTTTCTAAAGCGGAAACGCTATGACTACGGATAATTCTCGCCATTCCCGTTAAGCGTTCTGAACGGATGGGATTACGTTTATGGGGCATAGCGGAGGAGCCTTTTTGTCCTTTGGAAAAGTATTCTTCCACTTCTAGGACATCGGTTCTTTGCAGGTTGCGAATCTCCACGGCAAAACGTTCGATCGAAGCCGCCAATAAAGCTAATTGTTGCACATAATCGGCGTGTCGATCGCGGGAGATCACTTGAGTGGAAGCGGTATCCGGTTCTAATCCTAACTTCTGACAGGTTAA